>JAGDCV010000040.1 GCA_017958365.1 Clostridiales bacterium
ACGGCAAGATCGACTTCGCTGATAAGTCCGTTACAGAGAACACACGTGTTTCTTATCCTATCAACCACATCACAAACATCGTTCAGAAGGTTAACCCTGTTTCTGCAGGTCCTGACGCTCAGAGCGTTATCTTCCTTTCTGCAGACGCTTTCGGCGTATTGCCTCCTGTATCCATCCTCACACCTGAGCAGACAAAGTACTACTTCCTGTCCGGCTTCACAGCTAAGCTTGCAGGTACAGAGCGTGGAATCACAGAGCCTACACCTACATTCTCTGCTTGCTTCGGTCAGGCATTCCTCGAGCTCCATCCTACAAAGTACGCTGAGGAGCTTGTAAAGAAGATGGAGAAGTCCGGCGCTAAGGCTTACCTCGTTAACACAGGTTGGAACGGAACTGGTAAGAGAATCACAATCAAGGATACACGTGGAATCATCGATGCTATCCTTTCCGGTGATATCAACAAGGCTCCTACAAAGACTATCCCTATGTTCAACTTCGAAGTTCCTACAGAGCTTCCCGGTGTTGACACAGGTATCCTCGATCCTCGTGATACTTATGCTGATGCTTCCGAGTGGGAGACAAAGGCTAAGGATCTTGCTGAGAGATTCAACAAGAACTTCAAGAAGTACGAGAACAACGATGCAGGTAAGGCACTCGTTGCTGCAGGTCCTCAGCTCTGATTGAGATTCTTTAGTAAGACTTAAGTATAAAGGCTGTCCTTCAATTGAGGGACAGCCTTTTAAGTTAGTATATAATCATTTGTATATGGAAAAGAGATCAGAGATCATAATTGCACTTAAGATCACTGCCGCAGCCGTTATAGCCTACATAACCGCTGATCTTATGGGGCTTGAGTTCAGTGTATCGGCAGGGATCGTAGCAATACTTTCAGTTCTTCCTACCAAAAAGGAGACTGTTAAGACTGCGCTTGAAAGATTACTGGCATTTGTGGCTGCCCTCATTATTGCTTTTGCTTGCTATAACTTGATCGGATACAATCTTCCGGCGTTTTGCCTGTATCTTCTGATATTCATCATCTTCTGCAGGATCTTCGGCTTCTACTCGGCTATGGCGATGGATTCCGTATTGATATCTCATTTCCTGTCGACCGGGCGGATGGACGCAGATACGATCCTTAATGAGGTATTGCTGTTCCTATTGGGAACTATACTCGGAATACTTGTAAACCTGACACTTCGTAGGGACAAAAAGAAGATGCAGGAACTTACTGACAAGACCGATGAACAGATAAGACATATTCTATACAGGGCATCTGAACGCATACTCGATTCTAATCTAAAAAACTACGACGGCAAATGTCTCGAAGTTCTTGATAATCAGCTGGACAGGGCAGAGAAACAGGCTCTTACAGATTACAAAAATGATCTTATAGACTCTGATACCATTGACATAAAATACATCAAAATGAGACGAAAGCAGGCAGAGATACTTAAAGAGATATACAGGAATGTAAGTGAGATAAAGACTGCCCCTGATACTGCCAGTGTTATATCCGGATTTTTAGCAAAGACTGCAGAACAGTATTCAAGGGATAATGATGTCTTTGATCTCATAAATGAAGTGCGTACAATAAGCCTGGGATTCAAAGAATTCCCGCTTCCCGGATCCCGTGAAGAATTCGAGGACAGAGCCAGGTTATTCGTACTTATGAGAAGTATCGAAGACTTCCTTCTTATCAAGAAAGAAATGTATAAATAACACAAATTACATCTTGAATCTGTCTTCTCAAAAGAATAGACTCATTAAGTAATCTTTAAACAGCCCGGCGAGGTTGTAAGATTCTTTAATAATAAGAATTTTGTCGTGCCGGGAAACTATATTTTTCCGGCACTTTTTGTCGGGGTAAGGAGTTTCCAAATGAGTGAAGCAATCACTTCCAACGCTACAGTTCTAATGGATGAAGCGGCTGTGGAGCGTGCCATCATCAGGATCTCCCATGAGATCATCGAGCACAATAAAGGTCTCGATGGAATAGCTCTCATAGGTATCCAGAGGAGAGGCGTTTCTATAGCCAAGAAGATCAGAGATTATCTCGAGTCTATCGAGAGTGTGAAGGTGCCCATGGGTATCCTTGATATCACTTTCTACAGGGATGATCTTTCTACTTTGGCTGCGCACCCCGTTGTAAACGGTACGCATATTCCTTTCGATGTTAACGGAGCCAAGATAGTGCTCGTTGATGACGTACTCTATACGGGCAGAACGATAAGATCTGCCATAGATAATATTTTTGATATGGGAAGACCTTCATGTATTCAGCTTGTAGAGCTGATCGACAGAGGTCACAGACAACTTCCTTTCAAAGCTGACTATGTAGGAAAGAATGTACCTACATCTGAAAGTGAACAGGTTGACGTCATGTTTGATGATGTTGACGGTTCTACGCAGGTTCTGCTTATAAAGGAGGAAAAGTAATATGGGACTTAAGAGTAAAGACCTCCTCGGAATGAAACAGCTTACTCCTGAGGAGATAATGGAGATACTTGATACCGCGAAGACAATGAAGCTTGTAGTTGAGAATGGTCCTAAGAAAACATCCCACTTGCAGGGAAAATCAGTAGTTACACTATTCTATGAGAACTCGACAAGAACAAGATTGTCTTTCGAACTCGCATCCAAGTATATGGGATCTACGAGTGCTAACATATCCGCTACGGGAAGCTCAGTAGCAAAGGGTGAATCCCTTCTTGATACAGCAAGAACCATCGACATGATGGGTACTGATATCATCGTAATGAGACACCCTCAGTCCGGTGCACCTCATTCCATCGCTGACAAGATCAATGCAAGCATCGTCAACGCCGGCGACGGTATGAACGAGCATCCCACACAGGCTCTGCTCGACATGCTTACGATGTACGAAAGATTCGATAAGTTTGAAGGCAAGAACATCGCTATCTGCGGTGACGTTTACCACAGCCGAGTAGTCAGATCCAATGCAATAGGACTTGCGAAATTAGGTGCCAAGGTAAGTGTCTACGGCCCGAGAACCATGATGCCTATAGGAATCGAGAAGATGGGCGTAAGAATTGCTGACAGCGTTGAAGACTGTGTTAGGGATGCTGATGCCGTCATGGGTCTTCGCGTACAACTTGAGAGAATGAAGAGCAGTCTATTCCCGTCGGTAGCAGAATATGCAAAATTCTACGCTATCACTCCTGAAGTGCTTAAGCTTGCCAAACCTGATGCATTCCTTATGCACCCCGGGCCCTGTAACCACGGCGTAGAGCTTCCTACAGCAGTTTATGACTGTGATCAGTCAGTTATCAATAAGCAGGTTACTAATGGTGTAGCCGTTAGAATGGCTGTTCTTTACCTGCTCATGGCAAGGAGGAACAACTTATGAAGACAATAATCAAGAACTGTAAGGTAATAGGTTCAGATAAGACTGAGCTATATATTGAAGATGGTAAGTTTGCCTCCGCTTTCGATGAGTCTACGGCAGATGAGGTAATCGATGTAAAGGGCGGAACCGTTCTTCCCGGACTTGTAGATATGCACGTACACTTCAGGGAGCCCGGTTACGAGTATAAGGAGACGATTGCAACAGGAAGTGCTGCAGCCGCAAGAGGCGGATTTACAAGCGTCTGCACGATGCCTAATACTTTCCCTGTATGCGATAACGCTGCTGTAGTTGAAGGTATTCTTAAAAGGGCTGCTGATGCCGGTCTCGTAAGAGTCTATCCTATCGGAGCAGCAGGAAAGAATCTCGAGAGCGAAGAACTGGCCGAGATCGGACTGATGAAAGAAGCAGGCATCGTTGCCATCAGCAACGACGGAAAGCCGATTGCTACTTCCGGATTTATGCGTAAAGTTCTGGAATATTCCTCAGACTTTGATATTCCGGTATTGAATCACGAAGAGGATCTTACTATCTCAGGTGGAGCAATGAATGAAGGTGAGGTATCTACATCTATAGGAATCAGGGGATGTCCTACAGTTGCCGAAGATATCATGATCGCAAGAGACATTATCCTTTCCGAATATCTTGATATCCCCGTTCATATCTGTCATGTAAGCACCAAGGGTGGTATGAGAATGATCAGGGAAGCAAAAGCAAGAGGCGTGAAAGTAACATGCGAGACATGTCCTCATTACTTTACTCTTACGGATGAATCATGCGAGAACTATGATACGAACTTTAAGATGCATCCGCCGCTTAGAACAGAAGAAGACAAGCTTGCTGTTATCGAAGCGATCAAGGACGGAACTGTTGACTGTATCGTTACAGATCACGCTCCTCATCATCAGGATGACAAGGAAGTTGAGTTCTCACATGCACTTAACGGCATCGTCGGTCTTGAAAGTTCATTCGCGCTTTGTTACACATATCTTGTTAAGCCCGGCATCATCAGCATGGAGAAGCTTGTTGAACTTATGTGTTTGAACCCTTCTTCCATTCTTAAACTCGGCCGCGGCGGCATGAATGTAGGTGATGATGCAGACCTCGCTGTGTTTGATCTTGATAACGAATTTGTTTTCGACAAGAATGAGATGCTGTCAAAGGGAAGAAATACACCTTACGACGGCTGGAAGCTTTACGGCAAGACATTGCTTACTATCATGGGGGGTAAAGTAACTTATGACGAACTTCGCTGATGCTCTTACCAGAAAGATTAAAGAGTATAACAATCCTACCGTAATGGGGCTTGATCCCAAGCTTGAATATATTCCCGAACCAATCAGGGAAAAGTGGCTCAAGGATCTGGCTCCTGATGCGGAACTTGCAGCAGCATGTGCGATATATGAATTTAATACTGCTCTTATCGATGCGGTATGCGATATCGTTCCCGCCATCAAGCCTCAGTTTGCTTATTATGAGATGTATGGCGTTGCGGGCATCGACACTTTAAAGAAGACTATTGCGTATGCCAAGAGCAAGGGCATGATCGTCATCGCCGATGCTAAGCGTAACGACATCGGAAGCACGGCAACCGCTTATGCTGAAGGCATCATAGGCAAAACAAGCCTTGATGACGGCAGCGAAAAGCACATGTTCGCCGCTGATGCCGTTACCGTTAACGGCTATCTCGGAATTGACGGCATTAAGCCTTTCCTTGACGTATGTGCAAGAGACGGCAAGGGTATATTCACTCTGGTTCACACATCCAATCCTTCTGCTGTTGATTTCCAGGATATGGTTCTTGAGGACGGCAGAAAGGTATATGAACTCATGGCGGATAATGTCAATGAGTGGGGTAAGGAACTCATCGGTGAAGAGGGTTTCTCTTCAGTTGGTGCCGTTCTTGGCGCTACAGTTCCCGAACAGGCTGTTGCCGCCCGTAAGAGAATGCCGAATACATTTATGCTCGTACCCGGATACGGTGCTCAGGGTGCAGGCCCTGATGCCGCAGTTGCTTCATTCACTGAAGATGGAGCAGGAGCTATAGTTAATGCATCACGAAGCCTCATGTGTGCATGGAAGAAGAGGGAAGACCTGGATCCCATGAAGTTTGCCGAGGCAACAAGGGATGAAGCCATAGACATGAGAGATAAGCTTAATGCAGCACTTAAAGACAGGAAGTACGTATGAATAAAGACTTTTTCTGTGAAGTAGTTTCGCGGCAGATGCTTAATGAGGATACGGCTCTTATCGAGTTCTCATGTGAGCAGATCGCTTCTGTAGCCGTTCCGGGACAGTTTGTAAATATTACTTGTTCCAATTTCTTAAGACGTCCGTTCGGCATTGCTTCTGTCAATAAACAAACCGGTACTTTCAAGGTTGGGATCAAGATAGTAGGTGAGGGAACCGAAGAACTTGCATCCCTGGATGAAGGTGAAGGAACATGGATATTAGGCCCCTTGGGGAACGGATTCGAATTATCCTCTGATAAGTACATACTGGTCGGCGGAGGTTCCGGAGTATTCCCCGTCAATTTCCTGTATGAAGACCTTGTTTCGAAGGATAAGAGCGTAAAGGTAGTTCAGGGCTTCAGGGATAAGTCCCAGGTTATAATGAACAATCCTGATTACATCCTTACGACTGATGCCGGCGATGAGGGCATTAAGGGCAACTGCTGCGACGGTCTTGATACACTGTCAGAAGATGACATTAAGGATGCTACAATTCTTTGTGTAGGTCCCATGCCAATGATGAAAGCAGTGTCCTCCTGGGCTGACGGCCACGGACTTGACTGTTATGTATCTCTTGAGCAGAGAATGGCTTGCGGCATAGGTGTTTGCCTTGTATGCGTATGTAAGATCAAGGCGCAGGAAGAAGGCATTCCCTTTGATCACAAAAGATGCTGTAAAGACGGTCCCGTATTTGATGCCAAGGAGGTGATCTGGTGAGCGAGCGTTTATTCGTAAATGTCGGTAAGACTTTCCTTAAAAGCCCTATCATCCTGGCATCAGGCACCTGCAACATGGGCAGGGAGTTATCCGAGATATATGATCTTTCAATACTTGGCGGCCTCTCTTCGAAAGGGCTTACGATCAAGCCCCGTGCAGGAAATGAGGGTGTGCGTGTTGCCGAGTGCAAGGCGGGAATGCTTAATTCCGTGGGCCTTCAGAACCCGGGCGTGGAGCATTTTATAAAGTATGACCTTGATTTCATGAATACGCTTGATACGGGCGTTATAGTTAATGTTGCAGGTCATTCGACTGAAGACTACATCGATATGGTGAAGGCTTTGGATCCTCATAAGGATAAGATCGATGCTCTTGAGATCAACCTTTCATGCCCTAATGTCAAAGAAGGCTGTATGTCGATAGGAAGTGACAAAGAGCAGATAAAGAAGATCGTTGGTGAACTTCGTAAGCTTACGGATCTTCCTTTGTGGATCAAATTGACACCTAACGTAACTGATATAAGCAGCATGGCTCTTGCCGCACAGGAGGGAGGAGCGGATGCTGTCGTTCTTATTAATACCATGCTCGGTATGGCAGTTGACATCAAGACCAGAAGACCTGTATTACACAATAATACAGGCGGATACTCAGGTCCTGCCATCAAGCCTGTTGCGATCAGAATGGTATCCGAATGCTACCGTGTTCTTGATATCCCCATCATAGGATGCGGCGGAATAAGTGAAGCTTCTGACGTACTTGAGTTTATGATCGCCGGAGCAGCTGCTGTTGAGATCGGAACGGCAAGTCTCGTTGTACCTGACTGTCCCGTTTTCATAACAGATGAGCTTGAAGCCTGGTGTGAAGAGAACGATACTGATATAAGAACTTTAACCGGAACTTTGCGGCTTTGGTAATAAACATAAAGGAGTAAGACTATGTCAAACAGAACAACAGAGAATTTATTCAAAACTAACGCTATCCGCGTAGCACCTGCAGATACACCTTTCTGGTATACATCAGGTAAGTTCGGACCTTTCTACATCAACACACACTTCCTCATCAAGGATGAAGGTGTAGCTAATGATGTATTGAGGATCATTGAAGACGAGTGTGCTGCTGATAAGGAGAAGGCACCTAAGATCATCTTTGAGGTGTTGGACAGACAGTACAACGGTTCCGAGACATACAGAGACGTCATCGAGGAACTCGTTGAAGTTGCATCCAGATATGATTTTGACTTTATCTCCGGCGGTGAGAGAAGAGATTTCTTCTTCTCCATGCTTGTAGCTCATCTCATGGATAAGCCTCATCTTACCATCTATAAGGATCTGTCCACAACATATACCGACAGTGATTTCAATCCTCTTAATGTACCGATCACAGGAAAGACAGGTCTTCACATCGCAGATCTCATCACTGAAGCTTCAAGCTACGAGAGAGCATGGGTTCCTGCGATAAGAGACGTAAGCGCAAGCATCAATAATACAATTGCCGTTGTTGACAGACATCAGAACGGTGCTGCTGTTCTTCGCGGTCTCGGTATCACCATGGAGACTTTGACAGGAGTTGATAAGGCTTTGTTTGACGAGGCGCTTTCAAAGGGATATATCGATAATGCCCAGTATGATCTCGTTATCAAGTTCCTTGAAAACCCCGACAAGTACATGAAGGATTTTGTCGCTTCTCATCCCACGTTCATTGAGGATCAGATAAAGCTCGGCGGCAAGAATGCCGAGCGTGCAAAACTTGCACTTGAGAAGGGCTTTGTATCCTGATAATTGGGTTATAATAAATGTAATTAAATATAAAGGATCGGAACAAGATGAAAGACATACCTCTTTATGAAGTTACGAAGATCAATAACTTAAGAGATGTAATCAAGACACGTGTTAAGGAATTCCCCGGCAACCCCGTTTTCCTTCATAAGCCTCATAAGGCTAAGGAATACGAGCCTGTTACTACTGAGAAGTACGATCACGACATCGATTCATTGGGTACGGCTCTCATGCATAAGGTTGATAAAGGTGCGCGTGTTGCCATCCTCGCTGAAACCAGATACGAGTGGTATGTTTCATATCTTGCAACCACAAACGGAACGGGATGTGTCGTTCCCATCGATAAGGAACTTAAGACAGACGAGATCCTGAACTGTCTTTCAAGGGCACATGCAGATGTTGTCATCTTCTCATCTTCAAAGAAGGAATCGATCGATGAGATCTACGGTAAGATAGATTCCATTAAGTATTACGTTTCAATGGATGACATTGATGATAACAGATTCGTAAGTTACACAAAGCTTATCGAAGAAGGAGAGAAGTATCTTTCTGAAGGTGACAAGATCTTCACTGAAGCAACCATCGACCCTGAGGAGATGACGATCCTTCTGTTTACATCAGGTACAACAGCAAAATCCAAGGCTGTTATGCTTTGCCAGAGAAACATCTGTAAGAACCTGATGTCCATGTTCTCGATGCTTTACATCGACAGAAGCGATAAGTTCTTCTCCGTTCTTCCTTTGCATCATACTTATGAGTGCACCTGCGGTTTCTTAGGTCAGGTCTACAGAGGTACAACCATTGCCATCTGCTCGGGACTTCGTTATATAACGACTGAGATCAAGGAAGCTAAGCCTTCCTGTATCCTCATGGTTCCCGTTATGCTTGAGATGTTCTATAAGCAGATCATGAAGAACATCAATTCCGATCCTAAGAAGGCTAAGAAGTTTAATACCGGAAGAAAGCTTTCCAAGTTCTTGATGAAGCTTCACATTGATGTAAGAAAGAAGCTTTTCGCGCAGATACATGACGTGTTTGGCGGCAACATGAGACTCATCATTTTGGGTGGTGCTCCCGTTAAGCCTGAGGCGCTTGAGTTCTTCCAGGATATGGGTTTCCTTTGTGTTCAGGGTTACGGTCTTACGGAGTGCGCTCCCATCCTTGCTTTGAACAGAGACTGTGACTTCGAGAATGAAGCGGCAGGTCTGCCTTTGCCGGGTGTTGACGTGCAGATACTCGATCCTGATTCTGACGGTATCGGTGAGTTTATTGCCAAGGGCGACAACGTCTTCATGGGTTACTACGAGGATCCTGAGGCAACGGCTGAGGCCCTTGACAGCAACGGTTACTACCATACCGGTGATTTGGGTTATATCGATAAGAACGGTTTTTGCATCATCACGGGAAGAAAGAAGAACGTTATCATCGCTCAGAACGGTAAGAACGTATTCCCCGAGGAGATCGAGTATCTTCTGTCTCTTGATGAAAGAGTAGCCGAGAGCGTTGTCTCCGGTGTTCATGATGACAAGAAGGACGATATAATCATCGTCGCAACAATCTTCCCTGATATGGATGTTATCGAGCAGGAGTTAGGTAAGGATGCTTCTGACGAGCAGATCCAGAAGGTTCTCGAGCAGGTCGTTGATAATGTTAATGAGCAGCTCGTTAACTATAAGAAGATCAAGAAGGTAATCCTGAGGAAGACCGAGTTCGAGAAGAATACTTCACGTAAGATTAAGAGGTACTGATATTGTTAAGTGACATTACCATATCAAGGATCATCGAAGCTGCGATGGGCACTACTGCCGACTTCGCAGAGGTCTTTGAAGAAGAGAAGAAGGCTTCAAACGTAGGTCTTCTTAACAAAAGAACAATAAGAGCAGCATCAGGAATCCATTACGGCGTTGGTATCAGACTTATGTCAGGTACCAATGTTGTTTATGTTTATACTTCCGATAAATCCGAGGAAGCACTGATCAAACTTGCAAAGGAAGCTGCATCTGCCATTAAAGGCGGTAAAGCTGCTGATATTAAGCAGGTTGAGGCGTTAAGCAAATCAAGTCCTTCGATCCTTGAGATAGATCCTTTGACTGTTTCCAAGAAGGATAATATCAGTTTCCTTAAGGAAGCCTCCGAATATGCAATGTCTTATAACGAACTTATCACTCAGGTTGCAGCTTCTTATGTAACGTCAAACAGAGTGATCCACGTCGTTAACAGTGAAGGAATCAATAAAGAGGAATCACAGACAAGGATACGTCTGTCTATCGAGACCGTAGCCACAAAGGGCACGGAGAAGCAGACCGGACGTGTTGCTCCCGGTACCATGAGAGGATATGAATTCGTTAACGAGTATCCAGTTATCGAGAAGACAAGAGAATGCTGTGATACTGCAATCCGCATGGTCAATGCAGGATATGCCCCTTCAGGTAAGATGCCCGTTATCATCGGCAACGGATTCGGCGGCGTTATCTTCCACGAAGCATGCGGACATGCCCTGGAATCAACCGCTGTAGGCATTAAGTCTTCATGCTTTACGGATAAGCTCGGAAAGCAGATTGCATCTTCCATCGTTTCGGCAAGGGATAATGCAAGGATAGAAGGTGAGTGGGGTTCCTACATGACCGATGATACCGGAAGGGAATCGTCTGACCTTCTTCTTATTGAGAACGGTATCTGCAGGAATTACCTTGTTGATGATCTCGGTGCAAGAAGGATGGGTTGCGAGCCGACAGGATGCGGAAGACGCCAGGACTTTACTTATGCACCTACTTCAAGAATGAGTAATACTTATATCGATAACGGTAAGGATGACCCCAAGGATATCATTGCTGATACAGAGTACGGATTGTACTGTACGAAGATGGGCGGCGGTTCCGTTGATACTGCAACGGGAGAGTTTAATTTCGCTGCCGAGGAAGCATTCATGATAAGAAACGGTAAGATTGCAGAGCCCGTAAGAGGTGCTACTCTTATCGGTAAAGGTCAGGAGATCCTCATGAATATCGACAGAGTCGGTAATGATCTTGAGCTTGCTGCAGGTATGTGCGGTTCCATCTCCGGCGGAGTTCCCGTTACAGTAGGTCAGCCTACCATCAGAGTATCGTCGATATTGGTCGGCGGAAGGGAGGCTTGATAATGGACAGAACTTTTGCGGAGAAGTATATAAAGGATCTTGTTGAGAAGGCAATCGAATACGGCTTTGAAGATGCTGAAGCATGCTTCATGAGTAACTCTTCCATGGAGATCAATATCCTTAAAGGTGAAGTATCCTCTTATGAGAATTCGACCATGCAGGGCGTGGGATTCAGAGGTAAGAAGAACGGCCAGATGGGCGGTTCGTTTACTTCGGACCTGAATGACGATGCGATGGATTTCATGCTTAAAAATGCCATGGAAAACTGTGAAGTCCTTGATGATGAGGATGAGGAGTTTATCTATTGTGATCCTGATAACTCACACCTTGAGTCAATTCAGTTAAGCGGTTCGTATGATAAGAATACTTATGATAAATTCTCTCAGATCGGTCTGAAGCTCGAGAAGGATATACTTGCTTTATCCGATGACATCAAGGCAGTTGATTATCTTTCCATATCATGTGGTACAGGTCCTTCGACATCAGTTAATTCCAAGGGTCTTTATACTTATAAGGATTCCGATATGATAACTATCCTCGCCGAGGCAAGAGCCGAGAAGGACGGTGTCGTTAAGACCGGCAGTTACTACTGGTTCGGAAGAGACATTGATGATTTTGACGAGGAGAAGTTCCTTAAGACTTTGAAGAAGAGAGTATTGAATAAACTCGGTGCTTCATCCGTTAAGTCCGGAGAGTATAAGATCATCTTCAGTAACGAAGCATTTGTAAGTCTGTTTGATACTTTCATAGGTAATTTCTCTTCTTATTCAATGCAGAAAGGTCTCTCACTTCTTGCTGATAAGGAAGGAGAAGTCATAGCCTCCGACCTGTTTACGATAAGAGAAGAGCCAATGTATGAGAAGGCTCTCATCAAATTCCCGTTTGATTCTGAAGGCGTACTTACCAAGTCAAAGGCACTTATCGATAAGGGCGTATTCGTAAAGGCTTTCTATAATCTTAAGACAGCTCATAAGGCAGGTACCGAATCTACGGGCAACGGCTTTAAGGGCGCATTCTCGGCTCCTGTGGGAATATCTGCTACCAACCTCATAGTTGAACCCGGGCAAAAGGATTTTGATGAACTTTGTGATTGGGTCGGTGAAGGTATATACATCACCGATCTTAACGGACTTCATGCAGGCGTTAACAAGATAAGCGGAGACTTCTCATTGTTCTGTGAAGGATACCTTATCAAGGACGGTAAGATCACCCGTCCCGTTGAGCAGATAACCGTAGCCGACAACTTCTATGAAGTATTAAAGAAGATAATTGCAACGGGCTCTGATATCATCTCTGTTCCGGAAGGAAAAGGAGAGTATTTCTGTCCGTCAGTTGTAATAAGTAAAATGAACATCTCAGGTGATGTAAACGAGGGGGAAACATAATATGGAAAACAGTATCGACACAAAGTGTTTGCACGAAGGTTATAAGCCCGGTAACGGTGAGCCCAGGCAGGTACCCATCTATCAGAGTACAACATGGAAGTACGACACTTCCGACGATATGGGTAAACTGTTTGATCTGGAAGCTGAAGGATACTTCTACACAAGACTTCAGAATCCCACAAACGACTTTGTTGCTTCCAAGCTTTGTGCAATGGAGGGAGGATTTGCAGGAATGCTTACTTCTTCCGGCCAGGCTGCCAACTTCTTTGCAGTATTTAATATCTGCGAGAGCGGTGACCACTTTATCACGTCTTCATCCATTTACGGCGGAACTTATAATCTGTTCGGCGTAACCATGAAGAAGATGGGTATCGAGTGCACTTTTGTCGATCAGAACCTTTCTTATGAGGAGCTGTCCAAGTACTTTAAGCCTAACACCAAGTGCGTATTCGGCGAGACCATTACGAACCCTACCGTTAATGTTCTCGATATCGAGAAGTTTGCTAAGCTTGCTCACGATCACGGAGTACCGCTCATTATCGATAATACTTTCGCTACGCCGGTTAACTGCCGTCCGATCGAGTGGGGTGCTGACATCGTAACTCATTCAACTACAAAATACATCGACGGACATGCTTCTTCCGTTGGTGGTGCCATCATAGACAGCGGTAACTTTGACTGGATGGCTCACGCCGAGAAGTTCCCGGGACTTACTACACCTGACGAGTCCTACCACGGCATCACATATGCCACCAAGTTCGGCAAGGGCGCGTATATCACAAAGGCTACGGCTCAGCTTATGAGAGACTTAGGTTCAATTCAGGCTCCTCAGAATGCTTACTACGTTCAGATCGGTCTCGAGTCTCTCGCCGTAAGGATGCGCCGCCATGTCGAAAATGCGCAGAAGATCGCAGAATTCCTCGCATCTGACGACAGAATAGCATGGGTCAAGTATCCGGGTTTAAAGACAGATGAGAATTATGAGATTGCAAAGAAGTATTGTCCCAACGGAACCTGCGGCGTTTTGTGCTTCGGCGTTAAGGGCGGAAGAGACGTATCCATCAAGTTCATGGATTCATTAAAGTTTGCTACCATCGCTACTCATGTCGCTGATTCGAAGACATTGCTTTTGCACCCTGCTTCTCATACTCACAGACAGATGTCTGATGAACAGCTTATGGAAGCAGGTGTTGCACCTGATCTTATCCGTTTCAGTGTCGGACTTGAGGATCCTGATGATATAATCAACGATATTAAGCAGGCATTAGATAAGATCTCATAAGGAGGTTTACGTATTGAAGCGTTTAATATCTTTTACGGTTGCATTAGTAATTGGTATATTCTGTTGCAGTTGTGTCAGGACTCCTGTTGAGACATCAACTGATTCTTCTTCAGAGAGTGTTGTTGATGAGTCTGTAATCAATGCATCAGAGTCTGTTGTTCCTTCAGAAAGCGTAAGTGAATCAGTTTTGGAAACATCTGAGACGGATGGGCAGGTTATAGGTGACAACATAACCTATAACAACTCTTTTGATTTTACCAATTCAACCGGAAGGACAATAATTGCTTTATACGTTAAGACTTCCGACATTGAAGATTTTGAAGATACTAACCTTATTGACGAACCTTTCCCGGACGGGGAGGTCCGTCAGTTCTATATTGAAGTCAGTCCAACCGTTTACGACATAAGGGTTGTATATGAGGACAATTCCATCAACGATATTAATGATATATTCTTAGGTTTTATTTCCCAGGCTTCGCTAACATATGCGAATGATCTGACTTATATCGAATATACTCTTACAGATGCAGGTCAGGCTGCATTAGAGGCTGATCAGACCGTAGCATCCGAGAATTAATCCCATAAATCTTCCTTTTTACTATTGACAAAATCAATGTAGTTTTTTATAACTATCTATGGTTAGTCATAACTAACGGTAGTTAGGAGGGGAAACGAATGATGCCGTTAATTTATTCAAACAGTGGGGAAGAGCAGATCATAAAAAGGATCGGCGGAAGCCCGGATGTTAAACGTCATCTTGAGAATCTCGGATTTACACAGGGAGGAAAGGTAACTCTGATCAGCTCTCTTGGGGGAAATGTCATTGTCAAGGTCAAAGAGTCCAGAGTTGCTTTGGACGAGCATATGGCCGGAAAGATAATGATCTAAGGAGGATTTATGGAAACATTAAAAGATGTAAAGATCGGACAGACTGTAATAGTTAAGAAGATCAACGGTGAAGGTGCGATCAAAAGAAGAATCATGGATATGGGTATAACAAAAGGTACTCAAGTTTATGTTCGTAAAGTAGCTCCTTTGGGTGATCCCATTGAAGTAACTGTTAGAGGATATGAATTATCCATACGTAAAGAAGATGCGAAGATGATCGATGTTGAAGAAGGGGGCGAAGGATAATGAGTTTAAAGATTGCATTAGCCGGTAACCCTAACAGCGGAAAGACCACGCTTTTTAATTCTCTTACCGGCTCTAACCAGTTTGTTGGTAACTGGCCGGGAGTAACTGTAGAGAAGAAGGAAGGAAAACTCAAAAAACACGATGATGTGGACATTATTGACCTTCCCGGTATCTATTCTCTTTCACCTTATACATTAGAAGAAGTCGTAGCAAGAAATTACCTCATAGATCAAAGGCCTGATGCGATACTGAACATCATTGACGGTACTAATCTTGAGCGTAATCTTTATCTTACAACGCAGCTGATTGAACTTGGTATTCCTGTCGTTGTTGCCATCAACATGATGGATGTAGTAAGAAAGAACGGCGATACTCTTAATACAAAAGAACTTGAAAACCGACTCGGCTGCAGGATCATTGAGATATCAGCATTGAAGGGCGATAAGACTATAGAAGCAGCTGAACTTGCGATAAAGACAGCAAAAGAATCCAAGAAGAATCCGATGCATACATTAAGCGGCCCTGTTGAACATGCTCTTGCTCACATAGAGGAAGCAATTATCCACGATATGCCTGAAGAACAGCAGCGTTGGTATGCAATTAAGATCTTTGAGCGTGATGATAAAGTTCTTTCAAGGCTTAACGTTTCTGAAGACAAACTCGCTCACATTGAAAATGACATTAAAGCAGCGGAATCCGAGATGGATGATGATTCCGAGAGCATCATTACAAATGAACGATATGTATATATTGCAGAACTTCTTAAAGGCGTTTACAGGAAGAAAGATTCATGTGCTTTAACCGTATCGGACAAGATAGATAAGATCGTAACAAACAGATGGCTCGGGCTTCCGATTTTCGCTGCAGTCATGTTTGTTATCTACTGGGTTGCCATGGTCGGTGTCGGTGCATCTGCTACGGATTGGGCTAATGACGGTCTGTTTGGCGACGGATTCAATCTGTTTGGATTGTGGGTGCCCGGAATACCTGTGCTTGTTGAGTCTTTGCTTGATATGGCAAACTGCGCCGACTGGCTTAAAGGCCTTGTTCTTGACGGTATTGTAGCAGGTGTCGGAGCAGTCCTGGGATTTGTTCCTCAGATGCTAGTATTATTCCTGATGTTGGCTTTCGTTGAAGCTTGCGGTTACATGGCAAGAGTTGCATTTGTTCTTGACCGTGTATTCAGAAGGTTCGGGCTCTCGGGAAAGAGCTTCATACCGATACTGATCGGTACCGGCTGCGGTATCCCGGGAATCATGGCATCCCGCACTATCGAAAATGAGCGCGACCGCAGGATGACCATCATGACCACAACTTTCATTCCTTGCGGCGCAAAAGTTCCGTTCATCGCCATGATTGCGGGTGCCATATTCGGCGGAAGTGCCTGGGTCTCG
Organism: Clostridiales bacterium; assembly: GCA_017958365.1. Taxonomy (GTDB): domain Bacteria; phylum Bacillota; class Clostridia; order Saccharofermentanales; family Saccharofermentanaceae; genus Saccharofermentans. The sequence continues at coordinate 16,419 of JAGDCV010000040.1, forward strand.
ACCGGTGCATACTTTATAGGAATCGCTGCCATCATCTGTTCCGGTATCATTTTGAAGAAAACAAAGATGTTTGCCGGAGAGCCTGCACCATTTGTCATGGAGCTTCCAGCATATCATATGCCTACTATAGGTAATGTGTTAAGAAGCATGTGGGAGAGAGGCTGGAGTTTTATTAAGAAAGCCGGAACCATAATCTTATTATCAACAGTAGTCATCTGGTTCCTTTCAAGATTCGGCTGGACGGACGGAGCATTCGGAATGCTTGAAGAAGAACAGATAAGTAACAGCATATTGGCATCCGTAGGAAATGCTATAGCATGGTTATTCATTCCTTTGGGCTGGGGCAACTGGCAGGCTACCGTTGCATCAATTACGGGACTCGTTGCAAAAGAGAATATCGTCGGTACAATGGGAGTTCTTTATGGTGCAGAAGGGGATAGCTGGGGAGCCTTGTCGACGGCCTTTACAAGTGCTTCGGCGATGAGCTTTCTGATATTTAATCTTCTGTGCGCTCCTTGTTTTGCAGCCATAGGTGCAATAAGAAGAGAAATGAATAATGCAAAGTGGACATGGTTTGCCATAGGTTACGAGTGCGGATTTGCTTATGTGGTATCATTAGTCGTATATCAGATGATGATGATGTTCGCAGGAGAAGGAAGCGTATTCGGTATAATTATTTCATTCATTTTGATCGCGGCATTCATCTGGTTAATGGTAAGACCATATAAAGAAGCAAGCGTTTTGGATAAGAAGGTTATTGTATGACAGAATGGATCATGGACAACTTAGGAACGATTATTGTATCGGCAATTCTTATCGTGATAGTTGGTCTTGCTGTCGGATCTCTTATCAGAAAAAAGATCAAAGGAGAATCTACATGCGGATGCGGTTGCAGTAATTGTCCTGCGAGCAGTACATGTCATAAGAAGGTGTGAATAGAAAGAAATACCTCCAGATTTAATATGCAGCCCCGGAATTCATTTCCGGGGTCTTTTTTATTTATTCTGTTATAATCATTCGACTGTTATATGGAAAATCTCCTCTTCCTAATTCACCAAAATTGTAATTATACCGAATTAGAACTTATCCCAAATACAGGAATATAGATGGGCATCACTCATAGCGATACTCTTTCCTTCCTTTACGAACGAGGTTGATCGTAAATGCGATCCTTATGATCAGGAGCATGATGACTACCCCTATCGCATCGATCAGTACATCACGGATCGATCCGTCACGTCCGTCAACAAACAACTGATGATATTCATCAACGGATGCTGTTAATAATGAAAGCCACATTGAGATAAGAATGTACATCTCGTTATCTGACTTAACAAGTTTGACCGGACTTTCCGAATAAGATCTCGATTCGGATATCAGATTGGTATAACGGATTGCATTAAATGATAATGCCGTAAGAAGCATGTACTCAAGAACGTGAGCTATCTTCCTTAATACATATTCGGTAATAACCTCTTTACCGAACAGAAGTTCGACTATCTCAAGAGCCTTTGAGCTTCTGGCGCCGGAATCAACACCGTTTTCAGATGAAAGATAAAATAACATGGCTATCCATGTTCCTAGCAGTATCCAGGAAATGATTGCTGCAACAAGATATGTCAGTGATATATCACGCTTTTCAGTATTAATGCTCATACCCTATCGTCTTTCCCTGTTATTGCTCTTGATGGCTCTGTCTATCTCGCGTTTTGCCTGCTTTGAAGCCTCCGCATCACGCTTATCGTAGTTCTTCTTACCTCTGGCAAGTCCGATCTCGAACTTAACTTTACTGTCCTTAAAATAACACTTTGTAGGTACTAATGTAAGACCGTCAAGCTTGATCTTCGAGTATAACTTAATGATCTCCTTCTTATGCATCAGGAGTTTTCTTGTTCTCATGGGATCAAGATTAAAGCGGTTGCCGTGATCATAAGGACTGATATTTACGCCCAGAAGGAACATCTCTCCGCCTTTAACGGTTACATAACTGTCTCTTAAGTTGACTTTACCCGCGCGAAGACTCTTGACCTCCGTTCCCGAGAGGACGATTCCGCATTCATATCGCTCTTCAATAAAATAGTCGTGATAGACTTTTCTATTCTCAGCTATTATCTTTATACCCTTTTCCCTAGGCATCTTATCTTCCTAATTTCAACGAAGGTGAAGCATTCAATGAAAGCTCATCCCTTCTTCCTTTCAAATACTCAAAGTAACCTGCGGATGCTATCATTGCCGCGTTATCGGTACACAGTCTTAAGTTAGGATAGTATAGCTTAAGATCATGCGAAACTGAAGCCTCGTCGAAAGCTTTTCGCAGGAAGGAGTTAGCAGAGACGCCTCCTGCAAGACATATTGTCTTTATTCCCGTCTGCTCGGAAGCTTTTACGGTGTTATTCACGAGGATATTCGCGATGTGATGCTGGTAAGATGCCGTAAAGTCTTTAATATCAATGGTTTCGCCCTTCTGCTTGGCCTGGTTTATGATATTTAAGGCATTAGTCTTGATTCCCGAGAAAGAGAAATCCAGGGTGTCTTTCATGTGGGAACCCGCGAATTCATAGGCACCGGTATCCCCTCCCTGTCCTGCCTTATCCATCTTAGGTCCGCCCGGGTATCCTAAGCCTATGACTCTTGCTATCTTATCGATGGCTTCACCTGCGGCATCATCACGTGTCTTTCCCAAGATCTCAAGCTCTGTATAAGACTTAACGTGAACTATCTGAGTGTTTCCTCCGCTTACGCAAAGGCAGAGAAACTCAGGCTCGAGTTCCGGAAAACAAAGATAATTCGCGCATATGTGACCGTGAAGATGGTTAACTCCGATCAAAGGTTTTCCAGTTGAAGCACAAAGCCCCTTAGCTGCGGAAAGACCTACAAGAAGTGCTCCCACAAGGCCTGGACCGTAGGTTACGGCAATTCCGTCGATCTGCTCGAGTGTAACTCCCGCCTCCTTTAATGCCGAATCGATACAAGGATAGATCGCGTCGACATGCATTCTTGATGCGAGTTCAGGAACAACGCCTCCGTACTGCTCGTGGAAGTCAGCCTGGGAAGCGATGATATCACTTAAGATCTCCCTGCCGTTCTTAACGACGGAAGCTGCGGTCTCATCACATGATGATTCTATGCCGAGAATTAATATGTCTTTATTCTGTTCCATGTTATGAGCTCGCTATGAAATAGGATTGCATGTAAGTCATTATGGTTTCTATATATGCATCTTTACCGATCTTGAACGACTCAAGATAACCTGCACCGGGGATCATCCTTGATACGGTAAGGCTTATATTCAATCTGTTTCTCTCTTCAACAATCTGGGAGATCTTATCTGCACCGATGAAAGTATCGTGACCTCCGTAGATGATGCACACGGGTATCTGTATTCTTGATATCTCTGCAACCAGATTAACTGCCCCGCTCTCACCTGCCGACAGTCTTATCGCATACGGAACAAAGTTCTGGGTTATGTTACCGAGGAACTCTGTCTGTTCAACACGTGCTCTTATGTAATCGTCAGAACTCTTTGCAGGAGAATCAAATATCATTCCGATAATATAAGACTTATCAAAACCGAGTCTTCTTACCTCATAGGAATAATCATTAAGATCAGCCTCTGACAATCCCGGATCGGGCAATGTATCATAAGCTAACATGCTTGCGGTGCAACCGGTACCGATGCCGTATAGAACAACGTTCTTCGTAACTGAGATCATTCTTACCTGGGCGATAGCACCCATTACATCCTGCCACTCAAGGTAGCCGTAATTACAGACATCACCTTCCGACTCACCGGAGTTTCTCTGGTCAAACAGGAAGACATTATAGTGGTTCTCAAGAAGCTGCTCCACAAGGTCGATCATGTTAACGCCAAAAGGAAGTCTGTTGGAACCCGCATCGTGAACTACGATTACTGTCGTTATGGGATTATCAGTCTGGAAGAACCAGCCTGACAGGTTAGTCTGTCCGTCAAATGATTCAAAAGAACATGTTGAATATGAAGGAAGGATATTCGAAGGAATGTTGGAAACTGAGGTCTTATCGATATTCATGAGGTGGTTTGATGATGAAATCGTAAGTACGACAAAGAATATGAGCGCTGCTGCAAGAACGCTCAATATCAACGCGAATCTTACGATAAATCCTGATCCGCTCCTTCGTCTTCCTCTGCTGTCAACAGCTTCCTGAAATCCCTGAGTCATAATACCCCGTCAGGAAATACCTGAGTGGCCGAATCCGCCGCCTCTGTCTTCACCGATATCCTTAACCGAATCAACAAACTCGATATCGGCATACTCAACTTTGTTAAGCACCATCTGAGCAACACGGTCACCCTTGCGGATGAGATATGTTCCGTGTTTGCAGCCATTATCTTCAAGAGTAAAAGGAGCTTCCTCGGAGGCATCCTCTCTCATGGATGCATTATAGATGATCACATTAACTTCATCCCTGTAACCGCAGTCGATGGTTCCGGGGGAATTCGGAACTCTTAAAGGAGTCTTAAGTGAGATTCCGCTTCTAGGTCTGATCTGAACCTCATATCCGTAAGGGATCGCCATCTTAAGTCCGGTGGGAACCAGGACACTGCATCCGGGCTTAACAAGAATATCTTCACAGGAATAAAGATCCATGCCGGCATCTCCGTCATTGGCATACTTCGGCATGGCTGCCTCTTCCCTGCATTTCTCGAGCGGTAATTTTATCTTGCTCATCTTATACCTCCACATAACATTTAATTACATCATAACCCATATCCGAAGCCTCCATCGCATCGCCATCGTCGAAAAGGTACTTGGCAGGACCCAAGATAACTGAGGAACAATCCAGAGGATGCGTTAAGACACGGATATCGTCATTTCCCTCATCCGGTGTTAAAGTATAACACCCCTTCCCCTTACATGCCCTGCAGCCCGTTTTGTTGCGGCCAACTGGACAGAAATCAGATTGCATCCAGGGGATAAGGCCTCCGCAATGAAGGTAAACCGTACCGTTTCCTCCTGCACTGTTAAGCATCTTTAATGCATCAGAAGGAGATACTTCATATGAGATAAATGCTTCACCCGTATCATCAAGTGTATTCTTAAGTGAAACGGAATTATATATATTGGTTCCGGCTGTAGGAACGAATCTAATATCCTTGATCTTAGTAAACGAAGCATACTCCCTGTCATGACAAAAATCAGGAGTAACGAGCATAAGCTCCTTTCCGGTTCTTTGTATGATCTCATCGATCTTTGATTTACCTTCAGAAGATGAATAATCGTAGACGGAGAAAGCAAGTATGTCCGTTTCTTCAGGATCTGCCTTATATGAAATTAAAGAAGGATAATATCTTAATACTCTTACCGATCCTTCAGAAGAAGATTTGGTATCACTTATGTCATCAATAAAGAACTCTTCAACAGCCGTATGGGATGCTTCACTTATAAGTTCTGACGATAAAGTCTCGAGGAGACCTCTTCTTAATTCGTTGATATCCTTTACCGAACAGTTAACATCCTCACCTGATATATAGAACTCATCAACAGTAAAAGGCGTTGAACCTGTCTTTCTGAACTGTTCTTCGATTCGCCCGGAAGATAAAGCACCTCTTCCCTCGTTATCATATCTTAATTCGTCTTCAGCAAATACGTCTTCAAAAGGTCCGTCAGTCACTCTTGCGGATGCTTTCAATAAACCGTCATGAGAAGAATCAAAGGTAATATCTATATGCGTCTTACGAGGTTTATCAGACTTATTGTCAAATGAATGATTCATAAGATAGACAGTAAGATCATCAGGAAGGTCCTTAATGGCTGAAGGATGAAGTCCCTTAACCACATAATTATCTTTAAATCTTGTAACCTTACCTACAGGGAAAGACTTTATCTCACCGTCTCTGTTTCTTAATGAAAGGTAATCGCCCCTGGAAGGCTCATATGAGCCCTTTGAAGGTCTGATGGTGATCGTTCCCTCTTTACAGTCGCGAAGCGTAATCTTGCCTATCTTGAGGCCGTATTTACCGACATACTCTCCGGAGAGCAATTCCTGATCCTTGGTTCCCGTCAAATACTGGGACGTGAAGCTTCCTCCCCTGTTAAAGTTAACGAGCAGTTCTCTTCCCGCTTGATCTAACATCTGACCTGTAAGCGTACCGTCATAATAAGCATCGATTATCCTTCTGTAGACCGTGACGGCAGTCTTAACATAATCGATATCTCTCATCCTGCCTTCGATCTTTAAAGACGATACTCCTGCTTCTATCAATTCGGGAACGAATGACAAAGCACTTCTGTCCTTAGCTGACAGCAAGTGTCCCTCGTGAATAGTCTTGGACCCGTCAGACAACGTATATCTTTGACGGCACGGCTGTGCACAAAGTCCCCTGTTTCCTGATCTGGTACCGCTCTTATTCATTGAAGAGAATAGACATAATCCCGACGTGCAGACACAGACAGCTCCGTGCACGAATACTTCAGTCTCGATATTAAGCTTGTTACCAAGCTTGCTTCTGTCGCTTATCTCTTTTAATGAAAGCTCTCTCGGAAGAACGACCCGCGTAAATCCCCTGCCCTTTAAAGAAGAGAACTTATCGGCACTATATACATTCATCTGAGTAGAAGCATGCATAGGTATGGAAGGATACTTCTTATGAATAAGCGAAGCGAGTCCCATATCCTGTACCAGGATCGCATCAACGCCTGCGTTATAAGCTTCACAAGCGATATTAACAGCTTCATCTATCTCGTTATCATCAACGAGAGTATTCAAAGTAAGATGAACAAATGACGATCTTTCATGAGCATAAGCACAACACTCGGCAAGATCATCCATCGTAAGATTGGAAGCATTCATCCTCGCATTATAAAGATCTATTCCGCAATATACGGCATCGGCACCCGCATCTACCGCTGCTTTAAAGATCTCCTTGTTGCCCGCAGGTGCAAGAAGCTCAATCTTCTTTCTCATTAGCAAGCAGCTCCATCGGAGTAGGTTCGAGTTTTTCTTTCTCTTCCTCTATGGAAACCTTCTGCTGAAGGTACATAAGTTCAGTTCTCATATTGGAATTCTCATCCTTAAGGGTAAGGATCCTGTCGCAGGCATCGATAAGCGAAAGTGCATTTATCTTTGAATTTGTAAGACCGGGATTCGATTCCTTTGTATCCGTTAAGATCTCATTGGCAAGAGCAGCGATCTTTCTAATCCTTCCCTCGCTTATATTCTCAGTACAGCCAAGAAGGTAAAGATTACCATTGATCTCGACTGATACTCTCTTGGGAAGTTCAGCATCTTCCTTCTTGGGCTTTTTAAGGCTTTCTCTCTTTGCGATCTTCTCTTCAAGGGTCTGCTTGGGCTTTTGCTCAGTAAGATCCTGGCTCATCCCCTTATATCATTGCTCATAAGTAGCTATGGGAGGAAGATCTTCAGCCGATACGGGAGAAGATTTCTTCTTAAGATTCTTATTAGAATACTTGCTCATGATGCTCTGGGATGATTTTTTCATGTTTACACCTCTTAAGCCTGTTTGTTACCACTCTCTATTATAGCATTATATAGGCTCCAAAGTGCTTCAGGTTCTAACTGTTCTGCACGGCAATTATGGTCTATATTCAACAAATCAAGCTGATCCTCTATGCCCTTAACGTTATTAAGCAGTTTCTTGCGCCTCATCCTGAAGACCTGGTCAAGGAAATTTACAAGTCCCTGATCAAGCGTCCTCTCCCCTTTTGTAAGGCTTATGACACATGAAGTAGTATTGGGAGCGGGTATGAAAGCGGACCTTTGAACCGTGAATTCCTTCACGACATTACCATAGAGGCTGCAAAGCACCGATAAAGGACCATACTGCTTCGTTCCGGGCTTCGCAACAACCCTGTTAAACGCATCCTCTTCTATCATGAAGACCATCTTCCCTGCATTAACACACTCTGCGAAAAGCTTCTTCATTATATCCGTCATGACATAATAAGGAAGATTGCTCACGATTTTATCAAAGCCGGGAGCCCCGTAGTCTTTAAGCTTAAGGAAATCAGAGACAATTATCTTTGCATTAAGCCCTTCCTTTTCCCCAAGGAACGAGGCAAGACGCTTATCTATCTCAACTAACGTAAGATTATCCGTAAGACCGGATAAAGGCAACGACAGACTTCCTAACCCCGGGCCTATCTCCAATACTTTATCGCTTTTTTTGATATCACAAAGATCTACGATGTCGCTTATGATGTTTTCATCTGACAAAAAGTTCTGCCCGAACTTTAATTCGGGCGAGAAACCTGTTTGCTCATTAAGCTTTATCAAATCATCCCTGATCATCAATTAAAGGAAGTAAGCAACTCCTGATTCAAATATCTTCTGATCCTTAATGCCGGGGATGTTAAGAGTCAGATCATCTGCATAACGCTCGGAGTGACCCATCTTACCGAAGATCCTGCCGTCAGGAGAAAGGATTCCTTCGATGGCGCAATCAGAACCGTTAGGGTTAAAGTCTGTAGTTGCACTCGGAACACCTTCATCGCTTACGTAACATGTTGCGATCTGTCCGTTCTCGATAAGTCCCTTAATGATCTCATTTGAAGCAACAAATCTTCCCTCACCGTGAGATACGGGGATCGAGTAAACATCACCGACATTTACCTTTGTAAGCCAGGGACTGTTATTAGACATGATCTTCGTATTTACGTAAGAACTCTGGTGACGGCCGATGTTGTTGAATGTCAATGTGGGATCGACGTCAGAAAGTTCCTTGATATCACCGTAAGGCACAAGCCCCAGCTTGATAAGAGCCTGGAAACCGTTACAGATACCGAGCATGAGACCGTCTCTGTTAAACAGAAGGTCTCTTACTGCCTCAGTTACATACCGGTTTCTGAAAGCAGCCGCAAGGAACTTCGCGGAACCCTCAGGCTCGTCACCTGCGGAGAATCCGCCCGGGAGCATGATGATATTGCTCTCGTTGATCTTCGAAGCAAGTGTCTTCAAAGATTCCGTGATTGCTTCAGAAGTTCTGTTCTTGATTACAAATACTGAAGGATCGGCACCAGCTCTCTCGAAAGCCCTTGCCGTATCGATCTCACAGTTTGTTCCCGGGAATACGGGGATTATTACCTTAGGCTTAGCACCCTTCAATACGCCCGGAGCAGCCTTAAATGTCTTATCAGTCGTAAATGGCTTAACATCATACTTAAGTGTTGCATCAGCTGCAAATGTCGGAAATATCCTCTCGAGTTTGCCTTCAAAGCTGATTGCCATTGCACCTGCAGATGCTTCGGAGCCGTTATATCTGAATACGGGGTCGGCTGTTGTAGTTCCAAGGAACTTACCGCCTGTCATCTTGATCTTGTCAACGGCATTACCGTCGTTCGGAATTGCAACGATGACAGCACCGAATGTTCTTGAGAAGAGCTCTTCTTCCGTAATGTCATCGGCAAAATCAAAGCCCAATGCATTACCGAAACACATCTGTGCAACTCTTGCGGCAACACCTGCTCCTCTTACTACGGCAGCGTTCTTGAGTTCATTACGTGAGTGAAGCTCCTTCAATGCCTTGAATACACGCAGCACGTGGTCTTTCTTGTAGTAGCCGAGACCATTTCGAGCGGCCTTGATAAGATACAGTTTCTGTCCCGGAGCCTTAAGTGTAGCCGTAACCACCTTATCAGTCGTAGTCATGCCGACAGCAAAGGAAACAAGCGTCGGAGGAACATGAATGTCGTTGAAAGTTCCGCTCATCGAGTCCTTACCGCCGATGGAAGGCGTGCCGTAATCAAGCTGTGCCTGATATGCACCGAGCAAAGCCTGGAAAGGCTTACCCCATGTCGCGGGCTCACCCATCCTCTCGAAATACTCCTGGAACGTAAGCCTTGCCTTGGAAGGATCAACACCCATGGCAGCTATCTTTAACAGGGACTCAACTACCGCATGGTAAGAACCCGCATAAGGATTCCACTCAGTAAAGTAAGGATCGAATCCGTAAGTCATTACGGATACATCATGTGTCGTACCGTGATCAACGGGGATCTTGGATGCCATACCTTCCTCGGGTGAGTTCTGATACTTACCGCCGTAAGGCATTACGACCGTGCCTGCACCGATAGTTGAGTCAAATCTTTGTGTAAGACCCAATCTGGAGCAGCCGTCGAGTGAATTAAGAGCACCTGCCAAAGACTTGCTGAAGTCACCCTTAACAAACGAAGGAAGCGGTGTATCTATGTAAGACTCATCCATCTTGGGTGCCGTAACTTCTACCTTTGTATACTGCTTTGCACCGTTGGTATCGATAAAGTCTCTTGCAATGTTAACTATGGTATTGCCGTTCCAGGTCATCTTCATAACGGGCTCTTCCGTAACCTTGGCAACGACAGTTGCTTCGAGGTTCTCCTCATCGGCATACTTCATGAACTTATCGAGATCCTGAGGATGAACTACTACAGCCATACGCTCCTGAGACTCGGAGATGGCGATCTCAGTTCCGTCAAGACCGTCATACTTCTTGGGAACCTTATCAAGATCGATCTCAAGACCTGCTGCAAGCTCACCGATAGCAACTGAAACACCGCCTGTACCGAAGTCATTACATCTGATGATTAGCTTCGTAACATCGGGGTTTCTGAACAGTCTTTGCAGCTTTCTTTCCGTAGGAGGATTACCCTTCTGAACCTCAGAGCCGCAAGTTACAACGGAAGCTGTGTTATGAGCCTTGGATGAACCTGTAGCACCGCCGATACCGTCTCTTCCCGTTCTTCCGCCGAGAAGAACGATGATGTCGCCTGCAGAAGGTCTTTCTCTTACGATGTTTTCAGCAGGAGCAGCGCCGACAACGGCACCGATCTCCATTCTCTTTGCAACATAACCCGGATGATAGATCTCATCAACCTGACCTGTGGCAAGACCGATCTGGTTACCGTATGAACAGTAACCGTCTGCGGCTGTACTTACGAGTTTCTTCTGGGAAAGTTTACCCTCAAGCGTCAAAGATACGGGAACCGTCGGGTCACCTGCACCTGTTACACGCATTGCCTGATAAACATAAGATCTTCCTGAGAGCGGATCTCTGATAGCGCCGCCTAAGCATGTCGCAGCACCACCGAAAGGCTCGATCTCGGTAGGATGGTTATGAGTCTCATTCTTGAACATGAAGATATAATCCTTATCTTCACCGTCTACCTTGATCCTTATCTTGATGGAACATGCATTGATCTCTTCCGATTCATCAAGATCATCAAGCTTTCCGTCTTTCTTGAGTTTTCTTGCAGCCATGGTAGCGATATCCATGAGGCAGATATGCTTCTGGTCTATCCTGTCGCCGTATACATCCTTGCGGATCTCAAGATAATCGGCATAAGTTTCCTTAATCTGCTTAGTGAGGTCGTCGTCACCGTCAAACTTGATATCAGTTAATTCGGTAAGGAATGTAGTGTGTCTGCAGTGATCTGACCAGTATGTATCAAGAACCCTTATCTCAGTAACGGTAGGATTTCTGCTTAGTGTCTTGAAGTAATCCTGAGTGAACTTGATATCGGCAAAGCTCATTGCAAGTCCCATGGAGCTTCTCAATTCTTCAAGTCCCGCATCATCAAGATCCGTAAAATTATCTATGGTCTCAACTGTTGTGGGAATGTCGTACTTATCCTCAAGCGTTGAAGGCTTTTCCGAAGATGCTTCACGGCACTCAACGGGATTAATGAGATATCCCTTGATGGCATTCTTCTGATCGTCAGTTAAGGAACCGAAGAAAGCTACGACCTTTGCAGTCTTTACGATAGGTCTTTCCTTCTGCGTGAGGAACTGTATGCACTGAGCAGCCGAGTCGGCACGCTGGTCATACTGACCGGGAAGCGATTCGATATTAAGAACGAAGCAGGCATTACCAAGATCTACCGATTCATCATAGACATTATCTACGGGAGGCTCGGAGAATACTACATTCTTGGCATTCTCATACTCTTCGTCCGTAATACCCGATACATCGTAGCGGTTGATGACTCGTACATCCGTGATCGTCGAGATGTCGAGATCGGCGCAGACATCATGCATGATACCCTTTGCTTCTACTGCGAATTCAGGCTTCTTTTCCGATAAGATTCTTCTAACTGACATTTTGGGATCCTCTTCCTGTTATTATGCGGTAATTATATCAGATATTGTCGGCTGACTTTGATAATAACTCGTTGTTATACTTCAAAAATCTTGACAATCCTTCACTGTCGAGCGTTCCGTGGGCAAGCTCGGCTTGATCATAGATATGCTTAGCAAGCCTCTCGGTCTGCTCTTTCTTCGTTCCCATGGCCTCAAGCGCTCTTAACTTGCCGATTAGAGGACTGTCCGTATTAACTACCAGTTCGGTATTAACCGGGAACAACTCATCAAGATTCAGGGGTTCCTGGCCTGATGCCTTATTCATGGCATTCATGCGCTCATACTGCTTTCTCATGTCCTGCATGCGTCTGTTCTGCTCGGATTCCATGATAAGTGCAGGCATCGAATCAGCACCGAGAGCCTTGGCACTTACTTCAAGCTTATCGTTGCCCAAAGCTGCTCTGAAGAACTCCTTAAGCTTGTTTCTCGTCTCGTCGTCACTGTCTTCACCGGACAGATCGGCATCAACTCTCTTGAATCTTAAATCCTGATACTTGTACTCGAGGAATGATATGAAGTTATCATCGATCTCCTCATCAAGTACGATGACGTTAAATCCGTCATTAACGGCCATCTCTACGTAAGCTGCCTGAGCAACCTTATCATTCGTATATCTGACTTCCTTCTTCTCCTTCGTAAGTTCTTCCATCGTAAGGTGCTTTCCGTCTACCGTCTTAAACAGGCAGATGTCCTTGACCTTATCGTAGAACTTCTCTTCCTTCATCATTCCGTACTTAACAAATACTGAAATGTCGGACCAGTAACGCTCGAATGACTCCCTGTCGTTCTTATATAGTTCATTAAGTTTGTCCGATACTTTCTTAATGATATGACCGGAGAGTTTCTTAACATATTCATCCTGCTGCAATGCAGATCTTGATACATTCAAAGGAAGATCTGAACAATCAAGGCAGCCCTGAAGCAGGAACAGGAAATCAGGGATGATCTCCTCGATGTTATCTGCAACGAATACCTGGTGATTATAGATCTTGATCCTTCCCTCGAGTGACTGATAGATATTATCTGTCTTAGGGAAATAAAGGATGCCCTGCAAAGTAAACGGATAATCCATATTAAGATGTATCCAGAACAAAGGATCATATCCGTCATTGAATACACTGTGATAGAAAGACTTATATTCCTCATCAGTACATTCTGAAGGCTTCTTAAGCCACAGGGGATTCTTATTGTTGATAGGAGCATAATCAAGGTCATGAGGCTCGAATGTCTCGCCCTTCTCCTCAGCTTCCTTCTTACGCTTCTGCTCTGATTCCTCATGGAGTCTGTCAGCCTTAACGTCGATGAAGAAGATATCGACAGGTACAAAAGAACAATACTTTCTTAAAGTCATTCGAAGCGTAGCAGCATCAAAGATCTTCTGTGCTTCTTCGGAAAGCGTCAATGTGATCGCAGTTCCTCTTCCTTCACGGTCGGATTTCTCGACTGTATATTCCATTCCGTCTTCTGAAGTCCATGCAACGGCCTAGGATCCTTCCTCGAAGCTTTTTGTATCGATCCTGACCTTATCGGCAACCATGAATGCCGAATAAAAGCCCAGACCGAAGTGACCGATGATGCCGGACTTATCCGTTGACTGCTCCTGATACTTGGTAACAAAATCCAAAGCACCTGAGAATGCGATCTGATTGATGTACTTATCGATCTCCTCAGCGGTCATGCCGATACCGTTATCTTCGAAGACCAAAGTCTTGTTATCGTCATCATATATAACGTTGATCTTAAAATCTTCACCGTCTTCCGTCTTTGCCTTGCCTAATTCAACAAGCCTTCTTAACTTAGCTACTGCATCAGCGCAGTTAGAAACCAGCTCACGGACAAATATGTCCTGATCTGAATAAAGCCACTGTCTGATTACAGGGAAAATGTTTTCAGTTGTTACCGATACCTTGCCGCTTCTCGCGTCCATCTATATCGCCTCCGTTTATATTTGATTAGCGTTTTGCTGATGCGATGTACTCGTCAGCAATGCGTTGATAACTTCTTTGGATACTCTTAAGAAGTTCATTGTCAGCAGAATTAAGTTCATACCCGTCAATATACTTAACAGGAAGGATATCAAAAGGCGTGCTTGATACAAACAACGCTGCATCTTTATCACTGATGATCTCATCAAGAGTAAACATTCCAATCTTAAGTTCGGCTCCGGAAGTTTCCAGAGCTTTCATGACACGGTTTCTCGTGATACCGAGAAGAATCTTCTCATCAGGTGCCGAATAAACACATCCTGACTTGATAACAAAGAGATTGGACTTGGAGCCCTCATAGAGCTTACCGGAATTATCCGTTAATATCAGTTCATACGGCTTGCCGTGTGCATTCTCCTGAGAGAACTTTTCAGCAACCGCAGCCTTATAATCACCACGGAAAACCTTGATATTAGGTGCAACGCGCTCCCACTTCAGCGTAAGCGTGTTTATCCCCTCTTCGAAAAGCTTCGCATCAGGGATGTTCGCTTCACAGGCATGAATGAGAAGGTGGCTCTTCGTAAGAACTATTCTCAATGATCCGTCAAAGTCAGGATCAAGATCTGCAAGGAAAGAATTGCACTTTAAGTGGATATCATCAATATCGACATCAAAGTTCTCGATACCTTCTACAGACTTACTGAGCCTTGATAGGTGGTCTTCAAAGAATAAAGCTACTCCCTGCTTTACTCTTAATGTCTCATAGTAAGTAACTTCATCTGTCGGAACTTTAAGCAAAGCAGCTTCGTCACTATCACTAAGAACCTTTTTACCGTCAAAATAATAGAATCCGCCGATCGGATTTTCTAACATTGGATAAGCCATAAAAACTCCTAAGATAATTTACCTATGTAATCATATCACTATTTAATAAAAATAAATAATGAAATGCTATAATCAATTAATGAATTCGTTAAGTGTCTCAGTCACGGCTTTGGCAAGGTTTGTATCAAGAACCGGAAACCTGTCTTCAGCAGGTGCATTCGGCTCTGTTTCAGGCATTGAAGGCACTATGCTCCATAAGAGGATATTTGCTGATCTAAGAAAGCAATACGGCGATGAATTCGAGACAGAACACAGATTATCCCATACATATGAATACGATGATGAAGGTGCTTCGATAGACCTTAACATCAACGGCCGTGCAGACATCTTATTCATTAAAGATCAGGAAGGCCTTCCCCACATAATCGAGATCAAATCCTTTAACTCGAGCAAGACCAGATACGATAAACTCGTCCATACCGACCACGAGGCTCAGCTTAAGATATACGCAGCCTTGTATTTTCTTGATAATCCCGGACTTAATGAGATGAACATAACTTTAAGATATGTGAATATCACGTCTTTGGAAGCTGTGGAAAACACGCAGAAAATTACAAGAGCAGATGCACTTATCATCTATGAGGATCATGCTCTCACATACATTGAGTTTGTAAAGAAACTTCTTCAATATGACCAAAACCTGTTCTCGAGCGTTAAGGAAATGAAGTTTCCTTACGAGAGCATACGTAACGGTCAGAAGGAACTCATGAGAAGCGTACTGCAAAGCCTGTCGACGAACGAGATCCTTTTCGCGCTGGCACCGACCGGAACGGGAAAGACAATATCCGTGCTCTACCCTGCCATCAAAGGTCTTCTTCGCAACAAATACGATAAGATCTTCTACCTTACGGCAAAGACGCAGACACGTGTCGTTGCAGCGAAAGCTCTTAACGACATGCGTAACAAAGGGCTTCTCATAAGATCCATCACGCTTAAATCCAAGGAGCAGATGTGTCTTTTGAACCGCAAGTGTGATACCAAGGGGTGCATATATGCGGAAGGCTACTATAACAGGCTTATCCCTGCCTTAACCGAGGTCTTGACGCACGACGAGCTTACTCCCGATATCATAACCAGGATAGCAGTAAAACACAGGATATGTCCGCATGAGCTAAGTCTTGATGCCATGAATTACTGCACGGTCGTTATAGGAGACTATAACCATGCCTTTGACCCCAGAGTATCTCTTATCAGGGCATTTGATGAGGAAGAAGGCACGCGTAATGCAGTTCTTATCGATGAGGCACACAACATGGTGGACAGATCCCGTTCCATGTTCTCGGCTTCATTAAGTAAATCACTTATTAACAGGATGCAGAAAGCCTTTAAAGGTCGAGATCCGCGTGTCGAATCTTTCCTCGCGCAGGCGGATGGTTACTATAACAGGATAAGGGATCTTCTGACATCGGATCAGTCTGCCCTTCATGAGTTGGAAGGAATCGAGGAGAAGAATACTTTAAGGACTGTAAACTTTGAAGGCACTACCAAAAGGCCTTTGAAGCTTTATACGATACTATGGAGATCGATAAGGCTGCTCATGCCTTTGTTGGACCTTCTTGAACCCGGGGAGCTTCGCGATACTGCACTCGAGTATTTCTTCGAGACACGCTTTTTCCTTACCATCTTCGAGCTTGAATATGATGATAACTACATCACCACATTTAATCTTGAAGGCGGTGACGTAACAGTAGGCTTTGTCTGTCTTGATGCATCGGAGAAGATAAGGTCCAGAATTGAGGAGCATTATCCTGCAGTATTCTTCTCTGCGACATTATCGCCTTTTGAGTATTACCGTAATGTCATCGTAGGTAAAAACTGCGAGAGCGTAAGGCATATTGAACTAGCCTCCCCCTTCCCGCCTGAGAACCTCGAACTGATGATAGATTCCTCAATCAATACTTCTTACAAGTACAGACAGGAAACTCTTCCCGCTCTTACAAAAAGGATATGTGATGAACTTAAGATGCGTCAGGGAAACTACATGGTATTCCTGCCGTCATTTGAATATCTTGATATGGTCTATGCGTCCTGTGAGAACACACTTAAAGGCATTACAAATCTTAAGATGATCAAGCAGACTCCATCCATGACCACGATCGAGAAAGAATCATTTCTTGCAGCTTACGATCAGGCTTATGACGGTCTTCTTGTAGGATTTGCCGTGCTTGGAGGCCACTTCGGAGAGGGTATCGATCTTACGGGTGAGAAACTTTCAGGCGTTGTGATCGTAGGCGTAGGCATCCCCAAGATATCGCCCGAGAGACAGATCCTATCTAATTACTATACCGAGAAATTCGGTGACGGATTTGCATTTGCCTACAGGTTCCCGGGGTGGGAGAAAGTCCTTCAGGCCGTAGGAAGAGTAATAAGGACCGAAGAAGATACGGGGTTTGCTTTGCTCATTGACGAGAGACTCGATAAACCCGAGTATTTTACGCTTTACCCTGATAACTGGAGAATCTGATCAGTCCAGATCTTCGAAGCTTTCAAGTCCTTTGGGTGCATCAGCCTTAACATCACCGTGCTTAACATTGATCATGGTAAGGAAGCTTAAGAACGAGAATACGGTCGCATATACGAAGAGGATCTTATAACTGACATGCTTAAGAAGGAAACCTGCGAAGATAGGTGTTACTACCTGACCTGCCATGGAAGCCGTATAGTACAATCCCGTGTATTTACCTGCGTCAGCGCCTCTGCACATCTCAACCGCCATCGGTAATGAGTTAACGCTTATCGATGCCCAAGCAACGCCGACAAGAGCAAAAGTGACATACATTGATACCGTTACCGAAGTATTGGTAGTAGTAAGTATATAGCAGACAGCAAAACTTAACGATAGAAGCAGTGTTCCGAAGTAGATCATCTTCTTTCTTCCTAATCTGGAAGCAGCCAGACCTATCGGTATATATGAGATGATCGCACCCACATTGGCGATGAGGAAGCATGTGGAGGCTCCGCCCAGGCCCTCACCCATAATGACACTGATATACGTTGTAAACCATGTGGTAACGGCGTTATAGCCTATATACCAAAGTGCAATGGAGATAAGAAGGAATATCATTGACTTTCTTACAGGAGCAGGAAGCTTCGCACTGCCCGTCGATACTTCAGATTCGGTTAGATCCCACTCAGGATGTTCCTTCTCTATCATCTGATTTTGTTCATAAAGTTCTGGCTCATTTACGGCGAAATGCATGACAAGAATGCACACGACCATGAATGCGGACATGAATACAAACAGCAACTGATAATTAACATGCTCCAATCCTTCAGTCTTTGACTTCGGGAACATGATCGCAGTAAAAGCAAGATATATGATTCCTCCTGCTGCACCCATGAGATTAATGATGGCATTTGCCCTGGATCTTAAGGGCTTGGGAGTAATGTCCGGCATCAAAGCAACAGCAGGTGTCCTGTAGATTGCCATCGTAAACAACATAAGTCCCAACACAATGACGAAAGGCCCAAGTCCATAGAAGAAGCCCGTAAGACCGTTCGCATAGCCGTTATCAATAACGGGAAGAATGTTAAGCAGCAATGCCGTTATTATCGTGCCTGTAAGGATATAAGGCATTCTTCTTCCTATCCTTGTATTGGTATTGTCGGAAAGCTTTCCGAATAACGGTAACAGGAACAGTGCCAGAACATTATCGGCAGCCATTATAATACCCGTTATGTCTTCGCTTAAGTGAAAGGTATTCGTAAGAAGAAGCGGAACAACATTATCGTATAACTGCCAGAATGCAATTATCGACATGAAAGCCAATCCGACCAGGAATGTATTCTTGTAATTAAGCTTCATTTCCGTCCCCCTCACGGCAGATTAAGCCTATATACAGGATCTGCCACTTCATTTTCGAACTGGATGCTAAGATATGCAAGAGTAAACTTACGTAAGGTGCTTATGTCAGATTCTTCGAGTTTCAGCGTAAAGATACGGCTTACCTGATTCTGACCTATATAGTCCAAGATCTCATATATCCTGGAAGAAAGATTCATTCCCGCGGCTCCTGCGCACTCACTTGCTTTGGTAGCAAGACCTAATACCCACATGAGTTTCCAGTTAAATTCGCACATTATCTCAAGATGCTTTGAAGGCGTCTCGGACAAAGCATAATAAGCATATATGGCTAGTTCATAACAATCACGCGAATTCTCACTTTGCATGACGGAAAGACTCAAACAATCGGCAATGTGACCTGCTACGGCAAGAGCCTCAAGGCTGTTCATGATGCCCATGTTGCCTGATATCACTGAACCTTCCTTAAGATAATAGAATCCGTGTGAATCAGTAATTACAAAATCACAATAAGAATACGGAATAGATACGAAAGAGAATTTGGAATTCTTACTCCCAACACCTTTAACGCAGATATTTACTATGCCCCTGTCTTTACAAAGGACCTGTATTAATCTGTCTTTCTCTTTGTATTCGGAGGTCTTTAATATGATCCCCTTTATGGCCTCGGGATCAGAGGCCATCTTCACTCTCCGGTCTGAAGCCGTAACTTCGAAGAAGTAGGTCGTTATTCTTCCAGTCTTCCCTTACCTTAACGAAGAGTTCAAGGTAGACCTTACAACCTACGAGACGCTCAATATTGATCCTCGCTGAAGTTCCTATGCGCTTGATCATCTGGCCGTTCTTGCCGATGATGATGGCCTTATGGGAATCCTTCTCACATATGATGGTAGCCTTAATGACAACAGACTTTCTGTCATACTCGTCTTTGGCATCATCATCATATTTATCTTCGAATGAATCTATCTCAACTGCAGTACCGTGAGGTATCTCCTGATTAATAAAGTGTAATATCTGCTCTCTTATCAACTCAGCAGATATGGTTCTTTCAGATTGGTCTGTCATGTATTCCGAATCAAACAGCCTCGGTCCTTCGGGCAGCAGGCTCTCGAGAACACGCAGAAGTTCTTCCACATTGTCGCCCGTCTTAGCCGATATCGGAACTATATCAACGAAGTCGTACAGAGCCGAATATGCCGCTATCATGGGAAGAAGGCTTTCCTTGGAAACGTCATCTGATTTGTTTACTGCAAGAACGACCTTTTTGTTGTTCTCCTTACATAGTTCAAGAAGTTTCTTCTCCGTGCCTCCGGGCTGCGGGAATCTTCCGTCAGCGATGAGCAAAACGGCATCTGCATTCTTGGCAGAAGAGAAACTGTTGCCAACCATGATCTTTCCAAGCTTGTTTCCGGGGTTATGTACACCGGGTGTATCAACGAATATAATCTGTGAATCATCCGTATTATAGATCGATCTGATATTTGTTCTGGTCGTCTGCGGCTTATGTGAGACAATGGCAACCTTCATTCCGGTTATATAGTTTATGAAGGTTGATTTGCCGACGTTCGGGCGACCGAGGATGGATATGTAACCGCAGTGTTTGGCTATAGAACCTGCAGGATAAGCGATATTATCATCAAGATGGTCCGTTAATTCGGCTTTCTCATCATCGATCGCAAGACCTATATCAGACATCATCTGCTTCTGGGCGCCTATCATCATCTTCTCATCTTTACTCTCGATATGATCAAAACCTATAAGATGAAGCAATGAATGAGCCGTAAGAAAAGATATCTCACGTTCAATGCCGTGTCCGTATTCATCAGCATTCTCATAAGCTTTATCAGGATTGATGATGATATCTCCAAGATTAAGGATCTTATTTCCATCTTCATCAAATTCCATGTCTATAACCGAATCCTGATAAGATAACTTACCGTTCTTCATATCAAGTATCGGGAAAGAAAGAACATCAGTAACTTTATCGATGTTTCTTGTTTCCTGATTCAACTTCCGGATCTCATCAGCACCGACAAATGTCAAAGTAGCATATGCGTCTTCCATTATCTTTAAAGGAATATCAGCTGCATATGCCCTTTGTTCAAAAGAAGTTGCAAGTTTATCGATATAAGGCTTCCATGCCTCTATCTTACTGTCCTCAAGACCTGTACAGTCATTAATGATATTTATCTTCATGACGGATACTGTATCCTTTCATGTAAAGATCCGGCATATACTCTCTTGATGGCAACGATTATCTTCTCTATGTCATCAAATGAAAGACCGGAATTATTAAGCTGATCCTGATCTATCTTACCCTTGATAAGTTTTCTTATCAGGTTCTCGATCTCAGTGGCATCAGTAAGCTTGTTAGAGCGAATAGCAGCCTCGCAGGTATCTGCGATCATTATGATCGCTGATTCCTTGGATGAAGGAATCCTTCCCTTGTACTTAAACTCTTCAACATCAGGAGCAGGAAGTCCCTGTGCCTCAGCGTCAACACATGCCATGTGGTAGAAGTAACCGGGATATGTTGTACCGTGATGTTCTTCAATGACCTCGATGAATGAATCAGGCAGATGATACTTATGTGCGAGCTTTACGCCGTCAAGGGTATGAGCTGTAATGATATTTACACTGTCCATAACAGTCAATCCGTCGTGCGGATTAAAGCCCTCTGTCTGGTTCTCCGTAAAGAATACGGGATTCTCGAGTTTGCCTATGTCGTGGAAATAGCTTGCAACCCTGCAGAACAATGCATCGGCTCCGACAGCATCGGCAGCGGCATCGGCAAGTGATGATACCATCATCGAATGGCTGTAAGTACCCGGGGCTTCCATGAACAATCTCTTAAGCAGAGGATTTCCGGGCTGTGAGAGTTCAAGAAGCTTAACGGGAGATACGACTCTCGAGAACAGTTCCACGATAGGCATGATACCGATTGCAAGGATGATCGAAAGCAATGCTGATACACCAGTCCATACGACCGTCTCGATATATCCTGACAAAGGCTCGGAGAAGATGGCATTATAGATGACAACGGCAAACAGACATCCTAATGAAGGCATTATGATAAGGCTTGCGCTGTTATAAGACCTGTTAACTCTTCCCGCGATGGTTGCTGTGATTATGATACCTATGAGTGAAACGAATATATACTCGGAATCAAACGAATACAAAGGCCACATCATAACAGCCTCGATGAGCGACAGTACTATGCCTTCACGGGTTCCGAGATAAGTCGAAGCAATGGTCGTAAAGAACAATGATACGATCATCAAAGCAGAGAATTCAGACAGATATACCGAAGCTACTATAGGGATGATGTAAGTGATGACAAGAGCGTAGAATATCCTCATGTCCGTTACGGTTCTTGATGCTCTTCTCTTGTAGTAGACCGACAATACGATCGCGAGTATTACTATGTATGCGGTGATCCTGGCAAGGATCAGTATATCCGACGAATCGCTTCGTACAAGCTCGAGATCAACGAGATTCTGATACATATGCTCAGTTACGACTTCGCCAGCCGATATGAGTTTTGTTCCCTTATCGACAGTTATGGGAGAATTCATGATAGTTATGTAGGCATTCTCGCCTGCTTCCTGAGTAGCATCACTGTCAAATACGGAGTTAGGTGTCATGACGCTCGACAGGACATCAGCCATGGCTTCAGAATAAGATGAAAACTCTGTGTAGTTCTCTTCGAACTGGGAAACCCTGAAGTCTATTGCAGAATTAAGAGTATCAGTATTAACGTTATCCATCATGATGATCTCTGCGATAGAGACCGACTTATCCCACAAAAGATTAAATGCCGAAGAAGACATGGATAACAAAGCGTCGAATGTTGCATCATCAGGAATGCTTGTAAATTCCTGTTCTATCTGAGCATGCATGTTTCTGACGGTCTGATCCCAGTCGTCAGCAGGCATACCGAAGTTATCAAGTCTGTTATTCCTTGCTTCCTTAACTATCGTATAGAATAATTCGACGTTATTGATACTCTGAGCAGAGATCTCATCAGAACGGATAAAGATCGGGCTTACCGAATTCTTTGCAAGTACTGCTTCATACTCAGTCTGATATGTATCTATGAAGCTTCTTTGTGCATAGATATCCCTGTTGGAAACAGATCCTACGGCCAGATCGTAACTCGTCGGCCTGTAACCGTAGAAAACGATAAGCACGATAAGAACAACGCTAAGTATGCTTACAACAACCTTTTGAAAAGTCGAAGCTTTATTCATACTCTATCTCCTTATCTCTTTGATCGTAAGCAGCAACAATCTTTTTAACAAGAGGGTTCCTGATAATATCGTCATTATTAAGTGAAACTATCGATATGCCTTCTACATTCTGAAGAACGCTGATGCAATCACCGAGACCGTTCTTTATTCCACGCGGCAGGTCTATCTGGGTAAAGTCACCGCAGACGCATGCCTTACAATTAAGTCCCAAACGTGTAAGGAACATCTTCATCTGTTCAACGGTAGTATTCTGAGCCTCATCAAGCAAGACAAAAGCATCATCGAGATTTCTTCCTCTCATGAAAGCCAGAGGAGAAACTTCGATAAGTCCTTTCTCATAGTATCTCTCGAATAATTCCTGTCCGAGAAGAACTTCAAGGGCATCATATATCGGTCTCATGTAAGGATTAACCTTCTCTTCTATGTCACCCGGGAGAAATCCAAGTCTCTCACCTGCTTCAACTGCGGGTCTCGTGAGGATTATCCTTGAAACTTCATGATTTCTGAAAGCTTTAACAGCCATTGCGACACCAAGGAATGTCTTACCGGAACCTGCAGGACCGGAACAGATAACAAGCTCGGACTTAGCTATAGCATCAACATAATACTTCTGACCGTATGTCTTGGGCTTTATCTGTCTTCCCGAAGGAGTCGTATACAAAACTTCGAACTCCGATGTCAGGAATTCATCAATGGCGGCAATAGCGCGGTTAACATCAGATGTAGTACTGCCGGTAAGATTGACCGAGATATCTGAGAAATCGGCGGTACAACCGTAGAAAGCGGCAATGTCAGTTACATAACCGTTTATCTTTCCGTCTTTGAAAATGTCATTTTCATAAACGTCTGTCATAAAGCAATTTTACCATATTAAAGCGGTGTTAACCTGTTAAGCAGGTCAACATAATAATCCGGCAGTTCTGATTCAAAATATAATTCCTCACCCGTTCTCGGATGGATAAATCTTATCGATTTACTGTGAAGGCACTGTCCTTCGAGTCCGAACGCACTCCTCTTTGATGCATAGAGAGGATCTCCTAATACGGGATGCCCGATATAAGTCATGTGTGCCCTGATCTGATGAGTCCTTCCGGTCTCAAGAACGACTTTCATGTCAGTTCCTTCTCTATATCTGGATATAACCTCAAAATGCGTTATGGACGGTTTACCGTCAGTAGTAACGGTCATCTTGCGTCTGTCCTTGTTAGACCGTCCGATAGGAGCATCGATAGTTCCCTTCTCCTCTGAAACGATACCGTAAACAACGGTACGGTAGATCCTTTCGATCTCGTGACGGCTCATCATCTCGGATATCTTGATGTGAGTCTCATTATTCTTAACGGCCATCATAACTCCGGAGGTATCCTTATCTATCCTGTGAACGATACCCGGTCTTACGATTCCGTTAATGTCAGACAGATTGTCACCACAGTGCTTAAGAAGAGCATTTACAAGTGTTCCGTCACTGTGTCCCGCAGCAGGATGAACTACCATTCCCTGAGGTTTATTGATGATTATAAGATCATCATCCTCATAAAGAATATCAAGAGGTATATCCTGAGCAACCGCATCATCACTTTGAGGTTCAGGGATGTCAACGCTGATAGCATCACCGGGAGCAAGTTTATATCCTGCCTTGGTGACAACCTTATCGTTGACCGTAACCTTTCCGTCTGAAATAAGGTTGGTAAAATACGACCTCGTATAAGACTTGATCTTACTGCTTATGAATACATCAAGTCTGACAGGCTCTGTTGCCGTAAGTGTCTTAATTCCGCTTACCATACTTTATCCGCCTTATCAGGAAGGAATATCATGATGATAATAAGCATTATCGTTCCCAGTACTGCACAGATATCTGCAACATTAAAGATCGGGAATGTCCTGCTTCCGAAGTCAAAACGGATGAAATCTATAACATAATGAAGCCTGAATCTGTCAATGAGGTTACCGACAGCGCCTGACAAAAGAAGCGTAAGCGCACATGCAACAAGTTTCTCATTTGCCTTTGTTGCTTTAATAAGGAAAAAAAGCACTACAACAGACAGGACCAGAGAGAAAGCTGAAAGTACATAAATACCCCATGATTTATCTGCAAGGAAAGAGAATGCACTTCCCGTATTTCTCGTATAGAAAAAGCCAAAGAAATCATTGATAAAGTAAGTACCCGTATGAAGTTCAAACGTCCTTACTACCATAAGCTTAGTTATCTGGTCAACGACTATGAGCAATGAGGACAACAACAGGAATAGTATTGTTCCCTTGTATTTATTCATATTCTATAAATCTCCTGAAATCAGTACACTTTCCGTCGATATCTATATCTGCTATGACGCCGTTTATCATCGCGGGTCCGTCAGCAGGCTCATATCTGGCGGGTATCTTATCCCTTAATCTTCTTAAAGATATATCTATATCCATTCCGAGAACAGAATCCACGGTACCTGTCATGCCGGCATCGGTTATATAACCTGTACCGCCCTTAAGTATCCTTGCATCTGCAGTCTGTACATGAGTATGCGTACCTACGACAGCAGAAGCCTTACCTGCA
This sequence comes from Clostridiales bacterium, assembly GCA_017958365.1. Lineage (GTDB taxonomy): Bacteria > Bacillota > Clostridia > Saccharofermentanales > Saccharofermentanaceae > Saccharofermentans. Next base: position 41,943 of record JAGDCV010000040.1, read on the forward strand.
AGATGGTATCCCATAGCACAATTCTCACTCGTAGTCTCGCAGTGAAAATCAACAAGTATGGACTTAATGCCCATGTCTTTTATCCTAGAAATAAGTTCATCAGCAGCTTCGAAAGGATCATTGGCACAAGGCAGCATGTTGACCTGTCCGAGAAGGTTGATTACAGCGAGTTTCTCGCCGTTCTTCTCAACAACAACGATATCCTTGCCGGGCCATTTTGAACTTACATTGGCAGGCTTAACAACATAATCAAGCTTGTCTATCTTACTTATGAATTCATAACTTGAGAATGAATGATTACCGAGTGTAACTACGTCGGCACCGACTGACTTAAGTTCGGTACAGATCTTCTCATTACAACCAAGACCATGTGCGCTGTTCTCGGCATTGATAACACACACATCTATACCGTTATCAGATAAAAAGCCGGGAAGGATGGCCTTAATGGCCCTCCTCCCCGAACTTCCGACTACGTCACCTACGAAACAGAGTCTCAAAACTCGATTCTTCTCCCTTTACGGTCAGAACCATCGTCATCACCATGATCGTTCTTTCTGTTTCTGTTTCCGTTAAAACCGCCGTTTCTTCTCTCACGGTTAGGTCTGTTCTCACGTCTTCTGGGCTCCTCTTCAACATAGCCCTCAGGCTTGGGGAGGCAGTCACGGATGGAAAGATTGAGTCTTCCCTGATTATCGATCTCGATAAGCTTAACGTGAACCTGATCACCCTCGTGGAGCACATCCTCAACCTTATCTACTCTGTTCCAAGCGAGCTTGGAGATATGAACGAGACCTTCCTTACCGGGCAGGAACTCAACGAATGCACCGAAGTCCATAAGTCTTGTTACAACACCATCGAACTCCTCACCTACTTCAGGATCAGCGATGATGCCGTTGATGATCTTCTGAGCCTTATCGGCAGCTTCCATGTCAGGTGTGGAGATATAAAGCTTACCGGAATCCTCGATGTTGATGTCAGCGCCTGTATCAGCAATGATCTTGTTGATAACCTTTCCGCCGGAACCGATAACCTCACGGATCTTATCAACAGGGATCTGCATGGAGATGATCCTGGG
>JAGDCV010000041.1 GCA_017958365.1 Clostridiales bacterium
ACTGTGCGGGCGCTGCCGTCATCGGCGCTGTATCCGGCCTGCTGGTTGTCTTCGGTGTATGGTTCAACGATCATGTGACCCATGTGGACGATCCGGTCGGCGCGGTGGCTGTTCATATGCTGAACGGTATCTGGGGTACCATCGCAGTAGGTCTCTTTGCAACCAGCACGGCTCCCGGCTTTGCAAGTGCAGGAGCGATAGTCGTTGTTACGAAGATCGTACCGAGCTGCTCAAGGGATGTAGCGGCAGCACCGTTAAATCCGTACCAGCCGAGCCAGAGGATGAATACACCCAAAGCACCGATAGGGAGGTTGTGACCGGGGAAAGCGTTTACCTTTGTAACCTTACCGCTGTCATCTCTTACGAACTTACCGATACGGGGTCCAAGGATGATGGCACCGATCAAAGCGGAGATACCGCCGACCATGTGGATACAGTTCGAACCTGCGAAATCATGGAAGCCCATCTGTGCGAGCCATCCGCCGCCCCATGTCCAGTGAGCCTCGATGGGGTAGATAAGTGCGGAGATGATTCCGGAGTATACGCAGTAGGATAAGAACTTTGTTCTCTCTGCCATCGCACCCGAAACGATAGTTGCTGTTGTGGCACAGAAGACAAGGTTGAATACGAATCCTGACCAGTCAAATGTTGCGTAGTTTGTAATGATATCGAAGTTCGGCATTCCCACCAGACCGAACAGTGTATCTTCACCAAGGAACAAACCGAAACCTATCAGGATGAATACGACGGTTCCGATACAGAAGTCCATAAGGTTCTTCATGATTATGTTTCCCGCGTTCTTCGCTCTCGTGAAGCCGGCCTCTACCATCGCGAATCCGGCCTGCATCCAGAACACGAGTGCAGCTCCCGCCAGGAACCATACGCCGAAGATCTGATCATTCACGGCAGACATAATTTCTTCTAACATAACAATCCTCCTTCTTGAACAAAAAAACCGACAACAAAGACTGTGGGGGGTCACGCCTTTGTGCCGGTTATATTTGTTCGATAAATCAAAAAAGGTGCCAAAGATTTCTCTTCAGCACCATTGCTTGCCGATAATATATCGCTGTGAGAAACTATTGTCAATACCGAATTTGAGAAAATCAAACAGGATGTTTATAAACCTATTGACAAGGTAGGAAATAGGGTTTAACATAAGCAAAACTTATCAAACAGGGGGCACGAATATGAGTAATATTTATAAGTCAGCAGCAGAGCTTATAGGAAAGACACCTTTGCTCGAATTAACCAACATTGAGAGCAAGTATAACCTTGAAGCTAAGGTAGTTGCAAAGCTTGAATATTTTAATCCCGCAGGTTCCGTTAAGGACAGGATCGCCAAGGCAATGATCGAGACTGCAGAGGCTGAAGGAAAGCTTAAGCCCGGATCAGTCATCATCGAGCCCACGAGCGGAAACACAGGTATCGGACTTGCTTCCGTTGCTGAAGCCAAGGGATACTGACTCATAATCACGATGCCCGAGACGATGAGCATCGAGCGCCGCCAGATCATGCAGGCATACGGCGCAGAGCTCGTTCTTACCGAAGGCGCGAAGGGCATGAAGGGCGCAATCGCGAAGGCGGAGGAACTCGCACAGGAGATCCACGACAGCTTCATCCCCGGCCAGTTCATTAACCCCGCTAACCCTGAAGCACACAGAGCATCTACAGGTCCCGAGATCTGGGAAGATACTGATGGTGATGTTGATATTTTCGTCGCAGGTGTAGGTACAGGCGGAACCATCACGGGTGTAGGCGAGTTCCTGAAGAGCAAGAAGGCTGACGTTAAGGTCGTTGCCGTTGAGCCCGCGGATTCTCCCGTGCTCTCGAAAGGTACTGCAGGTCCTCACAAGATCCAGGGTATCGGCGCAGGCTTCGTCCCCGACGTACTTAACACAAGCGTTTACGACGAGGTGTTCCCGGTATCTAACGAGGATGCTTTCGCCACTGGTAAGGACTTGGGAAGAACAGAGGGTGTGCTCGTAGGAATCTCATCCGGTGCTTCTTTGTTTGCTGCCATCGAGCTTGCAAAGAGACCTGAGAACAAGGGCAAGACCATCGTGGCTTTGCTTCCTGACACGGGCGACCGCTACTTATCCACGGCACTTTTTAACGACTGATATTAAATCCTCCCGTGCTTGACGAAGGTAATTAACGCGCACGGCCGCGGGTAGGGTATTTATGCAATAAAAGGACACAAAACAATGAGCGAGAATCTTCTTACGGTAAACAATCTGCATGTAACTGCAAATGACAGCGAGATACTTAAGGGCTTAAACCTTACTATCGGTAAGGGCGAGACACACGTAATAATGGGACCTAACGGCGCAGGTAAGTCAACGCTTGCATCCGCGCTGATGGGAGACCCCAGATATGAAGTAACGGGCGGAGAGGCAGCGCTTAACGGTGAAGATCTTCTTGGCAAGACCGTAAGCGAGCGCGCGAGGGCAGGTTTGTTCCTGTCATTCCAGAACCCCGTTGAAGTGCCCGGCATCTCACTTGAGAGCTTCGTAAGAACTGCGCTTGAGCAGAGGACCGGAGAGAAGATCAAGATCTGGAATTTCCGTAAGGAAGTTAAGGCGGTGCTCGAGTCACTTGATATGGATGAAGAGTATGCAAGCCGCGACCTGAATGTCGGCTTCTCGGGCGGCGAGAAGAAGAAGCCTGAGATACTGCAGTAGCTGCTTCTTAAGCCCACACTTGCTATCCTTGACGAGACCGATTCAGGCCTTGATGTCGATGCAGTAAGAACGGTATCAAAGGGTATCGAGGAGTTCAGAAAGAACGCCGATGCGTCATTGCTCATCATCACTCACAATGCTGCCATCCTTGATGCGCTCAATGTTGATAAGGTGCACATCTTAGTTGACGGTAAGATCATCAAAACGGGCGATGCAAGCCTGATCAAAGAGATCTCACGCGACGGTTTCGCACAGTTCGAGGAGACGGGAGCATGAGCGAGAACAAGACTCACATCGAAGATGTAAACCGCGAGTTCTACGACTTCAGGTACGAGGACAAGGACTCGTTTAAGGTCGACAGCGGATTGACGCCCGAGATCGTTGAACAGATCTCGCGCGAGAAGAATGACCCAGACTGGATGAGGGAATTCAGATTAAAGTCACTGGAAATCTTCCACAGGACTAAGATGCCTGACTGGGGCCCGTCCATCGAAGGCCTCGACATGGCAAATATCGTTACTTATGTGCGCCCGAATGCGGAGCGAATGAACACCAAGTGGGAAGACGTTCCTGAGAATATTAAGGATACATTCGAGAAGCTCGGTATCCCCGATGCGGAGCGTAAGTCGCTTGCGGGTGTCGGTGCACAGTACGACAGCGAGCTCGTATATCACAACGTGCGCGAAGAAGTTGCTTCGAAGGGAGTCGTATATACCGATATCGAGTCCGCCTTAAGAGGTGAGTACGGCGACATGATCCGTGACCACTTCATGAAGCTCGTACCGCCGACTGACCATAAGTTCGCAGCTTTGCACGGTGCAGTCTGGTCAGGCGGATCGTTCGTTTACGTGCCTTCGGGCGTATCGGTCGAGATCCCTTTGCAGTCTTACTTCAGACTTAATGCGCCCGGTGCAGGACAGTTCGAGCATACATTGATAATCGTTGAAGAGGGTGCTGATCTGCACTTCATCGAGGGTTGCTCGGCGCCTAAGTATAACGTTGCGAATCTTCATGCAGGCTGCGTTGAGCTGTTCGTCGGCAAGAATGCGAAGCTTCGCTACTCGACCATCGAGAACTGGTCGAAGAATATGTATAACTTGAACACCAAGCGTGCGCGTGTCGAGGAGGGAGGACACATCGAGTGGGTCAGCGGTTCGTTCGGCTCACATGTAAGTTATCTCTATCCCATGAGCATCCTAGCAGGTTCTGATTCACGCGCTGAGTTCACGGGTGTTACGTTTGCAGGCCAGGGACAGAACCTCGACACGGGCTGTAAGATCGTGCATCTTGCGCCCCGCACGACATCGTATGTAAATACGCGTTCTATCTCTAAGGACGGCGGAATCAGCACATTTAGAAGTTCAGTCGTAGTTGATAAGCGCGCCGAGGACAGCAAGGCGGCGGTATCGTGCCAGTCTTTGATGGTAGACGATATCTCGCGCTCGGATACGATTCCTGCGATGGAGATCAATACAAGCAAGGCAGACATCGGTCACGAGGCGAAGATAGGAAGGATTCCTTCTGATGCGGTCTTCTATCTCATGAGCCGCGGTGTGTCCGAAGAAGAGGCACGTGCCCTGATCGTATCCGGCTTTGCCGATAACGTATCGAAGGAACTGCCGCTCGAGTATGCGGTCGAGATGAATAACCTGATTAGAATCGAGATGAAGGGGGCGATCGGATAATGGAAAAGATATTGAATAAGCCGATTGCGAATACCTTCGCGAAGCTCGGATTTAACGGAACGCGTGTTGATGTTGTTGACGGTGTTAAGACGCAGGAATTGAATGTTGCGGCAGGTGAGACGAAGCTTGTTGTGATCGATGATTCGTCTTTGGAATTACGCGCCGAAGTCGGCGCGGGCGCGACATTAAAGCTCATCCAGATAAGACGCGGCGGTGAGGAAACAGGCGTCGTTGATGTGCATGTTAATTGCCTTGATAATGCGAAGTTCGAGTGGTACCGGGTAGTTTTGGGCGGCGATGCAACTTACGATAACTGTTCAGTCGAATTATCAGGCAATGAGAGTTCGTTCGAGGCATACGTCGGCTACAGGCTCGACGGCAACGAAGTCTATGACGGCAATGTCGAGTCAGTCCACACAGGTAAGAATACGACGACCATCATAACCGCCTCGGGAGTGCTCGACGGTGAAGCTTATAAGATGCTTAAGAGCACGATCGATTTCAGGCGCGGATGTAAGGGTGCGTCGGGCGCCGAGAACGAAGATGTCCTTCTCATGAGCGAGACGGTGAAGAATAAGAGTCTGCCGGTCATCCTGTGCTCCGAAGAAGATGTCGACGGTCAGCACGGCGCTTCGATCGGAAGACTCGACGAAGGACTTGTGTTCTACCTCGAGTCGCGCGGACTCTCTACCGAGAGCGTCTACGAGCTCATGGCAGCAGGCAAGCTTAATACGATAATCAGGAAGATCCCTGATGAGGAGATACGTAATGGACTGGAATAAGATAAGAAGCGACTTTCCTTTGATCGCTAATAATCCCGATCTCGTCTACCTCGACAGTGCGGCGACATCACAGCGTCCCGCTTCCGTACTCGAGGCCGAGAAGGTGTTCTACGAGAACTATAATGCAAATCCTTTAAGAGGTCTTTACGACCTGTCGCAGAAGGCGACCGAGTGCTACGAGGATGCGCGTGCCAATGTCGCGAAGTTCATCGGCGCGAAGCCTGAAGAGATAGTCTTCACACGTAACGCATCCGAGAGCTTGAATCTCGTTGCGTTCTGTTTGTCTTCTTTGCTTAGCGCCGGTGACGAAGTCGTCATCACTGTAATGGAGCACCACTCGAACATCATCCCCTGGCAGCAGGCCTGCAAGCACACAGGTGCGACTTTGAAGTTCATCGAGTGTGACGATGAGGGATTGATTAGTGAAGATGTCTTCCGCTCTGCAGTGACGGACAAGACGAAGATCGTCTCGATGGTCCATGTATCAAATGTGCTTGGCGTTAAGAACGACGTTAAGTTGTTTGCCAAGATTGCGCATGAAGTCGGTGCACTGTTCGTGTGCGACGGCGCTCAGAGTGTTCCCCACATGGCGGTGGATGTTAAGGACCTTGATGTGGATTTTCTCTCATTCTCCGGTCACAAGATGGGCGCTCCGATGGGCATCGGCGCGCTGTACGGCAAGTACGAACTTCTTAACAAGATGCCTCCGTTCCTGACGGGCGGCGAGATGATCGAGTTTGTAACCCGCGAAGATGCGACATGGGCAGAAGTGCCTCACAAGTTCGAAGCAGGAACAGTCAATGCAGGCGGCGCATATGCTCTGTCAGCTGCGATCGACTACTATAACAAGGTCGGGATCGATAACATCGCGGCCCGCGAGGATGAGTTGTCTGTTTATGCATATAAGGCTTTATCCGATGTTCCATATCTTCATATAATCGGCTCGACGGATCCTTTGCAGCATCACGGAATATTTGCTTTCACGCTTGAGGGAGTTCATCCGCACGACATCGCGGAGATACTTAATGCGGATAATATCTGCATCCGTGCAGGTCACCATTGCGCACAGCCTTTGCTCCAGTTCATCGGAGTCAATTCGGCGGCGAGGGCAAGCATAATGTTCTATAACACAGAAGAAGAGATCGACAAACTCGCGGACAGCCTGAAGACGATCAGAAGGAGGATGGGATATGGAGAGTAATTTCTACAGGGAGATAGTAAACGACCATAATCTTCATCCGACGCATAAGCATGAATTAGTTGATGCAGACATCGAACTTCGCGGCGTCAATTCGAGCTGCGGCGACGACATAACTTTAAGACTCAAGGTCGACGGCGACAAGATAGTCGACGGCGCATACACCGGTGACGGCTGCGCCATCTCACAGG
>JAGDCV010000042.1 GCA_017958365.1 Clostridiales bacterium
AAGCCTCGAGACCTGCAGTTGAGATCTGCTCTGAAACATCAGCTGCAGGGAACATCTTCTCACCGTTGCTTACGTTGTAGTTCTCAACGAATACAACCTTCAATCTCTTGCTTACCTTAGGATCGGACTCGATGAGCTTGGCGATCTCGTTGATGAACTTGATGATAGCCTTAGCCCTGAAGTATCCGGGAGCAGCCTTTGCACCGAAGATGATGGTTACCGGAGGCATATCGAGCTTCGGATTCTCCTTGATCCTGTCATAGAGGTTAAGAGCATAGAGAGCATTGAGAAGCTGTCTTTTGTACTCATGAAGTCTCTTGATCTGGATATCGAATACGGAATCGGGATCGAGCTTAACGCCTTCCTTCTTCTCGATGTAATCAGCAAATTTAACCTTCTGCTCTCTCTTTACCTTCAGGAACTTCTTCAATACCTTCTCGTCGTCGGCAAACTTCTCGAGTTCCTTAAGGTCGTCAAGGTGTGTTACCCAGTGATCGCTTCCGAGAAGCTCGGTGATCAAAGCTGCGAGCTCAGGGTTACATGTTCGAAGCCATCTTCTGGGTGTAACGCCGTTTGTCTTGTTGCTGAACTTCTCAGGATAGATCTCATACCAGTCCTTGAGTGTCTCAGCCTTCAGGATCTCAGTGTGGAGTGCAGCAACGCCGTTAACGGAATGAGAACCGTAAACTGCGAGCCATGCCATCTGGATCTTACCGTCGGACAAGGGGCTCATTCTGTCGATAACGTCTGAATACAGACCGGCCTCGTACATCTGAGCTCTGAACTGGTTGTTGATGCCCTCGATGATCTCGTAGATCCTCGGGAAGAGGAATCTGAAGATGGAGATATCCCATCTCTCGAGAGCCTCCTGCATAACCGTGTGGTTCGTGTAGCAGAATGTATCCTTTGTGATCTCCCATGCATCTTCCCACTTAATGCCGTTCTCATCTACGAGAAGTCTCATAAGCTCAGGAATACCGATAACAGGGTGAGTATCGTTAAGCTGGATTACGTTGTACTTTGCAAAATCATGCAGGTCGTCACCGTTAGCGATCTTATACTTTCTGATGATGTCCTGAAGTGAAGCAGATACGAAGAAGTACTGCTGTCTTACACGGAGGACCTTACCGTCGTAAGAAGAATCGTTAGGATAAAGAACTCTCCAGATGTCCTGTACTCTGTTTCTCTCGATAACAGCGTCGTCGAATCTCTGGGAATTAAAGAGGTTAAAGTCGAACTCTTCGGCAGGCTCAGCCTTCCAAAGTCTCAACAGGTTGATGTTCTTTGTGCCGTAACCTGTGATGGGAAGATCATAAGGAACAGCCCAGACATCCATGTCGTTATAGTGAACCTTAACTTTTCTGTCGTATCTGGGAAGTGTGAAAGGATATCCTCTCTCCATCCAAGAGTCAGGATACTCCTTCTGGAACCCGTTCTCGATCTGCTGACGGAAAAGTCCGTAGCGGTAGAGGATTCCGTAGCCGTCAACGGGGAGGTTCAATGTTGCGCATGAATCCATGAAACATGCTGCAAGTCTTCCCAGACCGCCGTTTCCGAGGGACGGGTCTGTCTCTTCCTCAAGGATATCCGTGAGATCCATGCCGAAGGCATCCATGGCCTCCTTAGCCTGATCGTAGATTCCGAGGTTGACCAGATTGTTAAGCAGTGATCTTCCTTCGAGGAACTCTGCTGAAAGGTAATGAGCCTGTCTTACCGGCAGGTATGCTCTTCTTGTAGCGAGAAAATCATCTGAGATCAATTCAACTACTGTTCTTGAAAGTGCTGTCCAATAATCGCCGGGAGTAGCTTCCTCAAGAGGAAGTCCGGTGCTTGCTCTCATATGAGCCTGCATCTTTTCCTGAAGCAACTTTGCAGTAATATTCTTGGCCATATAAGACCCTCCTAATAAAAACTGAAATAATTCTATCTAAAATAAGGTGTTAGGTCAATTTGTACAAATGACCAAAGTGTAAAATGTTCAAATTGTCATATAATCTTTCCGAAGCAAGCAATTATGGACACTAAAGCGACTACAAAAAGGGACCCTCATCTTGACCTGATACGCGTGATAGCAATGCTTTTTGTTATCGCCATTCACACGAGCTGGGAATACAGCCTGGGGATATTCCCCGAGGTGCTTTTAAGGAGCACTCTTTTCACTGCAAACGGCCTGTTTTTCCTTCTGAGCGGCCATCTGTCGCTTAATTTCAAGGAGGATCCCCAAAATCCCGGGGAATCCTACCGCAATTTCTACTGGAAGAAGTACTGCTCCCTCATCTTGCCGCTCATCTTCTACTGCGCGGTGCTTGTCATGTATTCGGAAAGGCATCTCGTGGCCCCCGGGACCTTTGTCACGGAGTTGTTCTGGAAGATCCTCCCTTCTTCACGTGAGGGGCACATATGGTTTATCTACTCGCTCATCGCCTATATCATGGCGGCTCCGTTCGTCTCCATTATGTTAAGGAACCTCTCAATTACGGGACTTCGCCTGTTCTTCGGCATTGCCATCGTCTTCGAAGCCGTATCCGTCATGCTCTTCAGCAACATAATCGAGAGCCCTTTCACCATCACGGGCTGGCCCTTCCTTGGCTGGTATTTCTACTTCCTTTGCGGATTCCTGATCTACAAACTCGAGTTTTTCCACAAAAAGAAGGTGTTTTTCATAATCCTCGGCGCTGTCTGCCTGATAATTACGGCTTGCCTGATCGCATTTGTCGAGAAGCCCCTTGAAGGCACCAACGACACCTCGCCTGTATATCTTTTTGCATGCATCGGCCTGTATCTTCTTCTTGAATCCGTTCCAGTGCCGAAGATTCTGAACAAACCTTTGGAATTCATATCAAAACACGCATATGCGGTCTACCTCATACACATTGAAGTTCTCGTGTTCGTAAGGACTTTCATGCCGGTATCGACCCCTCTTTCCACCCTTTTGTGCGTGCTTACGATAGCAGCCATCTCGATCGCGATCGCTTTTATCTGCGATTCTTTGGTGCTTTCCCCCATTACTAAAGTGCTTACAAAGTCAGGCTTTAAGGTAAAAGCCGCTTTCATCACGGCAGTTACCCTTATCACCGTCATCATACCGATCATCCTCATAATCATAATAAGAGCCGGACAGGCTTAATTATTGTAAAAATACCGCTGCTATATTAAACTTCTTATGTATTAATCAGACAGGCGGTTATCTATTGATGAATTATTGGGCGGCTGCCATAATCGCAGCATTTTGTGGCGCCATTGTAGGCTATCTTCAGACATTTGTGTTTGCCAAGATCCCTGAGAAGTGGCTTCAGGATTACGGCGTTAAGGAAACAGATCCCGATTTTCGCCTGTCAAAAAGGATGAAACTCATCCCTCACGGCGTGCTCTCGGCTTTGTTCTGCGCGACCATCTACACGCTTTTCGTTGTGTTCTGCTATGACCGGTACATCTCGACACCCGCTTTCTTTCACATCCTGGCCGTAATGGCGGTAACGCCCATCATTGTCATCGTAATGATGTCTGACAGACTTAACAGGATCATCCCCGATGAGTGCTCTATCGCCATCGCCCTCATCGGTGTCATGAGTGCCGTCGGTGATTTCTTCGAGAACGACATCTGGTTTACGGATGAGGCTGCATGGTACGTTCCGCTTCTTAACAGGCTCATCGCAGCCATCGTAGGCGGAGGCATCCTCTGGCTTATCAATTTCCTTTGCATCACCTTCCTCGGTAAGGAAGGCATGGGACAGGGCGACATGAAGCTCCTTGCCGCATGCGGACTTCTTACCGGCTGCTACGGACTTATCGTAGTTGTCTACGTCGGCATCATCGTTGCCGTATTCTTCGCGATCCCGCTTCTTATCAAGAAGTACCTGCGCAAGGCCGCAGAGCGTAAGGAGATCGCGAATGCGGAAAACCCCGCTGAGAAAAGAAGAGAGATCGCAAGACGCAAGGCACAGGTTCACTTCGCAGATGACCCCGATTACCTCGCATTCGGTCCCTTCCTCGCTTTGGGAGCAGCAGTTTACCTTGCTCTCGAGCCCGTCTTCGCTACACACCTTCTCCCTTCGCTGGAGCTTTTGGGGTTAGCATTCTGATATGAGCGGCACGAAGAGCACTCTTTCCATCCTCAAGCACAACTTCGGACGACCTTCAGTAATGACATGGGGATGGCCCTTGATGTGGCTTTCACTCATGACGGGAGTCTTCTACGGAGTAAGATGTCTTCTTAACCGCTTAGTTATCCCCTTCGGTGTCACGTCCCTCGTCGGATGCTCGTTATTCCTTATCCTTATGACTCTTTGTGCCCTGGTCCTTCCCTCGGCATCGCTGTCGACTGGATTTGAGGACACGATCCTCGGCCACTACACGGGCATCGGCGCACTTCTTCTTTCAGTAATCTCAGGCATACCTTTGATGATGCTTAAGGTATCCCTTTATAACTTCACGGCATGGACGACGTTAAGACTCGGCGAAAGATCCGTATTCCCCGTCATCTTCCACGCAGAGCCCGAGACCATTTACGGCACCGTTCTGTCGATACTCTCTGAAACGGTTATCCCCGCATTCGGCATGTCACTGTTCTTCTTCGGTCTTCTCTGGGGAAGATTTAAGAGCACGGACAGATTCAGGGCAGCGGTAGTCATCATTTCCGCCTTCGTCCTTTACTCGATGGACTTTACTTCGGTATTCGCGACGGCCGCAACGGCTGTATGGTGCTTCTACTTAAGGTCGCGCGTCCGCAACGTGTGGGCTCCGTTCCTTTGCCTTGTATCGGCAAGCGTCTCCGAGTTATTCCTCCCGGAATCCCTTTCCAAGATAGACATATTCTCTGTTCAGACTTATGCGGATATCGGTACGACATATTTCTATTCATCGATCCCGGCATTCTTCATGGGAATGGTCCTTTTGCTGTTCTTCATAAGGGTTCTTGATTCGTTCTCCATCTCTTTAAGACACGAGATACACGACGATGAGTACGATGAATACATACCTGCCTTTGACAAAAGCATCAATCTGTCATTAATATTGACAATAGCAGTATTCATTACGATATGGGTATTGATAATTCAAGGAGCACACCTTTGACGGATAACGAGAAGTACATACGCGACCGCGCGACGGTCATGAGCATCATTAAGTATCTGCTTATAGCGGCTGTGGCTGCTTTGCTTTTGTTTTTCGCGACGAGAGTAATCTCCGTGCTCATCCCGTTCCTCGTAGGCTTCCTTCTTGCGAAGACGGCACACGCTATTGCAACGCCTATCCGCAAGCTGAACCACAACAAGACCATAGTCATGAACAAGAAGACCAAGAGGGCCGAACTTGCCATCTACTGGCTTCTCGTTCTGTTCATCATCCTCGTTGCAGGTTACGCGATCTTTACCCTCATCGGTCAGGCTTCAAGAGCTTTCTCTGCCATGCAGAACTATGCAGCCAATATCTCCGACATGGTCAAGTTCGAGAAGTGGCTGTGGTCGATGTCCGAGAGCAAAGGCGGCTTTATCAAGGATTCATTCGTTGAGAGCATCCTTCTTAACATAACCGAGATCGAAGAGGAACTCATGGCGAGGATCCCCGATATCATCAGCACGACGGTAGCTTCAGTATGGAACATCATCGGTAACATCCCTTACGGCATCTTCGTTGTCATAAGCATCTTCATGAGCGGCTTCTACTTCATAAGCGACGGACCTTACGTTCTCAAGGCTTACATGAAGACCATCCCTAACCACTCTTTCAGAAGAAAGTCCCTGTCGCTCATTAACGACCTGTCGGTAACGCTCTTCCGCGCACTCGGCGGTTACCTGTTGCTCCTCATCATCACGATGGTCGAGGCATGGATCGCATTCAGGCTCGCAGGCGTTGAGTTTGCCCTGGTACTTGCACTCATAACTGCAGTGCTCGACTTCCTTCCCGTACTCGGTATCTCCGCAACGATGATCCCCGTAGCGATCTACTGTGCGATCCACGAGAACTACACTGGCGTCATCATCATCGTCATCGCCATCACGGTAATGACCATCATAAGAAGACTCATCGAGCCTCCGATAGTAGGAAAGACCTTGCACATCCACCCGCTTCTGATGCTCATCTCAATGGCACTCGGCGTCTACATCTGGGGTGCGATCGGATTCCTGCTCGGGCCCGTCGTATTCATCATCATCATGGATATCCTGAAGGTATTCGGCATGGACAGAAAGTTCCAAACTTTCCTGTCGCATGTACTTGAGAAAGTCAGTGAACCAGAGAAAACACAGGCCTCAGACTGAAGCCTGATTCATGGGATCGATACCGTTATCCTTATCTCCGTCTCTTGATAGGAAAGTCAATGAAGGAAGGTCCTCTTCCCTGTCAAAACGCACCGTGAATTCCGTTCCGGGATGAGGGACGCTGTCAAGGTCATTGCCGTCCTTGTCCCTTATCGACGTGACAGTCAAAGGCTCCACATAGCCTTCGGGCTTTAACACGTTAAGGACGTCGCCTCTGTAAAGCTTATTCTTCTGAACTGCGGTATAGGATCCGTCAGAAGCCTTTCCCGTTATCTGCGCCACAACGAAAGCAGGCTTAACATAAGTCCTGTCCGTCGCGATCTTTGCATCATCACAGGGGGCATCAAAGAAGAAGCCCGTGTCGTAATCCCTGTGGACAAGCTTCTCGAGAAGGTCGAGCCAGCGAGGGTCTGCTTTCCATCCTTCGGGATCATTCTTATAAAGGTCGACCGCCTCGCGGTAAACCTTGGCCGTTACAGCCGCATAGTAATCACCCTTGATCCTGCCTTCTATCTTGAGGCTGTCGATGCCCGCATCGATAAGCTCCGGGACATGCTCTATCATGGACAGATCCTTAGAACTTAATATGTAGGTGCCGCGCTCATCCTCCTCGATGGGGAAAGCCTCATCAGGGCGCTTCTCCTCAACAAGAGAGTAGCCCCATCTGCAAGGCTGCGCACAGGCGCCTCCGTTCGATCTTCTTCCCGTGAAGTAGTTCGATAATATGCATCTTCCCGAGTAGGACACGCACATGGCGCCGTGAACGAAGGCCTCAAGCTCGAGGTCCTCGGGGGTGTTCTTCCTGATCTGCTTAATGTCCGCAAGAGATAACTCGCGAGCAAGCACTATCCTTCGGGCACCCTGCTCATACCAGAAATTACATGCACCGCTGTTGGTTACGCTCGCCTGCGTGGAGATATGTATCTCGAGGTCGGGAGCAACCTTGCGCACACGCGCGAAAATACCGGGATCACTTACGAGAACGGCATCGGCACGGGCTTCGTGAGCCGTGAAGTCGATCTCGTCATCTATGACCTTCATGTCCGCTTCAAGACCCATGATGTTCATGGTGACATAGCACTTAACACCGTGCTCATGAGCGTAGTCAATGGAGGCCTTCATCTCGTCATGATCGAAGTTATCGGAGAATGTACGAAGTCCGAATCTCTTTCCGGACATGTAAACGGCATCAGCACCGTAAGTGATGGCTGTCTTAAGCTTATCGGGTGAACCTGCCGGAGATAATACTTCCGTCATATATCAGTTCCCGTCAACGCCCTCGGCGAGGGTCTCGTCCGTCGTCTCCTGAGCAGCAACTGATTGAGCCTCGGCTGCCGCAGCGATGTTAGCCTCATATCTTGCGACATTGGCCTCGTGCTCGGCAAGAGTAACGGCAAAGTACGTTCCGCCCAGACCGTCGGAACAGAAGTAATAGTAGTTGGCATTAGGCTCCGGATACAAAGCCGCCTGAATGGCATCGATACCGGGCATGCAGATAGGTCCCGGAGGAAGTCCCTGATGCGTATATGTGTTGTAGGGACTGTCTGACGCAAGGTCGGTTGCGGTTACGCTCAATGTGGGATCAAGACCGTTCATCCTTCTTATGAAGTTGATGGTCGCATCGGAACCTAAGTAACGCAGGCTCTCATCATCCGAATTCATTCTGTTTCTGAATACGGCGGAGATGTACATCATGTCAGTCATGTTCGAGGACTCGCTCTGTATTATCGAAGCGAGAGTGATTACCTCGTCCATGGTAAGACCGATGGCCTCTGCTCTCTCATAGTACTCGTCATAAAGCTTGCTTTCCGTGTTGTTGAGCATGGTGGATATGATCGTCACGGGGCTTGCGTTCAAGTCGAATTCATATGTATCCGGAAACAGATACCCCGACAGGACGTGGTCGCGTCCTTCTGTAAGTGCGATCTGCGAGACGAATCTGTAGTCTGTAAACAGGTTCGGGCTGTCCATGCACTCGTCCATCTCCTCATCGGAGAATGTAAGTCCGGCCTCATGAAGCTTGGCCTTCATCTCCTCATAGGTAATGCCCTCAGGGAACGTGACGACAACGCTTACGGACTTCTGCGTCAGAAGGAACATAATCTCATCGTAGTCAAGACCCGCAAGAAGATAGTGGGTACCTGCCTGATAAGCACCGTCAAATCCGTTAACCTTACTTAATAACGAGAACATGAACGTGTTATCGATAAGACCTAACTCGAACAGGTGATCCGCGATGTCGGAGGTCATGTCACCCGTTCTTATGACAAAAGGAATGGCTCCTTCGGTATTCATGTCTACCTTGAAGGAACCATCATCAATACTCGCCTGTAATGCGTTGAAGCGCTCCTCCTGAGTGATTACGTAGTTGTAACCAACATAAACTCCGGCGATCATGAAGGCCACGACCAGGAGGAGAACGAAAAAAATACTAAAAACTACTTTAAGCTTCTTTGGCAGCATCTTTCTTCTTTGCTTCGGCCTTGAGACGCTGATCAGTATTGAGTATCTTCTTTCTCAATCTGATGCTCTTGGGAGTTACCTCGCAGAGCTCGTCGTCTTCAACAAACTCGAGACACTGTTCAAGGCTGAAGTTCAAAGGAGGAGTAAGACGCATTGCTTCGTCTGATCCTGCCGCACGCATATTCGTTACGTGCTTCTTCTTACATACGTTTACGGTGATATCATCGGCCTTAGGATTAATACCTACGATCATACCCTCGTATACTTCAGTTCCGGCACCGATAAGAAGGTTGCCTCTGTCCTGTGCGTTATAAAGACCGTAGGTCATTGCCGTGCCGCTCTCGAACGCTACAAGGACACCATGTGAACGTGTCGCGATCTCGCCCGCAACGGGCTCATAGCCGCTGATTATGGAGTTCATTATACCATTGCCCTTAGTGTCGGTCAAAAACTCGGTACGGTATCCGATAAGGCCTCTTGAGGGGATCGTGAACTCAAGTCTTGTGTATCCCTTTGAAGGCGGAAGCATGTTTGTCATCTCTGCCTTACGGCCTCCGAGCTTCTCGATTACGGCACCTACGAACTCCTCGGGAACGTCGATGACGAGGTCCTCATAAGGCTCGCACATAACGCCGTCGATCTCCTTCATGATGACCTTCGGCTTACTTACCTGAAGCTCGTAACCCTGTCTTCTCATCTCCTCGATGAGGATGGAGAGATGGAGCTCTCCTCTACCCTTTACGATGAATGACTCGGTCGTATCCGTCTCTTCAACTCTCATGGAAACGTTAGTCTCGATCTCCTTGAACAGTCTGTCTCTTAAGTGTCTGCTCGTTACGAACTTACCTTCCTGACCTGCGAAAGGAGAATCGTTAACGGAGAATGTCATGGCGATGGTAGGCTCATCGATCTTAACGAAAGGCAGAGCCTCAGGTGTGTTCTGATCACAAAGCGTGTCACCGATTCCGATGTCGGGGATACCTGCAACGCAGACGATCTCACCGATGGATGCTTCCTGGACTTCCTGTCTTCCGAGGCCTGCGAATCTCATGAGCTTAACGATCCTTGCGTTACGCTTGCCTTCCTCCTCCATGTTTACGACAACAACGGGAGCGCCCTGCTTAACGGTACCTCTCTCGACTCTTCCGATGGCGATCCTTCCGATGTAAGGATCCGAATCGATGTTGGATACGAGAAGCTGAGCGGGAGCTTCGGGATCGCCCTCAGGGCAGGGTGTGTACTTAATGATGGTATCAAGTACGGGGCAGAAGTCGTTAGCGTTTCCTGCCTCATAATCCTTTAAGTCAAAGCATGCAACGCCTGTCTTACCGGATGAATAAACGATAGGGAAATCGAGCTGGTCTTCATCTGCGCCGAGCTCGATGAACAGATCGAGAACCATGTCTACGACCTGCAAAGGTCTTGCGTCGGGTCTGTCGATCTTGTTGATGCATACGATGGGTCTCAAGCCGAGCTCAAGTGCCTTATGAAGAACGAATCTTGTCTGGGGCATCGGGCCGTCAAATGCATCTACTACGAGCAAAACCGCATCGACCATCTTGAGTACTCGCTCAACCTCGCCTCCGAAGTCTGCGTGTCCGGGAGTATCAACGACGTTGATCCTTATTCCCTTGTAGTCGATGGCAGTGTTCTTTGCAAGGATGGTGATTCCTCTTTCTCTCTCGAGGTCATTGCTGTCCATTACCTGCTCTACTACCTGCTCGTTCTCGCGGTAGATTCCGGCCTGCTTAAGCATTGAGTCGACGATGGTAGTCTTACCGTGGTCAACGTGCGCGATGATAGCTACATTCCTTAAATTCTCGATTTTCATAAAAGCTGATACTCCATTAATATAAAATACGATTTTTTGCCTTTATTATTTAACTACTACACGCGCGAATAAAGAACTCGTCTTTTTGCACAAATAATCAGGTCTCATCGCCCTTCTTATTACGCATTAATATCCTTATCGGAGTTCCTTCAAAACCGAAGTTCCTTCTTATCTGATTCTCGATATAACGCTCATAAGAGAAATGCGACAGCTCCGTATCGTTGACAAACAAAGCAAACGTCGGAGGCTGAATG
Source organism: Clostridiales bacterium (assembly GCA_017958365.1). Lineage (GTDB taxonomy): Bacteria > Bacillota > Clostridia > Saccharofermentanales > Saccharofermentanaceae > Saccharofermentans. The sequence continues at coordinate 10,806 of JAGDCV010000042.1, forward strand.
GCAACCTGTGTTCCGTAATAAATCTTAAGGTGCTTACCCTTATCCTGTGGTGTCGGCACCATCGCGATCGCTTCCGTGAGCATGTCGTTAAACACACCCGTGGTAAGTCTCTTGCGGCTCTGGTCGTAAGCGTCAGAGATAGCTTCCCAGAGCTTCTCGACACGCTGTCCCGTCTTTGCCGATATGAAAATTATGGGAGCGTAATCCATGAAGGGGAACCTCTCCTTCACGGCCTTCGACATGGTCTCAAGCGTTCCCGTCTCCTTCTCGATAAGGTCCCACTTATTGATGACGATGATGCATGCCTTGCCGTTATCATGAGCAACGCCCGCAACTCTCGTATCCTGCTCGGTAACGCCGACGGTGGCATCTATAAGGATGACGCACACGTCCGCCTTATCAACGGCAGTAAGAGCTCTTACCATCGAGTACTTCTCTATCCTGTCCTCGATCTTGCTCTTCTTCCTCATGCCCGCGGTATCGACAAGAATGAAGTCACCGTACTTGTTGCTTACCTCGACGTCAATGGCATCACGCGTCGTGCCCGCAACATCAGAGACGATGCTCCTGTCGCTGCCGCTCATCTTGTTCGTGAGCGAGGACTTGCCCGCATTAGGGCGTCCAATGAGTGCGACGCGGATCTTGCCCTCATCACCTTCACCCTCACCCTCATCGGGGAAATACTCGAAAACCTTATCAAGAAGATCTCCGATACCGAGTCTGTGCGAAGCCGAGATGGGGATGATATCGCTGTCACCCAATCCTAAGTTATAGAACTCATATAATTCAGCCGGAGGCTCACCGACCTTGTCCGTCTTGTTAACGGCAATGACGATCGGCTTTCCGGACTTTCTTAACATGGAAGCTATGTCTTTATCGTCGGCTGTCATGCCGGCCTTGAGATCGACCATGAAGACGATAACGTCAGCGGTCTCGATGGCGACCTCCGCCTGGGCACGCATGCCCTGGAGGATGACATCATCACCTGCGGGCTCGATTCCGCCCGTGTCGATGATAACGAACTCGCGCTCACGCCAAACCGCAGTCGCATAGATACGGTCCCTGGTTACACCGGGGGTATCATGTACGATCGAGATCCTCTCACCATAAAGAGTATTGAAAAGTGATGACTTTCCCACATTCGGTCGTCCGACTATCGCTACTGTCGGTTTGCTCATAGTGTTTCTCCTTGATCTTTCACCAAAGACATAATAAAGGCGGTGTTAAGTTTATCAACACCGCCCGATCTTTGCTAATTAAAGAAAGAATTACTCTTCTTCGCCTACTGTCACAACAGCCTTGCCGTCAAGATATCCGCAATTCTTGCATACCGTGCGGCGAAGCATCTTCTGATGACACTGCGGGCACTCAACAAAACCCGGAACAGAGAGCTTCCAAGCGCTTCTGTGACGTGATGTTCTGGCCTTAGACCATTTTCTCTTAGGATGTGCCATATATTCCCACCTCCATCTTATGTAGGTATAGTGCTTTTTAAACGTGCTTGACGATTATACATTGCTTTGTTTGCATTTGCAAGTACGTTTTTAACTTACAGGCAATATTTTTTAAAATCACCTGTTGCACTTTCTTACACGATGGCGCTTTACGCGAACGGATGTCGAATAAACAGCGAATGAAAGTGCTATCAGAAGTGTTCCTGCTGCAGTCATGACGCTCATGTCCTCACCTGTCTCAGGAACGGCAGAATCTGCCTGTCTGTCAGCTCCGAGAACCTGAGAGGAATCCTCACCGGTCTGGCTCTGTGTTCTAGACGCATCAAGAACAGCCGTGTCATTACCCTGATCTGCAGGAGCTTCCGTAGGAACGGTCGTCTCAGGCGTGGTAGCCACAGCACCTGCTACCGATCCGTCAGAGAAAGGCGTCTGAACCTGGGCTGGAGCCGTCTCTACCGCCGTAGCTTCCGTTGACTCCACTGTAGCGGGTACAGACTCAACCGGAGTAGTCTCACTCGGCGGTGTCTCGCTCGGCGTTGACTCGCTCGGCGCAGGCTCACTTTCAGTAGTTGTTGTGGCCGTGGCGCTCATGAGTGAGGCATCGTAGATATTCAAGGCATATACGAAGTCATAGTTTCCGGTGAAAGGTACAGGAAGACCTTCATCGAATTGTACAGGGTTCAGATTAGCACCGTAATAGTAGTATCCATCCAACGAATAACAAGATGGCATTACGGACTGGTTCTCAATAACGACGAAAGAATAATCCAAAGAATCGAATTCCGTCAAAGCAACCTGCTCACAAGCTCTCATGGGAAGAACGATGGTACCGTTGGAATCAGTCGTTACCTGTGAATAATCCAAATTATAGTAGTTATCCGCATATCTCACCAACGTAACAGTCATATTCGCTGCAGGTGTACCGTTTGCATCAAGGACCTGTACATCAAGTTCAAACTCGAAGGGGCTCGCTACATCAAATGTAAACCAATTGCCATCGGTGTCCATAACGCCCTTGCCGATCATGAACATGTAATCCTGGGGACGGGGAGTAGCCGTCGGAGGCGGTACTTCAGTCGGTTCAGCCGTAGGCCTCGGTGTGGTTGTAGGCCTGGGCGTAGGTGTTGCAGGAACCGGGAAATCCGGGAATACGGGATTGGGGTTCGTTACGGCAACACTCGGATTATCAATCCTGTACGCATCACCTAAGATACGCTGATATCCGCTGTCCTCGCAGATATAAAGATTTGCATTGTACTCATTGAATGAAGGAGCATTTACGAGAAGGAAATTGTAAACCGGCAACAGGAAAGCATTGTAATATGAATCCGGATCATTCAAAGGATTTTGGGATACTCCGCCGAGATCACTTGCTCTACTATCGTAAGACGATGTGGTGTAATAAGCTACTCCACCATGTGTATCCTCATAGACTATTCCCCATACAATGTATGTGAAAAGCGAGTCGTGAGCTCCGGTACCTGTAGCCTGGACATCATACTTATTGATGAAATTCTGAGCAATATAGTTTCCGCCTGCTGCCATCTGACGGATATACTCAACCAATGCATCCCTGTTGTATGCAAAGGACAGAAGCATAAGATTTGTCTGATCGGAGAATCCCGAAGAGGTTATGGTTGTCCTGGTATATCTATGGTTAACATTAGGCGCAGAATTCTGCTGATCAAGGCAATAGGACCATCCCACATTAACAGTTGCGGTCTGGCTTGAGATAGCATCGTAGTTACCGTAGCCTTTGATATAGAAATAGTCAGGGGCTTCAGTGGGAGCTTCCGTCTCCTCAGGTGCTGTAGTCTCCTCAGGAACTGTTGTCTCCTCGGGAACCGTTGTCTCCTCGGGAACTGTTGTCTCCTCGGGAACCGTTGTTTCCTCGGGAGCTGTTGTTTCCTCGGGAGCTGTTGTTTCCTCGGGAGCCGTTGTCTCCTCAGGTGCTGATGTCTCTACGGGTGTTGTAGGCTGCTCCTCATCATCCGCACGGACAGAAAGTCCGAATGATGAAAACGGTAATACGATTGCAAGTATTACGGATAAAAGGAGTGCCACCAGTTTCTTTTCGCGCTGCATCTTAATCCCTCCAAAAAATACAGAAAAAAACCATGGGGTAGTTCACATTCCGTTCATATTCTATTCAAGAATATGTAATTGGTCAAGTTTAATTTACACCGTGAAAATCATTTGATAATCAAAGTTAAGAGGGGTCAGCTGCAGTGTCTGAAGTCAGAATCGGTAAGAACACGTGCAAAGACAAGGCCCAAAGGAAGCGCGATCACGGTAAGCAGAGCCTTCGTAAGCCAGACTCCTCCCACACTGATGTCATCAAGTCCGATGAAGTAAACGGCTTTGTACATGAACATTCCGGGGACCATGATAACGATGGAAGGAACTGTAAGCGAGATCCTCGGAACACCGACGCGCTTGTTAACGACTGATGCAAGCAGACCTGCAATGGTAGCTCCGATAAATGCACCCATGGCAATATGGATGCCGTATACGTCTCCTAACTGAAGACGGGTAACGTTCGCGATCATGCCGATGATGCCTGCAACGGCTGCCATCTTACGGGTACTGTTAAACATCAGCGAGAATCCGTAAACGCCTATGAAACTCATGACGGCTCTTAAGGCCATCTTCACGGGCCAGGAAATGTTAAGCGGCTGGAAGTCTTCGGGGTTAAACCTGAATATGAATGCAGCGGCCCAACCGACGAATGTAGCTACCGCGATTATCATCGTCGCATAGATTATCCTCTCGACGCCGGATCTTATATCGAGCTTGGCAAGGTCGAGTCCTCCCGTGATGAGAGGGAAACCAGGTATGATGAACAGCATCGCACAAATATATCCCGCATGATGTGTCGGAGGAAGATCAAGGAATACTTCGCCCGCCAGGATGGAGACAACATATACGATGTGAGCAACGGCAACGCCTACCGCTACATTCAAAAGGATATTTATCTTACTTCTTATGAGAAGAGTCCTTACGAAGCAGCCCATGCCGGCACCAAGGAAAGCACCGATCATCTCGACGGGACCGCCTCCGAGAAGGAAAGTAAATGCAAAACATGCAAATGCAGCTGCAAGTCCGAGCTGCCAGGGAGAGTAGTTTGGCTTCTTTGCCTCGATGTCATCAAGGATCAGGTGCAACTGCTCGACGGAATACTTCGTGGCATACTCATGGAAATTATCAACAAAAAGCTTAAGGTCCATGAGCTTATCCGTATTGATCCCGGTATTAGGAAGCGAGATCGTCTGGCTGTAGTGACTGCCCTCCGAGAAACAGGTGTAAGTAAGCGTTACAAGACCTATATTCGCATTACATGATATTCCGAGTTCACGAGCCACCAGGTTCATGGCATTGCGGATCCTCCAGGAACTTGTTCCCACTGCAAGGAACATGCTTCCTATCCTTCCCACAAGGGATGTCTTCTCCTTAAGTAGTGAATCTACGGCAGGGATATCGCTCTCGGTACGTACGATATCGTGCCAGCGAACTGTCATGTGCTGCCTTACGGTCGATTTTTTTTGCTTAGTCTTTTTCTCGTCCATATGTGAATTATAACTCAGTTTATTTCCTTATGATAACTGTCCAATCTGCTCATATAAACTTGACCGTGAATACATTCTTTATGTCATCCGCACCCATCTCATATGCTATCTCGAACTTGGGAGACACGACAGACGGGATTGTTATGTACGAAGTCTTAATGTCAGTCTTAATGGTTCCGTAAGGCGTATCGACAGAACCTTCAGTCCTCTTTGCCGTATCGAAGACAAGTTCGCTCGTATACTGACCTGAACGCCTTACGACCGCAACACCCGTTTCCTTATCAAGTTTGATCTCGTAGAAGGACGGCTCTTCATCACCTTCATGGATCTGCTTCCACTTGAGAGTCAAAGACGTGACCGTCTCTTCGAATATACCTTTTGTCACGAGAGGCTTATCGTATGCCCCCGTATTAATCTCCATGTCCCTTATCACAAGAACTCTCCGATATCATATCTGTCGACGGCGACCTTCTTCGTTCCCTTGGGAAGTCCGCTTCCGAGGAACGGGGCAGCCACGTCCTCGAAGATCAAAGGATCGTCGCTCGTAAAGAACTCATGTGTAACGGAAGTGCCGTCAGAACAAAGATCATTGTCTTCAAGTATCTTCTTAACGTCCCCTGCAACTGCAATTCCCGAATTGATCAAAGTCACGTCGGGACCCATTACCTTGGAGATGGTATTTGCAAGCAAAGGATAATGTGTGCATGCAAGAACAACGGTATCGACACCTGCCTTCTTCAAAGGCTCGAGATACTTCTGCGCGGTAAGGAAAGCAACCTCGTCGTCCCACCATCCTTCTTCGGCTAATGAGACAAACATGGGGCAGGCCTGCGATATTACTTCAAGGCCTTCGATGTCTTTTCCCTGCTCGCGGACAGCCGACTCGTAAAGGCCGGATGCTATCGTAGCGCGCGTGGCGATGATACCGATCTTTCCGTTCCTTGTTGCCTTGACCGAAGCCTTGGCTCCCGGCACGACCACTTCAAGAACAGGGACGTCTGCAGCCTCTTTCAAAACCTTATAAGCATGCGTACTCGCGGTATTACATGCGATGACTATCATCTTAACGTTCTGGCTTTTGAGGAACATCATGTCCTGAAGAGCATACTTGATTATCGTCTCGTGGGACTTGGTACCGTAGGGGGATCTTCCGTCATCTCCGAAGTAGATGGTACTTTCCGAAGGCACGGCGGATATGATCTCGCGAAGTACCGTGAGACCTCCTATACCCGAATCAAATACACCTATCGGTCTGTTGTCTGCCATTAGATCTTCACCTCATATCTGGGCTCTATCGAGAATTTTCTTCCCGACAGTTCGCGATGCTTATTATCGGAGGGGATCTTACCGAACAGGAGCGTCGTCGACCAGAGCTGCTGGTAACGGATCTTGCCGCCGTCCTTGTTTACGAAGCCCAGATTGACCTGGTTTCTTCCGTAGTTTCCGTCTCCTAATACAGGATACCCCATGTGCGCGAATTGCGCTCTTATCTGGTGTGTCCTTCCTGTTACAAGTTCGCACTCGATGTCGGACAGACCGTTTGCATACGAGAGTACTCTGTACCTTGTTGTTATGGGGAGGTCTCCCTCCTTCTTCACATCGTGGACGTAAACGTCACCCGACTTCGTCTTCTCAAGATATGCCGACACTTCATTCATCAAAGCGTCGTCCGTACAGACGACGGGCTCACCTAAGTCTCCCGGTATCCTTCCTACAACGAGCGCTCTGTAACGCTTGGTCACGAGGTCTCCCTTAAACAGCTTCACGGCATCCTCAAGATAGTCCTTATTCTTCGCGATCATCAGGATTCCGCCCGTGTTCATGTCTATCCTGTGCACGAGCTCGGCATTCTTATTACGCGTTTCCTCGCGGACAATATCGATGAGGTTATCCTCTGTCGTCTTGCCGCTGTGGACCGCAAGCCCCTGTCTTTTGTTAACTATGAGAAGTCCGTCGGTCTGCGCGACTATCGAGAAGGCATCCTTCCTTCTTTGCTTCAACTCATCGTGGTCCTGCTCGAACAGATCGTCGGGCAGCCACACCTGAACCTGCTGGCCTGAAACGACCTTAACGTCAGATGAAACTCTCTTGCCGTCGATCCTTATGTCCTTGTGCTTCAGGGCCTTATAAAGATCCGCCTTCTTCAAGGACGGGTAATTGACCGTGCAAGCCTTTACTACGTGCTCGCCGCTTAACGCATCACTTACGGTAAACTGTCTCATTATGTCGCGATGTTGATTCCGAGGATCGAAAGTACGCCAATGATAATGCCTGCGAGAACTACGCCGCACATGATCGCTGCTACGCTCTTCTTAAAGTCGAGGTCGAGAATACTTGCTGCAAGCGTTCCCGTCCATGCACCCGTTCCCGGAAGCGGTATACCAACGAAAAGGAAGAGTGCGACGTAAGCACCCTTGTTGCCTGACAGAAGTTTCTGTCCGCCCTTGTGTCCCTTCTCAAGACAGAAGGTAAAGAACTTACCGATGAACTTCTTATCCTTTCCCCACTCAAGAACCTTTCTTGCAAGGAAGAAGATAACCGGAACGGGAAGCATATTACCGAGGATACATACCGGATAAGCTATGTATGCAGGAACCCCTGCGATAAGTGCATATGCTATGGCACCTCTTATCTCGATAAGAGGGACCATCGATATTAAAAATGCAATAAGACACTTGTAAAACATTTACTATTTCTCCTTAACTGTTTTCCGTCTCGCCTATCCAGCTTTTGTGGTAGTGCTTTTTTCTGAATTCTTCGGGCGTCATGCCGGTCTGCTTCTTGAACACCTGGATGAAGTGACTCTGGGAAGAGAACCCCAGGTAATTTGCTATCTCGAGCGATGAGTCATCTAAGTGGCGGAGCATGTTCTCGGCAATCTCGATCTTACTGTCCCTTATGTACTCGCTTATGGACTTGCCCATATCCTTCTTGAACAATTTGCTTAAGTAGCTCGAGTTAACGGAGAGAGAGTTTGCCACCTGCTCTACCGTAAGGTTCTCCTGGATATGTGCACGTATGTAATCGATCGCAAGAACGACATATCTTGATACGACCTGCTTCTTGGAAAGGTCTCTCATCCTCCTGCAGTACTCGAGGGAAATCTCGTCGTTAAGATTCCATATCTCCTCGGTCGTGGTAGCAAGATCGATCTTTCTTATGAAGATGTCGCTTAACGAATAACTGACCGCGATATCCATGCCCGCTTCGATGCAGAATCTTGATATCAAAGCAGTCATTATCGTTGTGTGGTATTTCTCGCTTTGAAGATAATCCTTGGAAAGGACGCCCTTCCTCGTATTTGTCGCTCTGACGGAAGGCCTCGTCTCCATGTACTTTTGCAGCCCCTCAAGATCGCCCGATGAGATCATGCCGTAGAAACGGATCTCGGTATCGTAGGCCGTGCGCCTTACATCAGTATCGCGCTCGTTCTGAAGCTGCTTCTCGAGTTCCTTCGCGATATCCATCAATCGATGACCCTGACCTCAGTGATCACAGGCTGGTTCTCGGGAAGAACCGTTCCGTTGTCATCTGTTACGGGAACATCCTCGCAGATCCGGTCTACGATATCCATGCCGTCAGTGACATGGCCGAATCCCGCATAGTCACCGTCGAGGAATGTTGAATCCTCATGAACGATAAAGAACTGTGATGAAGCGGAGTTATAACTTTGTCCGTTACGTGCCATCGAGATAACGCCTCTTACGTGAGAGATATTGTTCTCGATGCCGTTAGCGGAGAACTCACCGATGATCTCCTCATCAGAGCCGCCCATTCCTGTTCCGAGCGGGTCACCGCCCTGGATCATGAATCCGGAGATGATCCTGTGGAAAGTAAGTCCGTTATAAAAGCCGCTTCTTGCGAGATTGATGAAATTCGTAACCGTCCTCGGAGCCGTATCAGCGTCTAGTTCAACGCTTATCGTTCCGTAATCCTCGACCTCGATCTCGACGTGGTGTAAACCGCTTAACTGATCCTCCGCAGTAGGATATGTCTGTTCCGCGGGAGTCTCGTACTTAATGCAGCCTGCAAAGAGCATCGCTGATAATGATGCTGCAACCGCTGCGGCTGCCAACCTCTTTAACATCTTCATCTGTTAAAAACCTCTGTGTGTTGATTTATAAAGATCATGCCGATCTTACAATGATCCTGCATGGCTCGACGTAGTAGGAACTCTCACCAAGACTCATTCCGTGAGGAATGGAGATGATCATTCTCGGGCAGTCGTCAAATGCCCAGTCATCGATATGCGTAACGGAATCTGGCACATAGACATATGCGAGCTCGTCGCAGTAATCAAATGCGCAGTATCCGATCCACTGCAGTCCGTCAGGAAGATAGATATACTCAAGATCCTCACATGTATTGAATGCATAATCCTCGATCTTTGTGACCGTATCGGGCAGGACGACAGACTCGATTATGTCGCAGTCAACAAAGCATGATTCACCGATCGTATCGATGGTGCAGTCATCTGAGAAGACTACGTATCTGAAGCCGTTACATCCGTAGGGAAGCTGAACCGTACCGCTTCCGCTTATGGTGATGGTACCGTCTCTTGTGATCTCATATGTTGCACGGTCTCCGCATGAACCCGTCTCAGGTCTTCCGTGGATAGTATCAGCATCGCAGATCTTATGCGTATTGGAGAACAGTTCGAGAGGAATGAGATACCAGTTGTAAGAAGGATCAGATGTGGAAAGATTTCCGCTGCTTCTTGTCTCTCCCGTATATGCATTTCCGCAGTCCCATGTCGGATCCACGTGATACCACTGTCCGTCGATGCACACGACAGCCCATGCGTGGTTACAGCTCTCGTCATCCATGTAATCGTCACTCATGACGAGCTCGGAAGCATCAGCTCCGATACCGAAGGATACGGCTGCCGGAACGCCTGCCGCTCTGCAAAGAGCCGTGAATGTGTTACCAAGACCTTCGCAGATGGCGACCTTACGTCTTAAAAGACAACTTGCATTGTCCTGATAGATATAAGATGTGTCGCTTACCTGGATATAGTCGTAAGCAAACTCGCTTACCATGTAGTTGTAGATGGCATAAGCCTTATCCCAGTCAGATGTCATGCCGGCAGTGATCTCCTGCGCAACTGCGATGACCTGAGGATCCGTACTCTCGACGTCATTTTGCGGAGTGAGGCACTCTTCCAGAGACTGCTGGTCAGTCCAAAGCTCGCTGCATCTTTCGACGTTGAAGTCATAGCATGTAGACTTAACGAACACAAGATTACCGTCGGGCTTTCTTGTGATGGCGATATCATCATATCTGTTCTGAATGCCGTCAGCCGTAACGAGGAACATGACGAAGTGAAGTTTATCGACTTCAACATTCTCACCTGTCTCGACAGCAAAGGAAGAATCGCTCGCACCTGTTGATACGATGGCTCTTCTGCTATCCATGACATTGATCCTCATTCCCGAGCCGCAGTCGGTGCTGACCTGGATCTGTGAGCCTGAAAGTGAAAGAACCGTCGTTCCGCCGCTCTTACTTCTGAAAGTGATGGAAGTATAATCCGCATAGTAATCGGCGATGTTAAGTGCCGAAGGATCATAAGCAGGGTTAAGGTCATTTTGTGTAAATGCATCCTTCGCGGCAGCAAGTGCAGGGGTACCCATGACATTAAGTACCATTGCTGCAGTGATAACCGTTGCTGTCAGGTTCTTAAACTTAAACATAATCGGACTCCTTTATTTGATCTGTCCTGCCGCCTTAACTGCAGCATCAAAATCTGCCTCTTCCGTTGTTCCGTCCATTCTGTACTTGAGTTCCACGATTCCCTCGGAAGCTCTTCTTCCGACAGTAACTCTTAACGGGATTCCGAGAAGATCGGCATCCTTGAACTTAACGCCGGGGCGCTCGTTTCTGTCGTCGATCAGTGTCTCGTATCCTGCATCGATATATGCGTTATAAAGCTTCTCGGCAAGTGCCATGCACTCTTCGTCATTAGTCTTTGTGGGGATGACGATGACCTTGTAGGGAGCTGCGATCGCAGGCCACTTTATACCGTCCTCGTCGTTATACTGCTCGATGATGGCAGCGATAGTTCTTGATACGCCGATACCGTAGCAACCCATTACCATGGACTGCTCCTTGCCTTCCTTATCAAGATAGATGCAGCCCAATGAATCGGAATACTTGGTACCGAGCTTGAAGATATGTCCAACCTCAACGCCTCTTGCCATTCCCAAAGGCTGTCCGCACTTAGGGCAAAGATCGCCCTGCTTTACGTTCTTGATATCCTTCACGATATCAGCAGTAAAATCCCTGCCGACATTTACATTCTTGAAGTGATAATCCGTCTCGCATGCGCCAACAACGAAGTTCTTCATGAGAGCAACTTCCGTGTCCATGACAACCTCGATCTTCTCCTTAAGTCCGACAGGACCTGCGAAACCTACCTTCGCACCCGTGATCCTCTCGACATCCTCAAAGGAAGCAAGATCCATCTCGGTAGCATCGAAGATGTTGCCGAGCTTTGTCTCGTTGATATCCCTGTCCCCTCTTACCATCGCAGCGATGATCTTGCCGTCGATGTTGTAAAGGATAGTCTTAACGAACTTATCGGGAGTCGTGTTCATGAATCCGATGAGATCCTCGATCGTCTTAACATCAGGTGTGTGGATCTTCTCGATGGCAAGCTCTGCCTCCGAAGAAGCCTCGCCCTCCTTGCAGGTAGCCTTCTCCTCGTTTGCTGCATAACCGCATGCATCACAGAAGCAGATGGCATCCTCACCGATGGGGCTCTTTACCATAAATTCCTGTGAACCGGAACCGCCCATCGCGCCTGAATCCGCATCAACGACCGTATAGTCGAGACCTAATCTGTCGAAGATCCTTCTGTACGCGTCGTACATGATCTTGTATGACTTATCGAGACCTTCCTCATCAACGTCAAAGGAGTATGCGTCCTTCATGACGAACTCACGTGATCTGATAACACCGAATCTCGGTCTCTTCTCATCTCTGTATTTGTGCTGGATCTGGTAGAGAGTTACGGGAAGGTTCTTGTAAGATCTGAAAGTATCCCTTACAGCCTCCGTGAAAGGCTCCTCGTGCGTGGGACCCAGGCAGAAAGGCCTGCCGCCTCTGTCGCTCATGCGGAACATCTCGGGACCGAACTTCTCCCATCTTCCGGAAGCCTGATAAGCCTCAGCCGGAAGCAGTGCCGGCATGATGAGCTCCTGTGCTCCTGCCCTGTCCATCTCCTCGCGGATGACCTTCTCGACATTCTTATATACCTTGAAGCCCATCGGCATGTACGCATATATGCCTGATGACATCTTGCGGATAAGTCCCGCACGAAGCATCAGCTTATGGGAAGGTATCTCGGCATCAGCCGGAACCTCTCTTTGTGTTGCGAAGAAAAGATTTGAAACTCTCATTGTAAAGCTGTAACTCCTACCCTATTAAATATTAAAATATTATAAGATGCTTATTAGCATTTTTCAACGACGCTTCTTGCGGCCGCCTATCGTAACGTGGCTTACGTTCATCAAAACCATGGGGCGTCTCTTGGTCCTGTCGTAAAGATACTCCCTGACGCCGTTCCTGAATGCTCTCGTTACTATCCTCGCCTCGATAAGCTCCGTGGGGTCAGGCCTGTTCTCGATAAGCCCTTCAACGTAATCCGCAAGACCTTCATGCATGTCATCCTTCTCATCGTCGAAAAGGAATCCCATCGATGTGACCGAGGGCCTGCAAGCAAGCTCCTCAAGAGCATCGTCAACCGTAAGCGAGATGCAGATGCATCCGGACTCACCAAGATGCGTACGGTCGCTCATGACGTGATCGTCCCTTACAGTCGCGGAGGAACCGTCGATGAGGATGGCCTGGGCAGGAACCTCTCCCGTGACCTCGGCCGTCTGTCCGTCAGTCTCGAATACGTCTCCGTTTCGCAAGATGAAGATGTCCTCGGGATCCTGTCCCAAGCTCTGTGCGAGCTGTGCGTGTCTGAACAGCATCCTGTACTCACCGTGTACCGGGATGAAGAACTTTGGCTTAAGGAGAGTATGCAGAAGCTTGATCTCATTCCTGTATGCGTGTCCCGATACGTGAACTTCGGCAAGGGATTCGTAGATGACATCCGCTCCCCTCTTGAACAGCTCATCGATAAGCTTATAGATGGGCTTCTCGTTACCGGGGATCGGGTGAGCCGATATGATGACGGTATCACCTTCACGGATCTCAACTTCCCTGTGTGAAGCGAAAGCCATTCTCGACAGCGCACTCATGGGCTCTGCCTGTGAACCGGTCGTCAGTACGACCACCTCTTCATCGGGATATCTTTTGATCGCACTTATATCGATGATGGTGTCGGGAAGCATGTCGATGTAGCCTAACGAGTTAGCTGCGTTAAAGACATTGATCATGGACCTTCCGCACAAAGCGACATGTCTTCCGTATTTCTCGGCAGCCGTTATGATCTGCTGCATCCTGTGTACGTTACTTGAGAATGTCGCGACTATTATCCTTCCGTCAGCCTTCTGGAATATTCGCTGGAAAGATTCACCCACGTACTTCTCCGAAGGAGACGACCCTTCCTTCTCCACGTTCGTGCTCTCGCACATGAAGCACAGTACGCCCTCGTGACCTAATTCACCGAATCTTTGAAGGTCGATGACCTTGCCGTTAATGGGCGTGTAATCGATCTTGAAGTCTCCCGAGTGTACGATCACTCCGACAGGGGTTCTTAGTGCGATCGCGTAGCTGCACGCGATGCTGTGGTTTACTCTTACGAACTCGGCGCTGAATGAATTGCCGAGTTTAATGACTTCACCGTTCTTACATGCATTAAGACCGATGCCCTTAAGACTTACTCCGTTGTCCTCGAGCTTATGTCTTACAAGCTCGATCGTAAGCTTACCGCCGTAGACGGGACACTGAAATTCACGGAGGAAATAAGGAAGAGCACCTATGTGGTCTTCGTGTCCGTGTGTCAATACTATTCCCCTTAACTTGTGTGCATTCTCGCGCACATAAGTGTAGTCCTGAATGACGCAGTCTACACCGGGAGTATCCTCGCCTCCGAACGCCATGCCGACATCGATGATTATCATGTCGTTTCCGTACTCGAATGCGGTCATGTTCTTACCGATCTCGAGAAGACCTCCGAGAGGAATTATCTTAAGCTTTCCCTTGGGGATCTTGGGTGCCTTGTTTTTCTTCTTCGGGGCTTTAACAGCCTTCGAAGACTTCTGTGGCTTACCCTGCTTAATGCTCTTTTGTGACTTTTGTGTCTTAGAAGTCTTTTGAGTCTTTTGTGTTTTCTGATTCTTCGACGCCTTCTGGGGCTTCGGATTCTTTGCAGGTTTCTGCTTTGGTTTGTTCTGTTTTTTAAGTTTATCGTTCACCATAATTTATCCTACTATGTATACTTCACAATCCGTCGGAGTGTGATTTCCTTCCGCAAATATATCAATGTGTGCTCCGTTAACGCCGGGGCCTCTGTCTTCAACCGTGTAATATCCGTCTCCGCCTAACGGATCGTTCGCGATGTAGATCGTCGTACCTGACGGGAAGATATCCCAGTCGGCTGCAACGGTGCGTCCTTCCGAGCACGTCGTACCCGTAGCGGTAGTCGTGCTGTACGTTCCGTCAGAACGAAGCTGCGGTCCGTAATAAGTGATGTGGCATGTGCCGTAATATGTCATTCCGTCGATCGAAGCACCGCCGCCCGATGAAGGTGCCTGCGTTGCTGCAGTCGTCGGTGCCGCAGTGGTCGGAGGCGTCGTGGTGGCAGCCGTAGTCGTGGCAACGGGTTCACTTGAAGTGTTGCTCTCCAGGATGAAGTTACCGCTGTAAGTCCTAAGCCAGCCTGACCCGGTTCTTCCCGTAACGTCTATCTGCTCGCCTACGTGAATGACTCTTACAACGTCGTAGTCGGTGCCGGGACCTGTTCTTAAATTGATGTCGCTTGATGCATAAACGACAGCATAATACTCAACGACTGCGTTGGGATCCTGCGTGGTCTCGGCAGCAGTCTGATCGGCGGGTTCGGTAGTCTGTTCATCGGATGCGCTCTCAGAAGCGGACTCTGAAGCCGTTTCCGTGGATTCAGATGCAACGACGGGAGCAAGATCCGTCGTCTCACTTGTCACAGTTTCGGTCGCCACAGTCTCCGTTTCAGAGGACGCAGACTCCACAGCCTCAAGCATTACGTCAGCCTGGGCATTACGTCTGGCACGCTCGGCCCTGGACTTGGAATCCAGAAGCGTATACACACCGATCAAGACCAAAATATTAAGGACAACGACCGCTACGATACTCACACCCATGCGTAAACGATCACGGGAAAGCTTGTCCTTTAATGTCGAATCGACAAATTTCATCACGATATTATACCACAGACCCCGCTGACGACGATTTTGTTAAGTGATTGTCATACTCGTGAAAACATAGAAATAGAGCGCCTTACTATAATCGAGATATGCCGACCGAGAACTTCAACATCAAAGACAAGCCGCAAGATGCAAAATCCCACAAGATCGCCGTTTACACGATCTGCGTGCTCGTCCTGGTGCTGACAGTTTTACTCGATATCTATTTCCTTACAGGGATCCTTGAATGATCACTTTCTGAAGACATTGGTCACATAGCTTAAGTTCTTAAGCCTCGTCATGACCCTGTCAAGCTGCTCCCTGTTTCTGAATCCGGCCGTTACCACGAACTCAGTAAACTCGCCGCCGTTTATCTTCTTCGGCTGCTTGATGTCGTGTATCTCGACGTGCTCGTCAGAGAATATAGCGGAAACATCAGCGAACAGCAAAGTAAGGTTGCAGTCCTGCGCAAGAAGGACGACGTTGGAATCAAATGAGTTTCCGGGCTTTAATGCACGTCCGTCATTCCATGTGGCGCCGATGAGGCGCTCGAACTTACGCTTATCCTTATCTGACTTGTCCTTTGCCGCCTTTATGTGAACGATATTGGGGCATGTCTGCTTATGGACGGTAACGCCGTCACTTTGTGTCACGTATCCTATGATCTCGTCACCGGGAACGGGATGACAGCAGTTCGCGATCCTAAGAAGAGGATGGCTTAAGCCGTCTATAAGGATGCTGTTGTCGCTGTTTCCTTTTCGAACGGTCTTGTTCTCGGGAGTCTGCGGCGCCTTAATGCCGTCGCCCTTACCTAATTCCTCAGGCATCTTCTCTGGCATGTAGTAAACGATCTGGCCGTCGTACGCAGTCCTGTATCCCATGGCAAGACGCTCTTCCTCGCTTAAGGTCTTGATGTACTCGTCGCGAAGCCTGCCGAAGACCTTTCCGACCTGTATCGAACCGTAACCTATCGCGGCGAACAGGTCATCGACGGAATT
>JAGDCV010000043.1 GCA_017958365.1 Clostridiales bacterium
CTCCCGGGAGAGGGGTGGAGGAAAAAAGAGTCGATGAATTCATAAGCCTTGTGGAAGGCATTAAGGCCATACCCATAATCATCCCTCCCGAGAAACACTCAGTTGCAGACATCACCGCGATACTCGAGGCTCATCCCGAGATCAAATTCGTATCACTGGTTGCGGTAGATCTTGCTGGTAACGATACGGACGAGAAGATACCGATCTCCGATTTCCACGACAATCTTCAGAATTATCTCGACGGACAGGCTGTTCAAACAGACGGTTCCTCGGTTGTTCTTCCCGGAATCGCCACATTGAACGACGGTAAAGTAGATCTTGTCCCTGACTCTGACGTTGTATGGTACATCGACTATAACTATGAACACATCGATATGAAGACCGGCCTTCCCGTCGGAACTTTAAGGATCCCTTCATATCTTTATCATAACGGAGAAGCCGTATGCTCAAGATCCGTTCTCAAAAGATCTGCAGCATACTTCGAAGAGAGAATCACCGAGATCTTCGAGCAGAACAAGGAATTGTGCGAAGAGTACGGATTCGAGCCCGAGGACCTTAAGAAGATCACTTTGATAATGGCTACAGAGCTTGAGTTCTGGGTAAACTCCCCTGACGAGAAGATCTCAACGGAGCAGCTTTCCATCTCACAGGTACTTAAGGAATCTTACTGGAAGCGCACCAAGGGTGTCGTAAGGACTGCTCTTGAGCAGGTCATTCTCATCCTTGACCAGTACGGCTTCAACCCCGAGATGGGTCATAAGGAAGTCGGCGGTGTCAAGGCCGCAGTCACATCAAGCGGTGATTTCCACTCCATCATGGAGCAGCTTGAAGTTGACTGGAAGTATTCTGATGCACTTCAGGGCGCTGACTACGAGCTTACCGCAAGAATCCTCATCAAAGAGATCTTCAGAATGCACGGCTTAAGTGCAAGATTCGATGCAAAGCCTTTGGCAGGTGTAGCCGGATCCGGTGAGCATACACATGTAAATGCAGTTGCTTTCCTCAAGGACGGAAGAAGGATCAATCTCTTTGCTCCCCAGGACAGAAAGGCTGATTACTTATCAAGGATCGGATGGGGTTCTTTGATGGGAATCATGAAGAACTACGATCTCATCAATCCTTTCGTATCTGCAACAACGGATGCATTCATGAGACTTCAGCCCGGATTCGAGGCTCCGACACACGCTGTCGCTTCCCTCGGTAAGGATGTCCTTACCCCCTCCCGTAACCGTTCTGTCCTTCTCGGACTTGTAAGATCCATGGAGACTGATAAGACAACAAGGTTCGAGCTTCGTTCACCTAACCCGCACACGAATACATACCTTTGCCTTTCCGCCATCTATCAGTGCATGCTCGACGGAATAAGATACGTACTTGATTCCAATAAGACGACACACGAGCTCGAGGAGGAATTCAGCAAGCCCTACGGAACACCTTCCGATTATCTTCTTGCTGACAGACTCTACAGATGTGAGGAAGATATCTTCGAGACTATGGATGAGGATGAAAGAGACAGATTGTTCGGAACGCCTCCCGCTACTGTTTATGATTCACTCAGAAACTTCCTTGAGGCTGACGATGCTACGAAGATCCTTTGTGCAGGCAACGTATTTAACGATAAGATCCTCTCATCTTATTCTCATGCAATGCTCGACAGATGGCTCTATGAGCTCTCTGACAGGATCATCCCTACTAACCTTACGACTTTAAGAAGTTATACAAAGAAGCATACTGATGCCAACCCCGTTGATGACGAGTACTGGTCTGATATCGAGACGGTAAAGATGAACCTTGCCAAGGATACGACCGAGAAGACTTCCATCTTCAGCTGCATTAGGAATTCTCTTGAGTCCAAGGATCTTAAGGAGATCTCAAAGCTTCAGCTTCGCATGAACCGCGACATGAACGAGGTTGCAGATATCTACAAGAGGTATTCCGATAATCAGATATGAGTCTGACACCGTACGATATATGCTGGTTCTTCGTTGTCTATTCGCTTGCCGGATGGATCATCGAAGTCATATTTCATGCTACTGTTAAAGGAAAGGTCGTAAACAGAGGCTTCCTCAACGGACCCGTATGCCCCGTATACGGATTCGGAATGATAATGGTCCTTGTCATCTATAACCTCATAGGTATCGACAATGCTTTTGTCATCTTCCTTGAAGGTCTTGTGTTTACCACTCTCATCGAGCTTTTCGCAGGGTTTATCCTCGATAAGTTCTTCCACGCAAGGTGGTGGGACTACAGCAAGATGCCGCTTAACCTTAACGGCTACATCTGCGCAGGCTTCTCCATCATATGGGGACTTGCCGTTGTATTTGTCATAAAGCTCGTTCACGTATTCATCTACAGGATAACGTCTGCCTTTGTCCCTGAGAGGATCGGATGGCCCATACTCATGGCTCTCTACGTCCTGTTCATCGCGGACACCGTAGTTACCGTCCTTACTGTTATCGGTCTTAACAAGAAACTCGAAGAGCTCGACAGAATATCCGCATCTTTAAAGACAATGAGCAACAGGATGAGCGACAGAATAGGAAACAATTCCCTTAAGGCGGTTCAGAAGGCTCAGGAGTCAGCAGTTCAGGCAAAACTCGGCAAGGCCGAGTTCGAGTCAGAACTTCAGCAAAGATATGACACGCTTAAGGCATCTATCACGGAACACAGGCACTTCGGTGCAGGACGTATCCTGAGGGCTTTCCCTGACATACAGCACCGCGACTATAAGACTGTAATAGAAGATCTTAAGAAAAGAATAAACGAGAGGAAATGATCCTCCCGTTTTTTATTATGCATCTATCTGATCGATGACCAGCTGTCTTGCCTCCTCAGGAGGAAGCGGGCGGCCCCAGATGAATCCCTGTATCAGATCGCAGCCGATATTCTGCAAAGTCTCAAGCTGCTCTTCTTCCTCGACACCTTCGGATATGACATCAAAGTGCATGATGTGTCCCAAGGATATGATCGCGGCAACATACTGCACGGATGATTCGCTGGTATTCATCTTATCGATGAATGACTTATCGATCTTAAGAAGATTCGCCGGGAACTTATTAAGGTAACTTAAGGATGAGTAGCCGGTTCCAAAATCATCGATAGCGATCTTTATACCCATGTCCTTCATGGCATTAATGCATTCGATCGCCTTATCAGCTGAATCGATCATTACGGACTCGGTAAGCTCAACTTCCAACTGTCCCGGAGGAACGCCGTATTCGTCTATGGCTTCTTTAAGTTCTTCAAGGAAGCCCTTCTTCATGAGGTGACGCGCGGACACGTTAACGCTTATAGAGATATCCGTTCCCGTCTCTTTGATCAGCGAACCCAGGAACTCGGCGGACTTCTTTAATACACACATATCGATATTATCGATAAGACCGACCTTCTCGGCCACGGGAATAAAATCACCGGGACTTATGATGCTTCCGTCAGAGTCTTTCATACGGGCAAGAGCCTCGAATCCGCGAAGTCTGTGAGTGATATCAAACTGCGGCTGGAGATTGTAGAATACAGTATCATTCTCCAGTGCCTCACGAAGCTTGCTTTCCATCTCGATGTTGTATTCGATGTTCCTGATAAAATCAGTCTTAAATCTTAATATCTGATTATCTATACTCTTTGTCCGCTTAACTTCATACATAGCTGCATCGGCATAAGAGAAAATCGAATCGGCAGTTCTCTCATCCTCGGGGAACAAAGCAAAACCGAAGCAGGCATTCAGATGGAAGTCGAAGTTATCGATGGAGATCTTCTCTTCGAGAGATTCCTTATACTGATTGATTGTATTATAAACAGTCTGTTCATCTGACACACCGCTTATTATGAGCTTGAACTCATCACCGCTGTGACGGGCGATAAAATCATTGGTACCCGTCTTGCCGCTGTCCGCAAGTTCCATCCATCTTGCACCGATAAGCTGAAGTACTCTGTTACCGATCTCCTGACCAACGGTATCATTAATGCTCTTAAAATTATTGATATCGATCGACACCTGTGCAAACGGGATATCATTCTTTATGTTAGCCTTCCTTAACTGGGAACATGCATATGCATTGGGAAGGCCCGTGAGGTTATCCTTGACAGCCTGTTCAACAAGCTTCTTCTGGAACCTTCGTACCTTTCGGTTATTAACAAACAGGATGGAGATTGCCACCATCATGAGAAGGTTCGAGAAAACACCGGGGATACTCATGTAGCTGTTACTTTTCACAAGAGTGAGTATCATCATCGGGAACTGCAATGTCATCATTATAAGTGACGTTATGTATCCTAATCTGTCGAAGAACACAACAAGGAATATGATGGAGATGTTGGAGATGGCCGAGAACACGCCTGCGAAAACGGAAACAGGTATATGCGCCTGCCCTACAGGTATGATTCCTTCCGAACTTGATGTGGTCCTTACAAGATATGAGACCACGTAATAGAGGATGATGAGAAGAACATACAGGCTCTTTGATGCCTGCTGCTTCTCAGAGATACGCAGTAGTGTCTCCTCAATGGTATTTGTGATCTTTTTGTACATAAGTCACCCCACCAACCTTAATACATTGATTTTATATATTTTTATAAGAACTGTGGTTAACAATAACCATATAAAGTTAAAACAAACTGTGTCCATTTCCTCATTGTGCTAAAATAAATTTATGCATTATAAAACCCTGATAATTGATGACGAGATAGAACTTACAAAGATGACCGCCGAATACTTCGAGATGTTCGGTGTGACCTGTGCCGTTGCAAACGATAAGAACACGGCTCTTGAGTTCTTCAGGGAAAACACATGCGACGTCATCCTGCTTGACGTAAACTTAGGAGATCAAAGCGGTTTTGAGTTATGCAAGATAATCCGTGAGAGTTTTGACACTCCCATACTCTTCATCAGTGCAAGGCAGAGCGATGACGATGTCCTTATCGCTCTTAACATCGGCGGCGACGATTATATCAAGAAGCCATACACATTAAGCGTGCTTCTTGCAAAGGTCAACGTAATCTTAAAAAGAACGGCAAATAAGGAATCCAAGCCGGAATCTGTTCCTTCTGACAGCAATAACCCCATTGATAAGGATACGATGAGCTTCGTCCTTGACGGACGCAAGATACCTCTTAAGGCAAGAGAATTCGCACTTGCGGAATATCTTTACGAGAACAGAAACTCCATCGTCACCAAAGATCAGATCTTCGAAGCCGTATGGGGAGATTCTTTCTACAGCGACGGAACTCTTAACGTACATATAAGACGACTTCGCGAGAAGATCGAAGACGACCCCAACAACCCCAGGATCATCAAGACCATCTGGGGTACAGGCTACATGATGGAGATCTGATGAAGTTTAGAAATCTGATCATTATATATCTGATCCTGATTGCTGCTTTGTTTGCGGCATTATTCATTCTCCGCCCCGACAGCGATATCAGCAGAGGCGACATGACTTATTACTACAACCAGGCAAAAGCGGTTTCCGAAGGAGCCGAGCCCCCCGCCGACGCAGTTGTCATATACCTTACTGATAATAATTACGAACAGATGCAGGTGTCCTATGTGCGCAACAACGCCCTCATACTTGACATCATCCGTGACGGTCAGATAGTCGGCAAGATAATGTGGGATGACATAGAGAATATAACCGATGAAACTACGAATACTTTTTTCGGTTTCTCTGTCATTACCGTCGTAATTACCGCTTTTACAGGATTACTGCTGTTGATCCTTATTTACACAAGGTATATCCGACCATTCAACAAGCTTCAGACCTTCGCGGGACAGATAGCCAAGGGAAATCTTGATTATCCCCTCGCCTATCAGAAGAACGCTTACTTCGGTGCTTTCACCGAGAGTTTTGACATTATGAGAGAAGAACTCAAGAAAGCCCGCGAGAGCGAAGCCAGGGCGCAGAAAGCCAAACAGGAGATGATGGCAGAGCTTTCCCACGATATCAGAACTCCCCTGTCGACCATAAACGCAACCTGCGAAGTGATCGAAGTCAAAAGCCGGGATCAGGACATATTGGACAAGACAAAGATCATAAAGAATAAAGCTTCCACCATAGACAGTCTCATCACCAACATGATGAATGCATCACTCGAGGAAGCACTTGAACTTAAGGTTACGCCCGTCGAAGAGTCTTCCCTTCTTATCAACAAGATGATAGACAACATTAAAGACTTGGGACAGATCACGGTGACAAATGAGATTCCCGGCTGCCTTCTTTACTATGATCCGTTAAGACTTGAACAGGTAATAGATAATATCATAGGTAATTCCGTCAAATACGCGGGAACTCCCATCACGATCACTTACGAAGCCGTAGATAACGGCATAGTAATCAAGATAAGCGATACAGGCCCAGGTGTGGACCCCGATGAGCTTTCCCTGCTTACACAAAAGTTCTACAGAGGAACCCGGAGCACCGGCAAGCCCGGAAGCGGCCTCGGACTTTACCTCGCGAAATACTTCATGCAGAACATGGATGGCGACATCATGTTCTCAAGTGACAACGGATTCACGGCACAGATATACATACGCAGAGTCTCCTGACGACCATGTAAGAATCAGTTAAGAAATTGGTAGGTTTGGGGTTAAGAACCCCTCATTTTGTATTGCTATACTCGAATCATAAAACAAAAGGAGGCAATACAAATGAAAGACTTTGATATTCATGTTAAGGGAGCAACAAAGGTAACATTATTCGGAACGGACAATGACACTATCTGTGTTCCGTCATTCGCAAAGATCGATACAGACAGAAGCAAGGGTGACATCGACATTAACGTCGAAGGAGAGGTCTGCCTGGGAATCCCGTCAGACTCAGAACATATCGAGCTCGGCGTAAAGGATGCAAAGATCATCCTTACAAACCTTCACTTCGAGAATCTCGAGATCGATGCCAAGGGTTCGGTTACCATCGATGCAGATGACATAAGCGGAAAGCTCGATATCAATCTTGCAGACAGCGTAGCCGATCTTAATCTCCCCTCTGACTTCTCATTCAGAACAAAGACCGAGGGAAAGAACAACAGATTGAACAACGACCGCACCGAAGACCAGGCATCCGCTAACATCATCGAGTTTAACGGAAAGAACAGTGTCCTCAACATCAGATAAGGAATGGGTGAAAGAAATGGGAAAGAAAGTATTATTGGAAGCAAAAGACCTGTGCAAGACTTACTCTAACGAGAGTGTTCAGCAGCACGTTATCAAGAACCTGAACCTCAAGATCTACGAGGGAGACTTCACGGTCATCATGGGTAACTCCGGTTCCGGAAAGAGCACACTACTCTATTCTCTTTCCGGAATGGATAAACCAACATTGGGAAGCATAACTTACGGCAACGAGGATATCTCCAATTACAACAACGACAAGCTTGCCGTATTCAGACGTAATCACTGTGGTTTTGTGTTCCAGCAAAACTACTTAAACGATACGATGAGCGCCCTTGATAACGTTATGGTAAGCGGACTTCTTGTCACACGTGACAGAAAGGATCTCGCAAGGCGAGCAAGAGAACTTCTTCATAAGGTCGAGATAGAAGATCGTGACATGAGAAAGTTCCCTTCACAGCTATCAGGTGGACAGCAGCAGAGAGTCGCAGTAGTAAGAGGCGTCATCAACAAGCCTGAACTGCTTTTCGCAGATGAACCCACGGGCGCATTGAACTCACAGAACACGGAGAATGTTCTTGACATCCTGACGGAACTTAATAACGAGGGGCAAAGCATAGTAATGGTAACGCACTCGATCAAGGCAGCAGAGCGCGGAAACCGTGTTATCTATCTTGCCGACGGCATCGTAAAGGACGAGATCGACCTTACTGATACGAAGCCGCAGGAAAGACATGCAAAGCTTAAGGATTTCCTTGCAAAGATGGGGTGGTAATAATGAGATCGCTACTTTTTATAGCAATTAACAATATGAAGAAGAAAAAGGGTGATATCATCACTCTCTCGGTTCTTAGCATTCTGGCATCATTCATGCTCTTTACGGGTGCATCCGTTATGTCAGGTTTAAGCCGGGTAATGGATACAGCCTTCGATAACTACAACGGTGCTCATGTCTACTATCAGGTACCGGCGGAAGGCGCTGATGACATCGAACAGATCATCCTTGAGAATGACAACATATCGCAGTTTGAAAGAACTGAGACTGACATTGCAACTGTTGATTACAGAAGGTCGGATCACGAGGAATGGTCGAATTACATGTTCATGCTCGGTTCCTTCAACGAAGCAAGAACGATCAATACCCTGGGAATCGATCCCTCCACTCTTGGCGATGATGATATCCTTATCCCCTACTATATTAAGAGCCAGTTCCCTTTGGGATCCACATGGCAGTTTAAGATCGGTGACACAGTCTACGACTACACAGTTGCAGGATACGTTGAGGATGCAATCTTCGCTTCAAGCATCAACATATCCACCTATAACGTCTACGTAAGTGACTCAGCTCTTGAGACTTTAAAGAATGATAATCCTACTATTCTAATTCCTGGATACAGTCTTAAGATAAGGTTCAATGATCCCTCGACCATAATGGAAAACCGTAACGAGATCTGGGACAGATACATCGAGTGGGCAGGAAATGATCCCGCACACATGTCCTTGAACGTTCTTGAGGTAAACTGGCTCGACATGAAGGGCGGCGGATCTTTCATGACACAGATCGTCATGGCCATCATCATGCTTTTCGCAGTGCTCATCCTGTTCATAGCAGTTATCGTCATCAACTTCAGCATCAAAAACTTCATCGAGAAGAACATGAAGAACACGGGTATCCTGGAAGCCTCCGGCTACACCACGAAGCAGCTAATAGCAGCAACCGTACTCGAGAACATGCTGGTCGCGCTCATTGCATCTGCAGCCGGAGTAGGACTTGCGGTAGCAGGCAAGGATGTCATTGGTGATGTCGTAAGTATGGTTATGGGACTTTCATGGAACCAGCCCACAAACATCGTGATTGCTGCACTTACTGTTATAGCCATGACCATGATAATCTCGCTGGTAAGTCTTCTTTCTTCCTCCAGATATAAGAAGATCACTGTTCTCGAATGCTTAAGGGGCGGTGTTACAAACCATAATTTCAAGAGAAACCCTCTTCCCTTTGATCAGGCATCTCTCCCCCTTCCCCTGCAGTTGTCACTCAAGGATATTCTCGGAGACAAGGGCCGTAATGTGATCCTGGTCATCATCACGATCATCCTTGCGGTATCAACCAATGTCGGATTTGCACTGCTCGAGAACTTCGCAAATGACATTGATGCTCTTCTTACAGTCGCGGGTCTTGAGGCCGGAACAGTATCGGTTACTGATTCAAGAGATATTTATGATGAAATCAATAACCTTGATTCTGTTGATCACGTTCTTATGGTTTATGCGTTAAATCCTGACATATCATTCGGCGATACAAAGATTAACCTGGACTTTGACGTATATGACGACCCCGCTCTTCTCGAGCATGACATGATCGTTGAAGGAAGATTACCGGAAGCGGATAACGAGATCATGATCACAGAGATCATAGCTGAAGAATTAGGCGTAACCTTAGGCGATGTCGTTTACCTGGAATTTGGAGGAACACGTCTCGAGTATGTTGTTACGGGCTTTGACCAGAAGATCAATCACCTTGGTAGAAAAGGCATCATTACCGATGAAGGAGCTCAGAGACTTGCAGGTGTCATGGACACGGTATCCTTCTATATCTACGGCAAAGAGGGAGAAGATTATGATTCTTTGTCAGCTGACCTTGCTCCCATAACCGGTTCCGCTGTTGAAGACACATACAAACTGGTTAATGAGACCATCTCAACTGTTGCCAACAGCATGAAGATCATCTGTCTTGTAATAGTGGTAGTTACGGTTTTGGTAGTAATCTTCGTAGAGATGCTCCTCATCAGGTCCAAGATGATCCGCGAATACAGAAACTACGGCATCAACAAAGCCTTGGGATTTACATCGTGGCAGCTCATGATCCAGATAATGATCCTTAACATTCCGACAATCGTCGCAGGAGTCATTCTCGGAACGGTACTGTCGCTCCCTGCAACATCATTCCTCATGAACATATCGCTCGTATTGTTCGGAATGAGAGGCATCGACGTGGTAGTACACCCGGAATGGATGGTAGTTACATTCATGGGCATCATAGTAACAGCAATGATCACATCACTACTGTGTTCATTGTCCGTAAGAAAGATGGAACCCGTAAATCTTCTTGCTGAAGAGTGATCAGCTTACGACCTTACCGCCGCACTGTTCACATATGGTAACCGTACCTTTACGGATCTTCAAAGGTGCTCCGCAGTTAGGACAGTTCTTACCGATAAACCTGGTTTTATAATCACTCATACCGCGTACTCGATCTGACAACTCGAATACGCGGTTTTTATTATCATAAGTTAAATGCTGGAAATAGTTTTTCCTTACGGCTCTCATTACTCTGCCTTCAAAGAAAGCTCCCCTGGTCTTTACGAGCTCGTCCAAACTGACAGATCCGTCAGCATCATTACAGAAAATGGACTCAAGCTGCGTAAGCGTCCCGTGAAAAACGAGATTTCTTACACCAAGGACTATCAATCCAACGCCGATAAGCATGAAAATAAGAAAAGCGATGATAAACCCAAGCTCGCCATCATAAATTACAGCCAGCATAAACAGAAAATTCAAAATAGCCATTATCGAGCCTATGACAGTGACGATAATCCCCTTAACGAGAAGACTTGTAGCTTTACTCTTATCAAGATACATACTTATCTCCTTCGTAAGTAGGAACCGCAGTGCTCACACTTATCGGCACTGCCCCGTCTTAATCTGTTGGATGCTCCGCAGGTAGGACAGATAACATCAGTAAAATCATCAGAGGCAGAATCGGAACCGAGAATGACATAGTCACCCTCAATCTTTGTGTTACTGAATATGTTCTGCCTGATCCCTCTTGTAATGTCAGAACGGACAGTATGAACAGGATAACCCGTCATCTCACTTATCCTTGTAAGAGATATGCTTCCGTCGTGATCTTCATTTAAGATATTCCCGTACTTCGGATATCTGTTATATGAGATAACTATGTAAATGAAGAAACCTGCCTCGATTCCCAGAATTGACATAAGAACAGAAACTATGACAACCGTATGAGGCTCGTCATAGCATGCGATCAACAAAATAAGCATGATAAGAAAGAGAAACGCAAGAACCGCTGCTATTCCCTTCATGCCCTTCTTGTTTGACTCTATATACTTGTAATCAAAGTAATCGTTAATTGTTCTTCTCCCTATAATAAGCCTCAAGACGCGGCCTTGCATTCTCGTAAGCTGATCTGAGTTTGGAATCGAACTGCGTTCCCATCCCCTCCATTATTATACAGTTTGCTTTCTCAAAGTCGAATGCATCTTTATAAACTCTTTTGCTTACAAGAGCATCATATACATCAGCTATCGCCATTATTCTTGATTCCAAGGGTATGTCATCGCCTTTAAGACCGTCCGGATAACCGGATCCGTCGACACGCTCATGATGATAATGAGCTACATTCTCAGCGATGATCTTGAAGTCTTCATCATCGGTATCGCGCAGTATCTCATGAATGACCCTCGCACCTTCCGCAGCATGCTGCTTCATCTTGGCATACTCTTCGTCAGTAAATCTACCGGGCTTACGTAACACAGCATCATCAACTGCGATCTTTCCCAAGTCATGCATCGGAGCAGCTTTGATGACATTGGCACAAAACTGAGGTGTCAGATCAAGCTTCCCCTCTTTTAAGATCTCGTCTATCAGGATGCGGACACCCTCCGATGTTCTCTTGATGTGACCGCCGGTGGAATTGTCACGGCTTTCAACCATCACGGCAAGACTCATGATCAGGTTGTCATGCATCTGTACTATGTGCTGAGTCTTCTGTTCGACTTCTCTCTTAAGATCCTCATTATATGTATCGAGAAGCTTGATGTATTTACGGTTCTCCGTATCATCGTTGAATGTAATGATATATCCTCTTTTTCTGTGACCGTCATAAAGATAGTTAACGTTTACCGTGTAGTATCTGTCATTATCATGGTCCTGCTCATCATGTAATGTCAGAAGTCCGGTATTATCAGACGGATCTTTCTTAAAGGCTTCGATAAAATGCCTTATCTTACGCTCAGAAGGCTTATAGCCGAACGGATCGTCGACTGCAACATCATTTAACTCAGGAACGATCCTCCTCGCGACCTCATTACTTCCGAGATAACGTGTCTGGAAGTCAAAGGAAATATATCCGAACTCCTCTTCCTGAACCATCGAATCGATTACTGTATCACCGACATCATACATATTGACACGGTACGCGATCAGAAGGTAGATTGCTTCAGCAAGGCAATAAGCCAGAGGGAGAATGTCGAAGTTATAATCAAATATCTTCAGAACAAAGACATAACAACTGACACAGATAACATCAGGTATAACTAGCAGGAGAAGTATCCGTCTCGGAACATCCTTCTTTCTGAACCATGAATAGATGATCGCTATGATTCCGGACAGAAACAGCACACATGTCAACACATAAAAGATCGTGTGCATATATCCGTATTCTCTTGTCAGAACCGGCACTCCGTCATGGATCTTAAGGGTTACTGTCTTATAGAACTTATCAGACCTGCCAATGCCAAGCACCGACCAATAAATAAGTGCACATACCATGAAGACGGCTGTACGAAGCCAATGTGGAAGGTTGATCTTACACAGGTTAAAGATGGAAAGAGCGATAAACAGCTGCAGGAAGCACCCGCCTATGTAGATTACCTTCTGGGCTGTTAAAGCCCCCTCAAGAGTGGTGGCAAAAGCAGACAGACAGTAGCCAAGGCAGGCGACGGGCACAAGCGTGAATATCAATGTAAAATTCACATCAAAGTGCTTGTGCCAGATGAACACATAGCCTGCCGCAAACAGCAGCGATAAGAATAGTGTTATCTCATAGTAAACAGCTACCACGCCTGCCTGACCTCTATCTGTTATTCAGCAATCGCTATATCTACGTCGCCTGTTGTGACTTCGACTCTGCATGTTCCGCCTTCACCGGACCTGGGATAATCAGAATCACCTGTCAATACGTCCACATCAAAATTCTTGTCTGAAAGCAATATCAAAGAGACATCACCGGTTACGGCATCAATATAGATCTCGGATGCGTCGCATCTGTCAAAATTGATATCTCCGGTAGTTACATTAATTGTCATAGCACCATTTGCAACAGTATTTACACAATTGATATCGCCTGTAGTTCCATTATAAACCAACTGATCACACTCAACATCTGTAAGATCAATGTCACCTGTGGTTATATCAAGATTAAGTTTATCAAGAATGTTAATGGAAGCCATGTTTACATCGCCGGTCGTTATATCAAGATTGATATTGCCAAACGTAAAGCCTTCATCAAATACAATATCTCCGGTATCCATCTCAAGCGACAGATCGTATTCATCTCCCGTAAGATATACGATGATCCGGGGAGCCTGATTACTGAATATCTCAAAGTTCATAAAGAAATAGGTGTTATCCACAGCCTCTGAAGTTACATAGAGTGTATCACCTTCAACATATGCATCGTGCTCGATCTCTTCATGATCAACGCACACTACACTGCACTTTCCATCAGTTGACCTTCTGATCTGGACATCATCTGCAAAAGCATTGATGCTGATGTTCGAGAAATCATCCTCTATCTCAAATTCACTAGTTACATATTTACTGTCTGAAGAGTCAACACCCTTCTTTGCCAAAGCTACAATGGCAATACCGAATATGACAGCTCCTACAACCAAAGCTATAACAGCACCGATCAAAACCTTCACAACTTTACTCATCTTAATCCTCCTTACCAATAAACAACGACTTGATGCCAAGAAGCATCTTACGAGTTACATAAACAACACCCTTAACCATGTAGTTACATCCGAAGAACAGCAGAACTGCCAGCGCACCAAGAACAAGGCTGCCCCCTAATGCTGCAACCGCAAAGAGGAACTCACCCTTAATCAAAGCAAAGAATATTGCAACCAGACATGCGATTGATGCTAACGCGAATGAAAAATCCACTATGTAGAACGTAATAACAATAATCCATACTGTCAGATACAAAGAGAAGATAACCGACAGGAATGAGATGATTATGGGGAACCATACAGGGAATCCGATCACAAGCAGAACGATAGCCCACACAGGCATCTCCTTCTTGGTGTTTACCTTCTGCTTAACCAGCTTGGACAGAGGAATCTCAGACATAATGGTATCCACTACCTGATCGACTGATCCGATCTGAGCTATAGCATCTTCTTCCGTCATTCCATCCTCTACGCGATCATCGATCATCTCTGAGTAAAAAGATACTCTTTCCTCGATATCACTCTGCGGCAATCCGGAAAGCTTCTTTCTAAGCTCGTCTAAAAACACTTCCTTATTCATTAGAACCGTCCTCCCTGGTTATGAAACGATAGATCGACTCGATATCTTTCCAGTCTTCCCTGAATTCTTCGATACGATCTATTCCTTGCTGCGTAATGTGATAATACTTCCTTAATCTGCCCTGGTGCTCGACCATGCGGACGGTTAACATCTGTCCCGCCTCAAGGCGCTTAAGGATGGTATAAAGTGTTGACTCGGACAACTCCAGATACGGCTTCATATCCTTAATGATCTGATATCCGTATGAATCTTCATTCTTAATAGCGGCCAGTACACAAACATCTAGAAGACCGCGCTTTAACTGAATATCCATGCCATACCTCCCTTCGCGTTATACTCCTTGTTATGCAATACATCGTATCACGAGGTATATCACATGTCAAGCAAACTTGTCTGTTTACTGTATAATGAGATGGACATGTTTTTAAGGGAGATATAAGATGAACCACAAAGCACAAGAAAACACGGCAGCCACAGTCCTCAGAGTCATATTTGCCATTATCGCAACATTTGTATTTTTGGTATTAACCAATAGCCTGCTTCTTAAAGCATCAATATTCAGAAGCAACTACTGGACTGATCTTCTTACCTCAGATGAAACCATGGAGCTTTTGAAAGAAGAGATCTCTCATGACTTTAATGATGAATTCGACTTCGAGGGATTTGACCCCGGTATGTCCGATCAGATGTCAGATGATTTCTTCGAGCTCGTAATTCAGGACATCGTAGACGGCATGGTAACAGGTGATACCACCATAGACAAAGATGAGTACATGGATTTTCTCGACGAATATGAAGATATTATCTTTGCTGACTTAAACATCCCTTCAAGTGAGATAGATAATGCGAAAGAAGAATACATCGATGAGTTCAGCGATGCATTTGACAGGATGTTCTCAGACATGGAGGACGAAGACGGTCTTGAAGTCTTTGAACAGATAAAAGATGCGGGAAAGATCAATGACAAGATCATCATCGTCTGTACTTTTGCACTCGTCCTCATGTTAATAATCCTATTGGTCATTCACAGAAACAAGTTCCGTCCCATACGCGCAATGGGTATAGCCATGATAGTAGCAGAATCCATAAACGTTCTTATCTGGGGATTGATCTTACTTATTGTCTACTACTTCAACGAGATGGCTCAGGAAGAGGATGCGATCATTCAGGTATTCGTTAATTACTTCAGCAAGGGCACATATATTCTGGCATTTACAGTGCTCCTGTCTTTGATCGCGGCGATCGTTATTACGGTTATCGGATCGACCGGAGCAAGCAGGATAGACGAACAGCTGATGGAAGAATAATTTTTAACTTATAATTCATCAGGTGATATCCGCATCATTGTATAATTAGTTCATACTTCAATCTACGGAGGTATTTATGGCTAAGAAAGAAAGACTGGTCGGGATCATAATGGCTGTCATCATGTCTGCCGCAATGGGCATCATAATGGCTTTGATCGTCAGAATGACTTCCGATGCGAATGCTTTGGCATCTATGCCGCCGGCACCTGTAATGGTTATCACAAGTGTCCTTGAATCAATAGTCGTAGGAGTAATTATCGTGCTTATCTTCCCGCTTGGTAAGATGGGAAGAGTTTTGGCAGCAAAGGCAGGGGCCACACCTCCGGGAATCAGGTTCACTCTTCTTAACAGCATACCGTTTGCTCTCATAAACGCCTTAGGATGCAGCATCATAGTATGCTTCATCAATGTTGCTGTCGCTCACTCGCATATACCGGCTGACGTTGCACCGCCGCTCATGGTAATGTTCTTAAAGCAGTGGGCAAGCACACTGGTTCCTTCTATCATCTTAGGTTACGTTTTATCAGTCATTATCTCACCCTTAGTGGTGCGTGCAGTAGGATTAGGCGGTCCTCCTTCCGGAAGACCTGAATAATACATCATATTTTAGAGGAGGCTTTCATGGAAAACTTTACCTTCTATTCCCCTACATTTTTCGCATTCGGCAAAGGTTCCGAATCAGATGCCGGAAAGTATGTTAAGCGCTTTGGCGGCAGCAAGGTCCTCATCCACTACGGTGGCGGCAGTGTCGTAAGATCGGGACTTCTCGACAGAGTTAAGGCTTCACTTGACGGTGAAGGTATCCCTTATGTTGAATTGGGCGGAGTTAAGCCCAACCCGAGAAGCGGACTTGTTTATGAAGGAATAAAACTGGGACGTGATGAGGGCATAGACTTCATCCTCGCAGTAGGTGGCGGAAGCGTTATCGACTCCTCTAAGGCGATCGCCATGGGTATCCCGTATGACGGCGACTTCTGGGATTTCTACCAGGGAAAACAGATCACCGAAGCTCTTCCCGTCGGAACTGTTCTTACGATAGCTGCAGCAGGAAGCGAAGGCAGTGGTGATTCCGTTATCACAAAGGAAGAAGGAATGTTTAAGCGTGGTGCGGGAAGTGATCTTATCAGACCTAAGTTCAGCATCTTAAATCCCGAGCTGACACAGACGCTTCCTCCTTTCCAGACTGCTGCCGGAGCTACCGATATCATGGCTCATCTTTATGAGAGATATCTTACGAACTCGACTGACGTTGAAGTTACCGACAGACTTATTGAAGCCCTGCTTCTTACGATGAAGCACGAGGCTCCCCGCGTAATCGCAGACCCGAACAATTACGAAGCTAGAGCTAACATAATGTGGGCCGGCATGGTTGCGCACAACAATACTTGCGGTGTCGGAAGAAGCCAGGACTGGAACAGCCATGCAATCGAGCACGAACTGTCTGCCCTTTATGACTGTGCTCACGGAGCCGGCCTTGCAGTTACCATGCCTGCGGTCTTCAAGTACGTAATGAAACATAATGTAATGAGATTCGCTCAGGTAGCGGTAAGAGTCTGGGGCTGTCAGATGGACTTTGAGCATCCGGAAGTTACCGCCCTTGAAGGAATCAATGCCCTGCAAAACTTCCTGTGCTCAATAGGCATGCCGAGAAACTTCAAGGAGTTAGGCGCCAAAGAGGAAGATATTCCCAAGCTCGTGGATGTACTCTGCCACGGCGACGGAAGAGGCGGATCAATATCAGGATTCGTAACGCTTAATGAAGAGGATTGTACAAAGATCTATCAGATGATGGTCTGATGATCACTTAGGATTGTACTTATCAACGATCTCAAGAAACTTATCCTTGGGGACGGGCTTAGAGAAGTAGAAACCTTGCAGATAATCCACACCGAGTTTCTTAAGAAGCTCTATCTGTGACAAGGTCTCAACGCCCTCCACAAGGATATCTTTTTGTATCTGACGGATCATCCTTACTATGTTATCGAGGATTATCGCACCAAGTTCACTCTTCTCTGCTTCCCATAAAATGCTCTTATCGATCTTGATACAATCAAGGTTCATGGATGCAAGAGCCTTCATATTCGAGTAACCTGTGCCGTAGTCATCCATCGAGAACAGGAAACCCTCTTTTTTCAGGTCATCTATCCTTGTACTTAACAGTTCATAACTTGATGCCGATACGGATTCGGTAACCTCGAAGTTAATGAGTTTCTTATCAATTCCCACCTGTTCGACGATACCGTTGATATGCTCAACGAAGCCGGTCTTCATAAGCTGCAAGACAGATAGATTAACGTTAATGCAGTCGATGGATCTTGATTCCAATCCCTCGTCCCTTATCATCTTACAAACATCCATGAGAACAAAGTCATCTATGGCATCGATGAGACCGTTCTGCTCGGCAACAGGAATGAATTCATCCGGGAACAGCATTCCCATCTCATCATCATGAAGTCTTACAAGCGCTTCAGCGCCATGCAACGTCTTCGCGTCGCCCCTGAAAGTCGCCTGATAGTAAACCTCGAATTTACCTTCGGCAAGGCCTCTTGATATCGCTTTCTCGACAGCAGAGTTACGCAGGATCGAATTGATGTCATCTCCTGCAAGTATCTTCTTATCAGCCTTGGCTGCTTTGGAATTATCGAACATGTATATCGCATCATTGACGCGGTCGATCTGTTCGGGAACCTTGGCTATGATGATCGACGCAGACAAAAGGACAAATGTATCAGCAACCTTCCAGGGCCTTTCAAATCTGCTGATGATCTCCTCAGCGATCTTATATACTTCCTCATCGCTCTTGGAGAAATGGATCATGGCAAAGGTCCTGCGGCCAAGCCTGTAGATATTGTATTTCTTCTGAATGGTCTCAAGATACATGGAGACTTCCTTCTCAATGATCTCTCGTGTGTCAGCACCGCTGTTCCTTGATATGATCTCCGGAGTAACCACACGGATGCACATGGAGTGGAAATTAACTCTATTGATCATGTAACTGTTAAAGTCAGTAATGAACGCCTGCCTGTTATAAAGACCCGTAAGCTGATCTAATTTATCGTCCTCATTCTCAACTACCATCATTACTCCGGTAAGTCCGATGGCCTCTGCAAACAGTTCGACCTTAAGATCTTTGATAAACAACTGAATAAGAATTCCCAGGACCGTTATTGATGCAAACATCAAGATACCGACCCTGCGCTTAGGGTTAAGCACCTGCCATGTAGTTGTCAGGTGCGCCAGAGCGAAGATAAAGTAGTAAGCTGCAGCAAGATAGATAACAACCTCACCCCAGTTTCTTACAAAATCTCTTCCTGCATTAGGATAGTAGACCCAGTGCGTAAGAGGATTGGTAAGGGCAAGCACCTCGGTTATCAGGAAGACAGCATAGTTAAAGTACTTCTTCGCGGAAAATGACTTGAATACAACGCCGCACGCATACGAGACATAAAAGTAAAACAGCGGTGCAAGACATGTATGAATGGCAAAGTAAGTGTATCTCGATACTTCGGATATGAGCATCGCCGTATCGGATTCCGTCCTCATGGGAGTATAGTACGCCGTGATGGCGTTACTTACACTATTTAATGCAACCGTAAGCAACAGCAGTACAAAGAGTCTGTTCTGCCTCTTCCCCATTCTGCCCTGAACTCTTACGAAGAACAGATTCGAAATGCATATGACAAAAGCGGTAACGGCAAATGCGAATGAAAGATTAAAGAACTCGAGCATATGTCACCGTTTATCCTTATCTATGAATTCAAGTACAATTACAGCCGCACCGGCATAAAAGAGTATCGAACCTGAAAGCAACACCCAACAAACAATAATATTATCTTCGTTTAAGACATAATCTTCCCTGAAATTAGCCTTAGCGGTCTCAACACGGATAACTTCATCATATCCTTCGTTTTCTATCATCATGATGGATTCGGCAACCTGAGGATCCGCAGACTCCGAATCAGCGATCTTCTTAAGCAAAGTCCATCCGCTCGTACTGGGAAGATTGTTGTAATCTGCCTGAATGCATAAGCAGGTCAGTCCCTGATTGGATATCATCAGGCTTGATAGACCATCCAAAGAAGGGGGCAGTGAGAATATTCCTCCCGAGAAGATCAACTGGACCATAAGCATCAGAGGCATAACCGTCATGGCCATGGTAGTATCCTTAACAACACTTGATATAAACAAAGACAACATATCAGCTGCATAAGTTATGAGAAATACCGTTATCGCTATATCAACAAGGATCCCGCCTGTGATAATACCGTTCATTACGGGAAACTCGATCCTTACAAAGACAAAAACGCCTATTGTTGTTACTGTCTGAAGAATACAAAGGAACATTTGATAGATCATGTGAGCGATCATGTATGATGATATATGAAGTCCTGATCTGTGCTCACGTTTTACTATGCCTCTTTCACGGCAAACAACCTGAATCGAGTTGAAGCACCCGTTCCACAAAGCAACACACATCAGTGCAAGCGTGCCCTTAAATGTGCCCTCCATAGTTATGAATATACCTTCTCTCGTTACATAAGCTACGAGCAACGCCATGATTGCAGCCATCGGAATGACAGTCCAGTCATTCATATAGACGAACATGCGGAAAAACTTACCAAGATAGATCGGAATCTGCGCAAGCCTGCCTCTGTGTTTTGTGCTGAAGTTAGTATAGACCGGAGCATTCACATTATTATCAGACATGACATACCTCCGCATACTTCTCTATGAACATATCAGCAAAGCCCTCGCCGCCTTCTTCTTCTCTGTTTATACGAAGAACTATCTTCTCCATGGAGTCAGTGTTGAAGAAATCAAGTGCCTTCTCTATGCTGCCGTAGTAAGCAAGTCTGCCCGTGAGCTTTGAGTCCTTGGCAAGAACTATGACATCATCAAAAAGATCAGCGACTCTGTCAGGAGAATGCGTAATGACAATGACTATCTTCCCCTGATCAGCAACTTTACGAAGCCCCTGCATCAGTTCTCTTGCCATTACACCGTCAAGGCCGGAATCCGGCTCATCAAGAATAAACAGATCAGGATTTGAGATATACTCCATCGCGATGGAAAGTCTCTTACGCTGTCCGCCGGACAATTTGGAACAAAGGCTCTTCTTAACCGGCATTAGACCGAAGAAGGACAGGACCTCATCTATCCTCTCCTCTCTTTGCTTAGCGTTCATGAAAGTCGGAAGACGAAGCTTTGCTGCGTCTTCAACCGTAAGTTCAACACTGTCCTTTACTCTCATAAGATCCATCTGCGGAACAAATCCGATGTTGTACTTCATCTTGGCATATTCTTCATACAGGTCGATCCCATTAAGAGTGATCTTTGCATCAGCCTTCTCATATCCGTTAACGGCATTCAGGAATGTGGTCTTACCTGCACCGGATCCGCCAAGTAAAAGAACCATTCGGCCGGGTTCGATATTAAGATGGATATCACGAAGAAGCTGGCGTTTCTTAAAGAATTCCGATACGGTTCTCTCTTCGATATTAACAGTAAGACCGCTCTCGAGGGTCTCTGCCTCCATTCCGGACAGCTTGGCACCTTCACCATTCGTATTCTCTAAGTAAATGAATTTGGGAGATGCATTACCAAATCCCAATATCCAAAGCATGACTTCTCTTCCGAACAGGAAATAAAACCAAAGATACTTCTTACTGTAACCGAACAAATCGCAAAGGCCGGCAAAGATCCTTATCGTATAAACAAATTCACCTACTGCTGCAAACATGACTAACATAAGAAAAAAGGCTGTAACTACGGAAATAGTCTTGACTTCACCGGATCCATCCTTTGCGGAATTAATTATAAGATACAACTCTGAAACAAGGCTTAAAATACATAAAACAAAGAATACCCTTCCTTCGTGCTCACGGTCACAGCATCTGGAAAGATGATATTCGCGGAAACCGGGGATCAATGCCCAATATGGATTTACCTGGCATCTTTTTAAAACCACGAATAAACCGATGATATAAAGCACTTGGGTAACTGCAATGCCATACCCCGGCCAATAAGCATTAACAAAGAAGAAAAGCATATTTAAACCCCACTACTACTATATTCAAAAAACAAAGGTGCGTCAATTAAACGCACGTTTATTTTTAATATAATAAATGGTCAAAACCACCATGAAGCAGAGGCTGACCGCATAAGACATTTTCCAGCACCATGGGGTTATGAACCTGACGTCAACACTTCCGTCTGTTGCAGCGGGCAGATTAAGGCTGACACGGTTATTCGATCCTCTCATGACATCAATGACCTCCCTGCCTTCATAAGATGAAACGACAGCCTTGTAATGCCTGTAGGAGAACAAAGGAAGTTCAACATATGTTTCCTGATCAGAACTGTACAGGAAAGTGATCCTGTCAGCTCTTTGCTCCATATCTGCTATCCTGATACCCGGGATATCACTAAGACATGCCTCCAGAGAAGGTATATCGTGAGGATCTGTTCCTGCAATCAGATACTCATCGCCGCTTATCCAATCGGAATGTATATTGGCTTCGGTATCATAAGTAACTCTGTCTACGGGAGTCATGCGTCTAACGCTGTAGACAAAGCCTCCGATAATGAAGAATAGCATCAGGGCGGCAATGATCATCACCGTACTCCTGGTCTTTCTATCATTTTCCGAGTATCGAAGCCGCAGATACTCGATCAGCATGAGGACAGACAGGATATCTGATATCTGAAGGAACCTTAACGGGAACTGAAATGCGTAAATACTCTTCCCTATCACCGGGATAGTTGCAAGAAGATCCCACGGGAACAACAGAGTACACATCAAAAGACTAAGTAAAGTCAGGATCGTCAAAGCGATGAGTCTATAGTAACGCTTTATGCTGCCGGATCCTCCTGCCGATGACGCACGTATTATTCGTATCACAATAAACACGGCTGCAAATACCAGAATGACACGTATGGTAAGGTTTAACGGATCATCAGTAAAGAACCCTACTGTATCAGCACCTTTGTTCTGAATAGGATCAAGATTACTGCCCGAAGACAATACGGCAATATCGTCTGATGACATGTCAAGAAAAGGAACTATAAAGTGCAGATTGGAAATAAAGACCGCACCTGCTGCGATCATCAGGGTATACAAAGACCTTTTATTGAAGACACGCTTAAAGGCAATAAGGCTTGTAAGCACGAGGAAACCTGCCGTCATCAGAGTCGTTAATATATGTGAATTGATAAGTCCGGTAAAACCTACCATGAACATCATTACTGAAGGGACACGCTTACCGTAGATAAGCAGATAGAATGCATATGCAATGAACGGTAAGAATGCCGTTGCAAAGAATTCACCCGTAGTAGCTTCATACATAGTGACAAATCTGAAGAACATGCCGGTATAGGCGACTGCACCGCAGACAGCTATCAAGGAAGATGTATTGGATCTGACCTTAAACTCATCCGAAGATGATGAAAGTTCGGTTATCCCCTTAAAGCAGAAGTAAGACGAGAATATAGTCAGGAGCTGAACGAAGAACAGGACAAATTTATAAGAGGCAGATACGGAAAACCCTACAATGCTTAACAACGCAGGAATATAAAGCAACAGGTCTCCGTAGAAAGCTCCTACTATGTAACCGTATCCTCCGTACCATGGAGTCTGGAGCTTAACGGGCAGTTGTCCGCCCAACAGACCGTCCCTGATACCGTAAATCCTCATAATATGAAAGGCAAGATCATTACCGTTATAAAGACCATCCCTCATCAGAGGAATCGTGAAGATAAAAGCAACCATAAACAGGAACATATAGATCGCTATATTCCTGCTGTCGTTAAGACATCGGTAAAGAAGGATGTCGAACAGGGAAAAGAACAGCACGAGAAGAGCAAAAGCTGACAGCACGCGCGAAAGCATATCGGGTTGCACGGGCGAAGCACCGGGATTGACCGTTATCTTTAAATCTCTGATCACAAAATCATCATCTTCAGCATTGACTGCTGCTATGCTGATATCATCAGCTGCACTTTCCAACGTAAAGCCTATGACGATCGAATTATCCGATGCTACCGTATTCTGCCAGCGCTCATTAAGATAACTAAGGCTGTCGATGGTTTCAGATACTATGGATATAAAGTTGTTGTTATTGGTACATGAATAATCAACTTCGAGAAGATAGTTACCTTCTTCAAGTGAGAATTCATGACTCCTCGCGGATTGTCCCTTCTCTATTTTCCCTATTATTCCGGATTCTTCAAATACATTTCTGCCGATATCAATGCACATTGCATTAGCAGACGGGAGCGGAATGAATCCTGAAACTGCACTTACAACAACACTGATAAGAAGTTGAGTTACTAACAGATATCTGAACAGTGACTTTAGCTTATCAGCCTTCATAAGCTCCGTGGTTTCCTATGTAAACATATTCATCCGGATCAATTAAGATAAACGTATCCTTATACTGAGCCCCGCTATCAAGATATTCCTCATCTATGGTGTAAAGAATATAGATGCTGTCACCTTCTTCATACTGATCAGTGGAAGGTATGCGGACACCTCTCATTCCGGGATCTTCAAAGCGCAGAATAATGTTGCTGTCCGAAGTCTCTATACTGTCGATCGTCATTGTCTCGATATACCATTCCCTGCCGTCAATATCTGATGCATACATTTCTTCGATCATCTCGTCATTAACACTGACGGGGCCGGATACTACCTGGGATCCTGACCCGGTTTCAATGGTATAGTTTCCGCTAAGACCGAAGTATGCAACAAGAATAGTTGCCGCAGCTGCAAATAAACCGAAGATAACATAAACTATCGAATTGATCTTTGTAGCCTTCGGCGAATATATATCCTCAGGATGTCTCGGATTTATCCTGATAGACTCATAAGTACCCAGTTCAACATCAGAAGAATCCGTTACGACAAAATCATCATACAAAGCTTCTATATGCTGACCGTTATAGTTATATTCGAACACAGGCGATGTCATGATATAAAGGAACCGTCTGTTTACATTCATGGTGCTGCTCTCAACACTGTCTGAACTTACCAGACGTACATACCCGATACACTTGGCATCTATTATTTCTCTGTACAAAAAGACCTTTGCAAATATATCTATAAACGCGAACAGTATAAGCCATAAAGCAGCCGCACCAAACAGAAAAATGAACAGGACAATATAAATCATTGCGCCATCAAACTTATCTTTGTTAAGTTCTAAGGCGATTATCGCTGCGGATACGACGGTTATGATAAATCCCCTGAGCCTCATCTTAAACCGCTCTTTGGAAGTATTCTGATGTTTACCGATCAAAGATTTTCCCAGAAGAGTCATTACCCCCGCCAGAAGGAAAATACCGGCAAAGGAAATAAGGACACCATCAATGTTCTTCATCAAGGCAAAAGCAATGACAGAAGCCATGCCCAAAATCATTATTGCAGCAAGGATTATTCCGGATAATTTACTTCCCTCTTGATCATAACCATACATGGCCTTATTGACGGCCCTGTAATCGTCATGAAGCAATCTTCTTGTGAGGCTGTCATAATCACTCTTAAGTTCGGTTGCTGTTCCCTGATCAATGAACTGATCGGTACTGAATTTGAACCTCTCGAAACTCTTGTCATACAACATAGATGTTCCCTCCTATCCCTTAAAAAGAACTCCATGCGTATTATAACATTTATTTGATATTCGTAACGTTTCCTACTGAAATATAATTATTGATGACAGCATAAAGATCAGTCCCTTCGGAAGCTTCCCACTGCCTGTCCTGCTGCACCTTAAGAATATACTTTCCGTTCTCAAACTTCTTATGATAATTATCCTGATAGAACGCATCCATCGAGATCTTGCAGTCACTCATCACACCCCTGCACTCTTCGAGCGTGCAAAGCGGGAAATTAACGTTCCACGCCTGATTCGGATCAAGTTTCTTACCTATAAGTTCTCCCAGAATCTCATCAAGATACTTATCGACCAAAGGCATGTTATCCACTTCTCCTGCACCCCTCGAGAATGCTATCGCATGAATCCCCTGAAACGAAGCCTCAAGTACGGCTCCCACAGTTGCTGAATACTGGATGTCTGAAGATATGTTATAACCAAGATTAATGCCCGCAAGAACATAATCCGGCTTACGCGGCAGAAGACC
The DNA here is from genome assembly GCA_017958365.1 of Clostridiales bacterium. Taxonomy (GTDB): domain Bacteria; phylum Bacillota; class Clostridia; order Saccharofermentanales; family Saccharofermentanaceae; genus Saccharofermentans. The sequence goes on from JAGDCV010000043.1 coordinate 25,888, forward strand.
TAATGCACCTATGCGGACACAATCACATGGTGTTCCGTCAGATGAGTAAGCAACAACACCATCTACACCGATATCGTGTTCTAAGGCCGTGATCTCAGTCTTATACGTAAAACTGTGGGACATGCCCGATCTCTCGCCGTCAGGAGCAACGACATAAACATCGCCGTACTTCTTCGCGGCAATGGCAAGCCTCTTAAGTCCGGGAGAATCTATCCCGTCATCATTTGTGATAAGGATTAATCTCTCGGCCATTACTCGTACATGTGCATCCACTTGGCGCCGTTGATGCCGGCAACAAGCGAATCGATCTCTCCGTTCTTAATGCCTCTTACGATGATCGCCTTCTGATCTTCGTCATCCAACGCAGTCTCAGTCTCATAAGAAGCGAAAACTTTCTTAATCTCATCCACACCTGCTTCAGAAGACCTTACGACGATCTTAACCAGGGCCTCCTCATAAGGAAGCGTTACACGCTCGCCTTCGGAAGGTACGACCCAGTTATGAGCATAAGCAATTGCCTCAACAGGCATGACAGCCTCAAGGATGTCACCGACAACGGCTGATGCCGTAGGAAGCTTACCGGCACCCTTTCCGTAGAACATAGCCTCACCTAATGCATTTCCTTCGACTACGACAGCATTGAATACACCCTCGACCGGGAAAAGCACGGAAGAGCTTCTTACAAAGTGAGGTGCAACAAAGGAGTAAGCCTTGCCTTCAGACTGGTTATCCAAAACTGCAAGGAGCTTAACCTTGCAGCCGATCTTGCCTGCAAAATCAATGTCATCGAGAGAAAGACCTGAGATACCCTCAGTGTGGATCTCTGAAGGAGCAACATAGGCGCCGTCCAAAGCGATGGAAGACAGAATGGAAAGCTTTCTTTGTGCATCGATTCCGTCAACATCAGCTGTAGGATTCTGCTCTGCATATCCGTTAGCCTGAGCCTGCTTCAAAGCATCCTCATATGTCTCACCGTTATCTCTCATGTTGGTAAGGATATAGTTTGTCGTTCCGTTTACGATACCTGCGATACGTACGACCTTGTTTGCAGCAAGACATCTGTGAAGAGGTCTTATGATCGGGATACCGCCTCCGACTGCCGCTTCATAGAGGTAGATGCAGTTATTGGCCTTTGCAAGTTCCATTAACTCGGGTCCGTGTGTTGCAACCAGTTCCTTATTGGAAGTAACAACACTCTTACCAGAAGAAAGAGCTCTCTTCGTATACTCATATGCTATCCTTGCGCCTCCGATGGTCTCTACAACCACGGATACATCAGGATCATTAAAAACCTGATCGGCATCATGCGTTACAAGAGATTCAAAAGGACTTCCGGGGAAATCGCGAAGGTCAAGAATGTACTTAACGCGGACCTTGCATCCAACGTGATTCTCGATCTTGTCCTCGTTCATGGCAAGGACTTCCGCAACGCCCGAACCTACAACTCCGAAACCCAATATTGCAATACTCTTCATTCGATTCACCTCTTATTATTCTCTGCTTAACACCGTGCACTTACGTACACCGGCGATCTTGTTAATGTCATTCATGATATCCTCCACCGAGCCGAACATCGATGCCGTATCCAATGATATGGATATATCGGCAAGACCGTTTATGGGGATATTCTGGTTAATGGTAAGGATACTCGCCTTGGTAGCCGATATTACGCTTATTATGGAAGACAGGATACCCTGGAAGTTCTCTACAGTTATAAGGAGAGTGACTTTCTTGCCGTTGGTAGCCTCGAAGAAAGGCAATACGGAGTCTTTATACTTATAGTAAGCGCTTCTCGACAGACCTGTCTTACGGACAGCCTCATTAACGGAGGAAGACTCCCCGGTATTAAGACGCTGCTTAACCTCCATTACCTTGATGAAAACTTCAGGAAGGACCTTCTTGTCCACCAGATAGTACTCGACTGCGTCAGCCATCACAAACTCCCCTTAAAACAGTCCACGTACGGTGGACATTTGTTTTCGTGCCTACGGATATTAGCACGATTTAAGGATAAGTTCAACGGCTTTTCGCAAGGCTTTACCGCGGTGGCTCATGCTGTTTTTAAGTTCAGGGCTCATCTGCGCGGATGTCATGCCGTACTCGGGCACGTAGAAGATAGGATCGTAGCCGAAGCCGTTCTCACCGCAAGGAGTCTCATGGAGCACGCCCTCAAAGGTCTCCTCCACGGTAAAACTTGTCTTATCGGGCTTAACGACGGCGATGGCACAGGTAAAATGCGCGGTACGCTCTTCCTCGGGAACATCCTTTAGCATCTCGAATATCTTCTTAAACTTCTGCTCATAAGTGGAGTCCTCTCCGCAGAACCTTGCAGAGTAGATGCCGGGAGCACCGTCTAATGCATCAATGCAAAGACCGGAGTCATCTGCAAGCACATAATCGTCGGTATACTTAGCTACTTCCGTAGCTTTGATAAGGGCATTCCCCCTGAATGAATCGGCATCCTCGATAATATCGCAGGATATGCCCGCCTCCTTCATGGAGACTGCTTCAAAGTCCGTCCCTTCGAGAAGCTCGTTCATCTCTCTTACCTTATCCTTGTTTCCTGTTGCTATTACTATCCTCATAAAAGCCTCCATGCCTTGGGATACAAATTTTTTATCATGCCGTCAGCGCTTCTTTTGCCGAAGCCTAACGGGAATCCTTCCACCATTATCACGACAGTACCCTTGGAACCGGGCTCAGCCGTTAACGTCTCGCCTTTAAGGTATCTTTGAACCAGCGGATCATCAATGCAAAACTCGAGACACGAATCAGGTCTTACCATGTCCTTATTAAGAGTAAGAGCAAGAGAATGTGAAGGCACGAGGGTCAATTCCTTGCCCGCAGCCTTAAGTTCCCCTAAGTACAATCCGTTCTTTACTGACTTAAGACCCTTTATGCACCTGTCATCCACGGAAGGTATCGAAGCATGCGTGCCCTTGATAAGAAGACCTTCCTCAACCGTTGACCTGAACTTCCTGAAGCATTCGTCATTAAGAATACCCGACATGAACTTCAATACGGCTTCTTTCTCACGAATAAGCTTTCCGGGTTTTGTCCTGAAAGAACTTAATTCCACCTGTTCCTCATCCGACGTACCGTTCTTCTTAAGGTGAACGCAGAAATGCCCGTCTCCTTCGCTTATGTGAGGCCATATCCTCATGCTTCCGGGTAATCTCGAACCTTCCTTTGCATGTGTGACACCTTTGATCTCAGGGTGAGGAATGACTTCATAGCGCGGATGCCTGCTTATGAAATCCAGGATCTGCTCTTCGTCCTCGGACTGACCGTAAGTACATGTCGAATAGACAAGTTCACCGCCGTCTTTAAGCAGGATATCGGCACTTTCAAGTATGGATGCCTGAAGTATGACGCATTCAGAAGGACCATACTTCTCCCATGACTTAACGGCAGACGGATCTCTTCTGAACATTCCTTCACCGGAACACGGCGCATCGACGATTATCTTGTCTGCCGCGCCCGCAAGGACACTTCTCATGTTTATGGGGTCTTCGTTAAGAACAACGACATTGGAGATGCCCATTCTTTCTATGTTGCGAAGAAGGGCCTTACACCTGTTCTCGGATATCTCATTAGCTATGAGGACGCCTTCACCTTTAAGGTCTTCAGCAATCCTGCACGCCTTTCCTCCCGGGGCTGCACATAGATCGATGACAACGTCTCCCGGAACAGCACCTAAGACCTGTGCGGGCAGCATCGCGGAAGGCTCCTGGGGATAGATGACCCCTGCATGATAATAAGGTGAATTACCGGATAATTCAGCCTTCGTATAAAAGCCGCTGTCACACCAGCTGACCTTATCATGTTCACCGTCAGGATCGATGTCATTAAGAACCTTATCAAACCCGTCAGGCCCGACCTTACTTTGGTTTATCCTTATTCCCTTCAATCCTTCCGAATCGAAACTTTCAAAGAAACCGTCCTCCGTGATTCCGGAGGACAGCAGTTCTTTCTTCATTCTTTCGGTAAATTCTTCAGGAAGCCTCATAGATCAAGGAACTCACTGCAGGCAAAAGCGATGCGCTTTATGACGTCAACATTAAACGGACTCTCGAGATCCGACTTATAAAGAAGGTTCAGGAACGTATCTGTTCCGCCCAGAGAACAAAGCTTGTTGTACTTGTTAAGAGCCTCTTTCATATCCTCTCTCGACAGATCCCAAAGCTGCAAAGCACAGATATGCGCAAGACAGTAATCGATATAGTAGAAAGGAGACGTAAATATGTGATCCTTCTTCATCCATGCGCCACCCATGGCATGGAAAGGATGATCCTCGTCATACTTTATGAAAGGCTGGTACTTGCTCTCGAGTTCCTTCCATACACCGTGACGCTCATCCGGCGTCATGTCGGGATTATCGTAAATGATATGCTGGAACTCATCGACCATGCATCCGTAAGGCAGGAACAGCAAAGCCTGCGTCATGTGAAGTTCCCTGTACTGCTCAGCTTTATCGCCATAGAACATCTCCATGAAAGGATATGAGAGAAACTCCATTGAAGTCGAGTGGATCTCGCATGCTTCAAGCGTCGGAGAAAGGCACTCGGTAAAAGGCGAGACATCAGCACTCGTAACCGCAGCATAAGCATGTCCGCCCTCGTGAACGATAGTTGCAACATCATCGGCAGTGCCGTTACCGTTCATGAACACAAACGGTATCGAATAACCGTCAAGATACATGCAGTAACCGCCCGTGGACTTATTCTTTCTCGACAGAAGATCCGTGAATCCGTGCTCAGACAAAACCTCGAAGAAACTCGGACGGCTGTCAAATATCTTCGCGAAAAACTCTCCCGCAACATTCTCATAACTTATGCCGGGAACATTGGGAACGGGATTTCCGTTCTTAAACAAAGTGGGAAGATCGTAGAACATGAGATCTTCGACTTCGAGTCTTTCCTGCTGGAGATTTCTTATCTGGACCGTGAGAGGAACGATGTATCTTAAGATCGCATCCCTGAACTTTGCTACATCCTCGGGATTGTAATCATAACGCTCCATGAGCTTATAACCGAGCTTGGTATAAGAGTCGTAGCCGAGCTTACCTGCGATCTTCGTTCTTATCTTTACAAGATCGTCGTAGATCTTATCGAATGTCTCTTTCTTGCCCTGATAGTATTCATCGAGAGCCTTATGGGCATCCTTTCTCGTCTGTCGCCTTGTGGATTCAAGGTAAGGCGCAAGAAGACTCAAGTTCAACTCCTTATCCTCGAACATGATCTGCGCCTCCGACTGGATCTGCGCATAATCATTCTGCAAGGAAGACTCCTCAGCATAATCATCAATTACCTCGGGAGATATCGTCTCCTTAAGGTTAACCGCCTTACGGAAGATCATGTCACCGTACTTATGCTTAAGGCCTTCAGCACAGGGACAGTTGACCATAACGGTAAGCATGGCTGCGGAAAGTTCGCTTAACTCTGCAAAAGCGCTGTCGAAGAACTCGAGCTCTTCAGTGTAGAAATCATCCGAAGTATCAAGGTCATGAAGGATATTGCAAAGCTCATACTGTGTATTAAAGTCGATTATGAGCTTCTCATACTCCATCAGTATGTCCGATGCCTGATTGATATCCTGGGCTGTCATGAGCTTAAGTCTTAAGTCTTTGACGCTGACCGTGATAGTATCAATGTCGGGACGTGTATACTTTATATCCTTAAAATCAGGCATCTTCTCCATGGATTACATCCTCTCTACCGTCTCTATTCCGAGAAGTCCGAGACCGGACTTCAATACATTGCCTACAGCATCGCAAAGAGCAAGGCGCGCCTCTGAATCCTCTTTGCTTATGTCATCGCCCAATATCCTTGTGTTGTTGTAGAAGGAGTTAAAGGCTGATGCCGTCTCGAACAGACTTCTTGAGATAACGAAAGGCTCATATATCTGGGCAGCCTTCTTTACAGCATCCTCAAATCCTGCAAGAGCACTTATGACCTCATAAGCATCATCGCCCGTAAGCGTTCCCAGGACATTCCTGTCCTTACTTGCTGCAAGGCCTGCTTCCTTAGCTTTTCGAGCGATGGAGCGGATCCTTGCGTATGTATACATGAGGTAGGGCGCTGAGTTTCCGTTGAAGTTGAGCATCTCCTCCCATGAGAATACGATATCCTTCTCACGGCCTGCCTTAACGTAGGTGTAGATAACGGCACCGATACCGACTTTCTCTGCAATATCGGAGATCTCCTCCTCGCTCATATCCTGGCCTCTTGCCTTTGCATTCTCCTCAATAACCTCGCGCGTCTTACTAACGGCAGCGTCGAGAAGGTCCTCAAGAAGAACGATGTTACCTTCACGAGTGGAGAAGACCATATCCTTGAACTTAACGAGACCGAAGCCTACGTGAACGCAGTCATCGGCACACTCATATCCTGCTTTCTTAAGCACGGAGAACACCTGCTTAAAGTGCAGAGCCTGCGGAGTACCTACTACGTAGATATTCTTGTCAAAGTGATAAGTCTCGTCGCGGTACAGGACTGCTGCGAGATCTCTTGAAGCATAGATGGTAGTTCCGTCGCTCTTTAAGATGATGCAAGGAGGAAGATTGTACTCGTCGAGCATTACGACCTGAGCTCCCTCACTTTCCTCAAGGAGGTTCTTGCTCCTTAACATGTCAACAACGGCGGGGATCCTGTCGCTGTAGAAGGACTCGCCGTTATAGTTATCGAAAGATACTCCCATTCTGTCGTAAAGCTTGTTAAACACAACAAGAGACATATCCCTGAACTTCTGCCAGAGTTCCTTCTCCTCGGGGCAGCCCTCCTCGAGCTTACGGAAGTTCTCACGAGCCTTGTCTTCGAGGGATTCATCCTTCTTCGCTTCTTCATGGAACTTAACATAGATGCGCAAAAGCTCGGTGATGGGATCCTTATCGAGAGCCTCCTGATCGCCCCACAGCCTGTAAGCCGTGATAAGCTTACCGAACTGCGTTCCGTAGTCACCTAAGTGATTCATCCTGATGACGTTATATCCTAACTTGGAGTAGATCCTCGACAATGAGTTACCGAGAACTGTAGTAAACGCATGGCCTACATGGAAAGGCTTGGCAATATTGGGCGAAGAGAACTCGATGATGACGTTCTGTCCGTTACCAAGATCAGAAGCCCCGTAGTTATCACCTGCATCATTAATGCCCGATACAACATCCGATGCATACTTGGATCTGTCCACGTAGAAATTAAGGTAAGGACCTGCATTCTTAACGGTAAAGATACCGTCAGCAGTTAATGATGCGTCGGATGCAAGATCCTGAGATATCATCTGAGGAGCTTTATGAAGGCTCTTGGCCAGTATGAAACAAGGAAAAGCAAAATCTCCCAGATCTTTCTGGGGAGGGATCTCAATGAGTTTAAAGATCTGATCTTCGGTAAGACCTGATATCTTCGACAAATTCTGCGCTATAACGGACTTATAATCCATAATATGCCCCCAAATCTTTTAAATAGATAGAAATTATAACAGATTAACAGTATAATTACACGATTAAATGGGTTATTGAGGTGGGCGATGTCAGAATTAACCAGATTGATATGTTCTTGCGCTGCGGGAGGCGTTCTCACATTCCTAGCGATGCTGTTCCTTCCCTTCGGCAAGTCTTTGTTAGGCCACGACCGCGGCCGTAAATATGTTGAGGGTTCCGAGGTCAACATCGGCAAGCCTACGGGCGTCGGAATCTATTTCTCGCTTATCTTCGTACTTGTATGTGCAGGCTTCGGTCTTCACAACAGGGGTATGTATCTCATACTTATCCTCATATTCCTTATGTCGTTCATCGGATTTCTTGATGACAGGTCAAAGAATGCCTGGGGCGAGGTGTCCAAGGGAATCCTAGACATAGTCGTAGCTTTCATAGGAAGCCTCATATTCATGGGTTTCTTCGGAACGGAAGTAATGCTTTCCTTCTCCACCCGCACATTCTACATTCACCCTGTCATATTCGTTATTCTTGGCACTATCCTGTTTATCGTTTCCATCAATGCAACCAATGCAACTGACGGTGTTGACGGATTGTCGGGAACGATCAGCATACTTACCATAGCAACTTTGATGCTGTCCTCAAGTTTTCACGGAACACTCGATCTGACAAGTGCCCTTCCCGGTGCGGTAATGATCGTCGTGCTTTTGGCATATCTTTGCTTTAATCATTACCCTTCAAAGGTCCTGATGGGAGACGCGGGATCAAGGTCGGTCGGTTTCTTCATCGCATTCTACTTCATGTATCTGAAACTGCCGTTCGCATATCTCATAATATGCCTTCCCTTCCTTATCGACGGCGGTCTTTCCATCCTCAAGATAACCATAGGAAGACTTACTCATAAGAAGATAATCATCCTGCCGAAGCTCATCACTCCGGTTCACGACCACCTTAAGAAGAAACTCGGGTTCTCGGCCCCCAAGACGATGATGCTCATATCATTGTTCGCGATGATAATAGACGTTATCTATATAATTGCCGTAATGATCATCACAAGGTGATCATTAAAGGAACTCGGAGAAATCATCCAGAGTATCGGAATCAGAAGCTATAGCAGACTTGGAGTCATCCTCGGACTTTGTGTCCTCAGGCTTTGTCTCCTTCTTTGCTTCGTCCTTCTTTGACTCATCTTTCTTTGAATCATCCTTTGAAGCGGCATTCTCTTCGGCTTCCTTACGCTTAGCCTCAACCCATGCCTTATATTCTTCGTCGCGCTCTTTCTTAGCCTGTGCGTCTCTCTTGGCATTCTCCTCAGCATTCTGCTTACGGATCTTCTCATTCTCTGCCTTACGCTTCTCGGCTTCTTCCTTCTTGCGATTTTCCTCTTCTTCTTCGAGCTTCTTTCTTGCCTCTTCCTCTGAAGCAGCCTTCTTAGCCAAAGTCTCCTCGAGTGCTTTCTGCTGGGCAAGTCTTCTTTCTTCTCTTGCCTGACGCTTAGCATCTTCTTCGGCCTTCTTAGCTTCCTTCTCGGCCTTCTCCTTCTCGATGACTTCACGCTTCTCATCGCTCATTGCCATGGAAGCAGCAGTCTTCTGCAAAGTCTCGATGGATTCAGGTGCCATAACCTGCTTCTTGATCTCTTCCATCTTCTTACGTGATTCTTCAGCAACACGCATCTCTTCGACAGCAACTTCCTGTCCGAGATTCTGAAGCTTGCTGATCTCTTCATTCGAGATCTGCATTCTCTCCGCTTCAGGCGCCAATGTCTTCTTGAAGTCGCCGCCCTTAATATAGACAGATTCAACGCCCGGATTGGTAAAATCCGATGCTGCATTAACTATATCCTTGATATCAGGCGTCTTGGTACCGGGTAATATCTCGTACTTTTTTTCTTCTCTGCCCATATTCGTTTATCCCTTTATAATAAATATTTTAATCAATAAGAGTATTATTGCAACAAGTTCAGCGAGTGCAATCACCTTAAGAAGCATAGGCGTATTGCTCTTCTTTGAAGGAGCAGGTGTCTCCGGCTTCTTCTGTTCAGCAGCTGCTTTAGGCTTCTCACCGGTAAAGACCGCAGGTGCCGGAGCTTTGGGAACTGCCTTAAGAGATTCTTCACCCTCAGGCAATTCATCACCGACGGCAACGGGTTCTGCCGGAGGATTCGAAGCGCATGCCTCCATGACAGCCTTCGCCTTCTTAACCTCAGGGAACATCGCTGCCTGAAGCTCCTTAAAAGTCTCATTAGCTCTCGGGAAAGCTTCCGCTTCCTTGGGAAGAGCATTCGAATCAGGAGCACTCGTCCCATCGAAATACACGATACCGAACGAAGCATCATCACTGTTGTTTGACGAACCTACGATATACTTGGAAAGGATCGACTCGATCTCACTCTCGCTTTGTTCCCTGCCCTTAGAAGCGGATTCAACCATACGTGCAACAACAGGCTTAACAAGACCCGTGTTCTCATCATATACATTATCCTGAACGCCGTCGGTCATAAGGGCAACACCGTGATAATCGTCGATAGTCGTCTTTACGATCCTCAAGTAATCTGCAGCATGCGGAACGGTTACGAAGAAAGTCGTTCCGTCCTTCTCATTCTGAGGCATGGTAACGGGATGTACGCCTGAGTGTGATACTCCAGCAATGAGTCCGTCTCCCAGATGACCTATGAGCATTCTTCTGTCCTTAACTGCACAGAACAGGAGAGTACATGATAGTCTCTCGAGCTTATCGAGTTTATACTGCTCCATAAGGTTCGCAAAACCGACATGTATCGCTGCAATTACCATGGCACGTACGGCGGCTTCCCTGTTCTCGTTATAAAGCGCATCAAAATGATCGATAACAAGATCTGAAACCGTCTTACAGGCTGACTTGGAACCGAATCTCGCGTGAGTATACTGCTTTGATCCTGCACCGTCGCATACGACTACGCAGGATACCCCGTCTCTTTGTACGGCCAAAGATGAATCTTCACACGGAACACCACGGTTGTGGTGCTTCTGGCCCATTAATGTAACTGCTGATACTGTGATCCCTGACATCTGTTACTCTTCCATAAATTTCATAAAGTCATCCATATCGACCGATTCGCCTTCAGGCTCGGTTGATATGTTGTAAAGTGCATCATCACTCATGCCGGAAGATACGACAGAGGAACTTGATGAGCCAAGGAATTCAAAGAGTTTGCCGAAGTCTCCTGATGTAACGGAAATAGGCTCTTCTCTCTTTACCGAGACTTTCTTCAATATATCAAAGTCAACGCTGTTACCTACACCGATGTTGAAGATAACGAGCTTATCGTCCTTCTCAAGCTCATTACAAGCCTTGATGGCAAGTTCCATGTTGGCCATGGCATTAGGACCCTGAGGAGCACCGTCCGTAATGACGACGAGCCAGGGCTGATAGTACTTGATACCCTGCTCCTTATATCCTTCCTTACGTGCATTGAGAAGCTCGAGTGCGGTAAGGATTCCTTCACCGATAGGAGTCATTGTTGTGGATGCCTTGATCTCGGGAAGACCTTCCTCGGAGATCTTACCGAAGGGCATTACGATCTCAACAGAAGAACCGAAAGTAACGATTGCTATGTCAGTAGCTGATCTCGTATCATCATTTGCCTTAATGGATGCGATAAAGTTTGTAAGACCCTGATTAAGCTGCTGGATCGGTGCACCCATCATCGAACCGGATGTATCAAGACAAAAACAGATAGGAAGTCTTCTCTTAGTACTGCTTCCAAAATCCGATGCATTAATGTTGTTGTTCTCAGCCATAACAATTATCTCCTGTTCTTGAACAGACCTCTAAGTCCGCCATCATTCTTACCACCCTGATCGTCCTTCTTCTTATCTGCCGGCTTAGGTACCGGATCTGTGTTGATATAGAACTTATTGTACGAACCTGGTGTAGACTTTTGGAACGTGGGGCCCGCCGTGGGCGAAGGCTTAGGTGCGAACGGAGAATCCGTTGCCGTCTTGGCAGGAGGAGTGAACCTCGGCTTAGCGATCGGATCCGGATCAGTCGCTACATAATCCATCTTAGGGAAAGCCTTGTAGGACTCGGGATCCGTGTACTCTTCAGCCGAGAGAGCTTCCTTATAATTAAGGACAGCCTCATACCACTTTAAAGCCTCAAAAGAAGTACCGTCATGGAATGTGGCATAGAGCATTGATCTCAATTCATCAGGAAGGTACTCCCATATATGGTTATAACCGCCCTTCGGAATATGTTCATCCGAAGAGTTTTCAAGATCGTAAGGGAAATTCTTCGAAAGGATCTCCTCGCGCAAGGTCTCGGCACCGTTTCTTGTTGCATAAGGATGCAGACCGCAGAACAGCAATGAGAAAACAAGCATGGCGATAGAATAATCCTCGTCCTCCAGCCGTCTTAAGAACGAAGCAAAATCCGTACCCCAGAGTCTCGGGTCCGTGAATTCCTCTGTTCCGACGGGACAAGGGAGATTATCAACCTGCACGCTGTCCATGTCTATAAGATAGATTGCATTTGATGAATAGATGAGAGCATTCTTCATCTGGATATCGCCTGCGATGATTCCGTTCATGTGAAGATAGATGTACTTCTCAAGAAGGTCGGCAAGAGTGCTGACGATATCCAGTCTCTTCCAGTTAGGGAACGAATTAAGAAGTGCATCGGGACCGTCAAAGACGTTACCTAATGTTCTTCCCTTACCCATGATCATCGTGTAGCCGACAGGAACGCCTCTGTAGTACAGAAGGTCCTTGGGCCAGCAAAGACCAACGGCATTGATACCCATCTCGACCTGAGTCTGGAGTTTCTTCCATCTTAACGGAGTGATGATTCCCTTGTGGTAGATCTTCGCAACTATCTTGGGATCATTAGTCGTAAAGACCATACCCTCGGCACCTGAACTGATTCTCTTCTCAAGCGTTATCTTCCTGCTGGTACCGGTGATAACGGTATCACCGACATTACAGTAGACGGGCACATCAAGGTACTTATCTACAGTTGCAAGAGGACTTAACTTCGGTGCGGGCATCTCTGCGAGTAACTGGGAGATACCGTGATAGTAGTTGATCTCTCCCTCGGGGCTTATGACGCAGATATCTCCAATATAAACGGGAAGCTTCTCGCGGATCCTGCTTATGAATACACCCGTAGAAGCCGTGACTATACATGCATCAGATATCATTGAGGCCTTCTCGAAGAAGTCCTCTGTATTGATCACCTGAACTGAATGTAAAAGATTATCCGGAAGCAGCATGGCTGCAAATTCACGCATAGCATTAGAAACCGGAACAGAATTATCATCTGCCTGATGGATAACGCAGTAATGCAGTAATTTGAAGGCTTTGCTTACATAAACATCTTTGTGACCTTTTGTCACAATATCAAGAAATTCGGTAAGAAGCATGGTTGAACCGAATTCCTTGATAAAAGAGTAATCAACAATCAAAGCCCCGTAATTGTCCAATTGCTCTAATGCCATGGCTTTATTCTATATTTTTTAAAATATAAAAGCAACGATTTTTGGGGCAAATATGAAGAAAATGTTAATAAAATATTAATTACTTTATTCCTACCAGTCTCATAAGGAATTTGGCATTGGATTCATGAGACAGACCGTCTCTTAATTTGTAATCGAATATGATGTTATCTCCATCGTATTTCTCGCTGAAATGACAGAAGATTATCCCCTCGTATTTCTCATCAACGATACGGTCACAAAGAGCATAGTCGTGAGTAGTCATAAAGCCCGAGATATAAGGCTTTGACAGGTTCTTAAGCACAGTCTCGGCACCGTCGGTCCTGTCCTGTGAATTGGTTCCGCGGAATATCTCATCGATAAGGAACAGCATGGGAGTTTCATCCTCTGCCGCTTTTACTATGGACCCGATACGAACAAGTTCAGCCTTAAAAGTACTCATGCTCTCCTCAAGACTGTCTGCGATCCTCATTGAAGTCATTATCCTCATGACCGACAGATCAACGGATGACGCAGGGACCATTGCACCGATGTACGACAGAACACACATTACACCGACTGTTCTTATGAGAGTAGTCTTACCGCTCATGTTAGAACCCGTTATGAGAGCAACCTGCGAATCTATCGTAACCGAATTTGATACCGCCGAGGAAGGATCAAGCAGCGGATGGACCATGTCCTTACCGTTAAAGTAAGCTTTCTTATCCTCATTGACAGTCGGGAAAGATGCTTCTTTTGACACAAGACCGGGAACGGACGCACACATAAGACTCTCTATCTGCCCTAATGAACCGATGGTACCAAGGAAAGACTCGCCGTATTCACAAGCCCAATCAATAAGCTTATCTGCACACATGAGGTCATATGGCATGAAAGTATTAAGCAGCAAAGCCGATATGGGCTGCTCCCTTAAAGAACAAATGCTGCAGGCCTTGATAAGTGTCTGAGCTTCTTTCAAAGACTGCTCGCTTAAGTAATCGGGAACAAACAACTTCTTCCTGCTCTCATCGGAGAAGATGAGCTCGATCCGCTCTTTTACCGCGACTGCCTGCTTGGAGATAAGGCCGGCTTTAAAGATGTCCGTAAACTCCATGCGCGTCATGGCAAACCAGATAACGATATTGACAAGAATGACGAGCAAAGCAGCGATACGGGCGTATGCTTCCATGCCGGCTATGAGAAGCCCCAACGGGACAAGCCATAACAAAGGTTCGAATCGGTAAAGAGCCTTATAAGACGAAGGAACCTTCTTACTCTTTGAACAAAGCTTTATCAAAGCTTCAGGCACCTTAGATATCGGGTTTATGATCCCGGAAGCCTCGTAATCAAGAAGAAATTCAGGATCGTCAGACAGGTTCTTTACGATCCTTTGTCTGTCAAGGACAGTCTTCCTGTCAACAGACGCGATATCCTTTCCCGACAGCCTGTCGGCAAACGCCTTCCTTCCCCACACTGAATGTGATATGTTGTAAAGCTCATAGATCGAATGAGAACCGAACAAATCAAGGTCAGATGAGTACGAATGAGAGTGGTTGATAAACTCCTCCCCTTCATCTTCAAACTTCGTAAAATCGCCGTCGATCCTCGCAAGATATCTGTCATTGGATTTAATCTTCGCTTCAACAAAAGACGCCTGTCTTTTTGACTTGCCGTGCAAGAAGCAAAGCACTATGAACACAGCCACAGACACGGCACTTACGCCAAACAAGATGATGTTATAATGCTTAACAAATCCTGCAATGAGACACCCTGCGAAAAGCACAAAAAAAACGAGCCGCAGTGCGCTGAATCTGCGGTTCTTACTATCCAATTCCTGCTGTTGTGCCTGAAGTACCGGAACTTCTTTTTCAAAAAAGTCTGTCATTTCTTCTTAGTTTCCGTCTTCTTTGAAGTTGACTTGTTAGCCGTTGTCTTCTTCCTCTTCTTACCTGCATCAGATCTCTTCTTACGCTTAGGTATCGCGGAATCCAATACGTCACCGATGCTGTCATGTATCGTAAGCTGAGCTGACAGATCAAGGTAAGTCGAAGACTTATTGATGATTACCATGTTATTGTGCTTGATAAACTGCGAGAAAGTAGCTGCAGGATAAACCGTAAGTGATGTGCCGCCGATAATGAGAAGATCGCACTTCTTTAATGCCTTAATGGCAGCATCAACCTTATCATGCTCAAGATTCTCCTCATAAAGTGTGATATCGGGACGGATCATGCCGCCGCATCTGTCGCAGTGAGGAACGCCTGTTGTTCCGAGTATGTAATCGAGACGGAACTTCTTTCCGCATTCCATGCAGTGATTTCTGAATACGGATCCGTGTAGCTCAATGGTACACTTGGAACCCGCATCCTGATGGAGCTTATCGATATTCTGAGTGATTATCGCCATAAGTTTTCCCTGACGCTCGAGCCTTACCAAAGCCTTGTGGGCCTTGTTGGGTTTTGCATCGGGATAAAGGAGCTTTCTTCTGTAGAAGTCGTAGAACTCCTCCGGGTGCTCCACGAAGAATGAGTGCGAGATGATATCGACAGGTCTGTAATTAAGGCCGCTCTCCTGGTTATAGATACCGTCACCGCTTCGAAAATCCGGGATTCCGGACTCGGTGGACACACCGGCACCGCCCAAGAATACAATCTTCTTGGACTTGTCGATAAGCTCTCTTAACTGAGCTATCTTAGCCTCTCTGGCCCCCTCATATCTGTCTAGTCTCGTCTCCACTTATTACCTGCTGATGATCAATAAAGGTCTGTGTCAATGTGATCTGCCACACCGTCACCGTCAAGATCGACATCATGATGTCCGGCAGCACCGAACATCTCCTTGCCGAGAACTCTCTTCTCGTTTCTCTCGTTCTCAACGATATTGCTTAAAGCAGTCCTTACTCTTTCAGAGTCCTTAACGCTCTTGATCTCGAGCAAAGGAGTAGTCTGGTCGGCTGTCTTAAGAACGATGGTTCCGACGCCGAATATCTTCTGCCAGAAGCTTCTCAAAAGCCTTACATCAAGAACTCTGTAAAGGAGGATCTCGTCTGAACTCGTGTTCAAAAGGCCCTTCTTAAGATAGAACTTATCTTTATCAAAACTATATCTTGTAAATGAGATTGGAAGACCAAAGTAACGTCTTCTGTCGTGCCATAGTATCGGCTGTTCGTTAACATATTCTGACAATCTGTCGGTTTTTGCCATGATATTCCCTCCAGAGCAATATACCTAATTATATATTTTTTTTTAATTTTACACCACAGTTAACAGAAAAATACTCAGACGGGTTCGAGGTCTTCCGACTCATCATCATTGTTCACCGCATAGACATACGAATCGAGGATCAAAGTGACATCGAACAATCTCGAATAATCATTAGAAGAAAGCGTCGATTCGCTTATCGGCGTCCTGTCGTAGTATAGATAATTATCTCCGTAGATGTGATAAGGATTGTAGCCCATTCCAAAGAATATCCTGAAACCGTTCTCCTTAAGATACTGCGCCCTCGGATCTGTTCCGTATATGTAATTACCGCCCGGATAAACGATGATGTGAACATCACCTATCAAAGTCTCGATCTGATCCATCCACTTCTGCGTATCCGCAACTATGGTATCCATATCGGCTTCAAATGCATTGATGTTGCCGTATGTTGAAGAAGCAAGCTTCCAACCAGTATCCTGAAGAACACTCATGATCTCGGATACGGTCTGCCTGTTGGCAGCGATCTCATTCTCCGTAAAGGTAACGTTCGGTCGTCCTACATTGGCAAGAGCTTCCGACCTGTCATCAGCCTCGTCTTCACTTATGACGTATCCAAAGACGGATTCATATCCGCATATCGAGATAACACCTTTCGCGCCGTCGAAGGAGAAATCGGGATGAGCTTCAACGAATGCATCAAGGATACCTATCGCCTCAAGTTCCCTTCCCGAGACCAGGGTTCCGTCAGGAGCAACATACTGTCCGACCACATTTCCCTGCTCGTCGAGCGCGAGCTGCGTACAAAGGCCGTAGTTATATGTGCTTCCTGCATTATAGTCAAACGTATCAAGCACGAGGATCAGAGGCTTCTTTCCAACAGGAACCGTCAGGTTCACCTCAGTCATGAATGTCTCCTCACTCATGTCAGCCATGGTCTCGGCATCAACAAGGACATAGTCATTTGCGTAAAGCTGCTCGAGCATTCTCGTGAATTCTTCCGTGGTAAGGTAAAGACCGGTGTTTGAAGCACCGCGCGAAGGATCCGCAATAAGCTGTCTTACGCTTAACACCTCCACCGTTCCCGTATATTCGGTAACCTCCGTAGTATGACTCGTTGCCTCAAGAAGATCGGCATTTATTCTGTTGTCATCAGGGAAAATAACGGCAAGATCAGATAACAGCGCCTCTGCCGAGAAATACCTGTAACGCTCAAGCATGTGCTCACCTTCGGCAAGCATCGGCTCATACATGGTATCCCTTATCAAAGTCAGCCTGTTAACTGCAAAGTTATAAACAAAGCCATCATAGGTCTGACTTACAAGTTCATACCCCTGAACAGAGGTAACATAATCGCCGGCATCAAAAGCAGCCTCGGCCGCCTGAACTTCTCCCCTTGCCATCTCGATCGTTTCTATCTCGTGAAGCAACGGCGTCGTGGTAGCTGAGACATTACCAACCTGGCTCATCTGCTCGAAAATAAACACAAGATCGGGCTTCTCTATGGAACCCAATAAAAACTCGGTGCTAAGATCATTAAGCCAGATTGAGATCTGTGAAGAAGTAAGCTCTCCCATCTCGTTCATGAAACGAAGATCTACAGTAGAAGGAATATATCGTGATGATCTCATCTGGTCCTCGATGGACAACAGACGATCATTAACAATCTGCTCCATCTGATCCATTTGGGCACGCTGCATCTGGAGAGCCGAGTCTTCATCAAGTCCCGAATCATCTGATGCAACAACTATATCGTGAACATTACGGTAGATATCAAGAGCGTCCGCATAACGGCCTTCATCCATCGCAGCCTGGAAGTCGGGAACGACGCCCGACTCGATCTGCAAAGTCGAGTTGATCCACAAAACGACACCTATAAGTGCAACTATTGTCACGCCGCATACTATCGCCGCCGCGATATGCCCGGCACCTTTCCGAGATTTTCTCTCGTAATTATCGAAGATATTATCTTCAGTGCGTTTCACTTAAATGTCTTCTATTCCGATCTGTTTGTTCTCGAACGATTCTGACTTCAAATAATAACCTATCGCAGGAATGTTCCTGATCCTATAATACTCCGGATCGTTAAGACCTGCCTCCGAGAGCGTGATGATCTCGGACAGACTCGAACCCTTCTTACTGATAAGAAGCTGTACGCCCTGTGTGGATCTTGTAGTCTTCAAAGATACCATCGAAGCCTTGAACACAGCCGCCTTATCCCTGTCTGACCTTGCGAACAGATCGGGGTCCTCTCCTTCCGGTATGAACACAAAGGAAACAGCAGGTGACTTATCAGAGAAAGCATTTATGAGCTTCTTTCTGTTCTGCTTCGTCTCATAAGCCTCCACAGGGAAATGAGCCGCCTTACCGTTCTTGAATCCGATCATGATTCTTCCCTTGTAATCTGTCGTTACAAGCATCCAGATGATCTTCTCATCATCCTCAAGTCCCAGAGCATTCGTAAGGAACGAACCGAAGTCGGATACCTTATTGTCCGGGAATTCATATGTCTTACTCTTATAGACATTGCACTTATCCG
Source organism: Clostridiales bacterium (assembly GCA_017958365.1). Lineage (GTDB taxonomy): Bacteria > Bacillota > Clostridia > Saccharofermentanales > Saccharofermentanaceae > Saccharofermentans. Next base: position 44,511 of record JAGDCV010000043.1, read on the forward strand.
AGAAGAACAGGATATCGCTCTTGTTCATCGCGTCAACGCTCATGAATATCTCATCATCATCCTTGATCTTGATCTCATCGGATCTCTTCAGGGCATTAGATGTGAACTTCTTAAGATATCCGTGTCTTGTGAGCATAAGATGAACCTGATAATCAGGGATATTCTGATCTGGTACATATACCTCAACCTGCTCAGCCATTACAAGCTCGGTCTTTCTGTCCTTACCGTACTTATCGGAAACTTCCTTAAGCTTCTTGGAGATGAGTGTGTTAATACGGTTGGGCTTACCCAATATATCCTCGATCTCGGCAATATCCTTCTGCAGATTCTCCTTATCGGCGATTCTGTTGATGATGTACTGCTTGTTTATGTTACGGAGCTTGATCTCGGCTACGTACTCTGCCTGTATCTTATCGATACCAAAGCCCTTCATGAGGTTGGGGATAACATCCTCTTCAAGCTCTGTGTTCCTGATGATCTTGATAGCTTTATCGATATCAAGGAGTATCTTCTCCAAGCCTTCGAGAAGGTGTAGCTTATCCTTCTTCTTGCCAAGTTCATAAGCAAGTTCACGGGAAACGCACTGTCTTCTCCAGTTAAGCCACTCGCTTATGATGTCTCTTACTCCCATAACACGGGGAGAGCCGTTGATAAGAAGATTGAAGTTGCATGAGAAAGTATCCTGAAGCTTCGTAAAACGGAAGAGCTTCTTCATGAGCTCCTCATGATTCGTTCCCCTTTTACAATCGATGGTTATCTTCAGACCGTCGAGGTCTGTCTCATCTCTTACGTCATTGATCTCCTTGACCTTACCGGACTTAACAAGATCGGCTATACCGTCAATGATCGCCTCTGATGAAGTTGAGTAAGGTATCTCGGTAATCTCGATGAGATTATTCTTCGTATCTACCTTGTATTTACTTCTTAAAGTGATGGAACCCTTACCGGTCTCATAGATCTCGGCCATCTGCTCCCTGTTATAAAGGATCTGTCCGCCGCCCGAGAAATCAGGCGCAGGCATGATCTCAAGAAGGTCGACATTCTTATCCTTAAGATAAGCCATCGTCGCCTCACAAACTTCCCTTAAGTTAAATGAGCTTATGTTGGAAGCCATACCTACGGCAATACCCTGGTTACTGTTAACAAGAAGACTCGGGAAAGTCGCAGGAAGAAGTACGGGCTCCTTTAAGGTTCCGTCATAGTTATCAACCATGTCGACGGCATCCTTATCGATACCGGCGAAAAGCTCCTCGCATATCTTCTCAAGCTTGACCTCAGTATATCGGGGTGCAGCATAAGCCATGTCACGGGAATACTGCTTACCGAAGTTACCCTTTGAATCCACATAAGGATGCAAAAGCGATGCATTACCGCGGGTCATTCTTACCATGGTCTCGTAGATAGCGGCATCACCGTGAGGATTAAGCTTCATCGTCTGTCCGACAACATTAGCGGACTTGGTCCTGTTGCCGTTCAAAAGTCCCATCTTATACATGGTATAAAGGAGCTTTCTGTGTGAAGGCTTAAAGCCGTCGATCTCCGGGATTGCACGCGATACGATAACCGACATCGCGTACGGCATATAGTTGATCTCAAGCATTTCCGTGATCGGCTGATCTACGGGCGGCATATCGGGCTTACTCTCGTCTGTAAGCCTTGCCTTCAATGAATCACTGTTATCTTTAATCTCTTTTTTCTTTCTTGGCATAGTCTTCTCTTATCCTACATCGAGCATATCAAGGTACAGATGACCGTCCTGCTCGATATGCTGTTTTCTTCCTGCAAGGTTGTCACCAAGGAGCAGCTCGAATATCTCAGCCGTTTTCCTCGCATCTTCGGGACAAACTTTGATAAGACGTCTTGTCTTGGGATTCATCGTTGTCTCCCACATCATCTCAGGCTCATTCTCACCAAGACCCTTGGATCTTTGGATATTGATCGATGCCTTATCGTCTTCAAACTTTGACAGGATCTCCGTCTTCTCCTTCTCATTAAATGCGAAGTATGTTTCTTCCTTGGCATTCTTGCCCTTGGTCCTTACCGTTATCTCGAACAAAGGAGACTCTGCGATATATACAAAGCCCTTCTCGATCAGTGTCGGACACAGGCGGTAGATCATCGCAAGGATGAGAGTTCTTATCTGGAAACCGTCGACATCGGCATCGGTACAGACGATGATCTTATTCCAGCGCAGCTGATCGATGTTGAATGCACTCATGTCCTTGCTGTGCTTATTGCTTATCTCAACGCCGCAGCCTAAGACCTTGATAAGATCGGTGATGATCTCACTTTTGAAGATAGTCGCATAATCAGCCTTAAGGCAGTTTAATATCTTACCTCTTACCGGCATGATCCCCTGGAACTCGGCATCTCTTCCGAGCTTAACGGAGCCCAAAGCGGAATCACCCTCAACGATGTACAGTTCTCTTTTGTCTGTATCCTTGGACCTGCAGTCAACAAACTTCTTGATCCTGTTGTTGATATCGACCTTACCTGTGAGCTGCTTCTTTATATTGATCCTCGTCTTCTCGGCATTCTCTCTTGAACGCTTGTTGATGAGAACCTGGTCTACTACCTTATCACCCTGCTGCTTATTCTCGATAAACCAGACTTCAAGATTCTTCTTGATGAGATCAGTCATGAAGTCCTGAATGAACTTATTATTGATAGCCTTCTTGGTCTGATTCTCATAAGAAGTCAGTGTCGAGAAAGTAGATGTGATTATGATAAGCGAATCCTGAATATCTTCGAACTTTATCTTGCTCTCGTTCGCCTTATACTTATCGCGCGCCTTTATCTCCTTATCAACGGCATAAAGGAAAGCATTCTTTACGGCACGGTCGGGAGATCCTCCGTGCTCGAGGAAGCTCGAGTTATGGAAGTACTGCATCTCATTGACTTCGTTATTGAAACAGAATGCGATCTCAGCCTTGCACTTATATACAGGCCTGTCATCAGCATCACGTCCCTTACCCTCACCGTCAAAACGGTAAACCTCGGTAAACTGCTTCATCTGCGAAAGCTCTTCACAGAAACCCGCGATACCGTCAGGACAGATAAACGACTCTTCCGAACCTAAAGCCTCATCGATAAGCTTAAACTCGATACCGCCGTTAACAACTGACTGCTTCTTAACAATATCCCTTAATCTGTCGTACGGGATAACGGTATCCGTGAATACTTCAGGGTCAGGCTTCCATCTTTGGATGGTTCCCGTCCTTTTAAACCTGTACGGTTCCTGCTGAAGCTCACCGACAACTTCACCCTTCTTAAAAGAGAGACTGTACCTGGTCTTATCCCTGAATACGGTTACTTCAAAGAATTCAGACGAATACTGTGTAGCACATGCGCCAAGTCCGTTAAGACCCAATGAGTACTCGTAATCACCTAGCGCATTATTATCATACTTCGCACCGGCATAAAGCTCGCAATAAACGAGCTCCCAGTTATATCTGTTCTCCTTGGGGTTGAAATCAAGAGGAATTCCTCGGCCGAAGTCCTCGACCTGAAGTGAACCGTCTTTAAACCTTGTAATTATGATCTGTTTACCGTGGCCTTCTCTGGCCTCATCAATAGAATTCGAGAGAATCTCAAAGAATGAATGTATGCAACCTTCCAGATCATCCGATCCGAAGATAACCGCAGGACGCTTTCTAACTCTGTCGGCGCCCTTGAGCATAGTAATACTGTCGTTACCGTAATCTGACTTACGAGCCATGCTTACCCCCATATTTTCAATTCAAACAATTATATCATAACAATATATAGTGTCAGCACAATAAAATGGACTGTCCGGAGACCATCTCATACACGCTTCCACAAACAAAAAACGGGACTGCAATCTGCAGCCCCGTCCGAACTAATTTGCCCTGTTATTACTTTCTCAAACCAAGCTTAGCAACGATAGCTCTGTATCTCTCGATGTCGATCTTCTGAAGATACTCGAGAAGGCCTCTTCTCTTACCAACCATCATGAGAAGTCCTCTTCTTGAGTGGTGGTCACCCTTGTGGATCTTGAGGTGCTCTGTAAGAAGTGCGATTCTTGCAGAAAGGATAGCGATCTGAACCTCCGGGGATCCTGTGTCACCATCGTGAGTAGCATACTCCTTGATGATTGCAGCCTTGTCAATCTGTGCCATAATACTGTCCTCCATAAATATTTACTATTCACCTGTGACTGCGGAAAAGGCGGACAAGCCCTGTTTCTGCGTCACGGCAAGCTTTGCAATAGTATCACACACTTTCACCGGTGTCAATCAAAGCATCGGCAAAAGCTTCAGGATCAAATTCACTTAAGTCTTCAACGCCTTCTCCTAATCCCGCAAGAACAATGGGAACCTTGGCAAGATAGGAAACGGCAATCGCTACTCCGCCCTTCGCGGAACCGTCAAGTTTGGTGATTCCGAGATAATCAAGATGAACGGCTTCCGAGAAAGCCTCAGTCTGCAAAACGGCGTTCTGGCCGGTTGTTGCATCGATTATGAGTATCGACTTCTTATTCGCATCAGGAGCCTCGCGGTCAATGATACGGTTGATCTTGGACAATTCGTCCATGAGATTCTTCTTGTTGTGAAGTCTTCCTGCTGTATCAACGATCAGTACATCACTCTTACGCGCCTTGGCTGCTGCCACTGCATCATAGACTACGGACGCGGGATCCGATCCTTCCTCGTGAGCGATTACCGCAGTGGAGGTTCTTTCACCCCACTCCTTTAACTGCTGGACGGCTGCAGCCCTGAATGTATCAGCTGCAGCAAGGATGACCTTCTTGCCTTCGTTCTTGTACTTAAGTGCAAGCTTACCTGCAGTAGTCGTCTTACCCGTACCGTTAACGCCAACCATGAGGATGACATTAAGTTTGCCCGGGATAATATCTATCGTCTGCTTCTCGCCCAAGATCTCTACTATATGTGTCTTAACGGCTTTCATGACGCCCTCGTGGGAATCGTCACCCGTCTTCCTTATATAGTCTTTAATATGTTCAATGACGTCTTCGCTCGCCTGGACGCCGCAGTCGGACCTTACCATGATCTCCTCGAAGTCCTCGAGCATCTCCTCATCAAACTTTCCGTGAGAAGCTGTGGTCTTGACCCACTCGCTCGCCCAGAAGTCACGAGTCTTGGTAAGACCCCTCTTAAAAGATTCAAATATACCCATCTTAGTCTCCGATCCTCATTGAAAGTATCTTCGAGATACCGCGCTCTGCCATGGTGACACCGTACATCCTGTCACATGCCTCCATCGTTCCCTTACGGTGCGTTACGAGAATGAACTGCGACCTTGCGGTATAACGTCTTACAAAGTCCGTGAAACGGGAAACGTTAACATCATCGAGTGCAGCCTCTACCTCATCGAGGATAACGAACGGTGACGGTCTCAACTGAAGTATCGCGAAAAGAAGTGCAATAGCCGTAAGGCATCGCTCACCACCGGAAAGCAATGTCAGACTCTGGAGTTTCTTTCCCGGAGGCTGGGCCTTGATCTCGATGGCACAGTTAAGGATATCGTCCTCATCACTTAAGAGGATCTCCGCACTTCCGCCGTTGAACAGATCCGTAAATACTGTCCTGAAGTTCTCGTTTATGGTCGTGAAGTTATTAAGGAACTGCTCCTTCATCTCCGCGATCAAATCTGCAATTACCTTCTCAAGGTCTGTCTTCGCATTGAAGATGTCATTACGCTGAGCCGTGATGAACTCATACTTCTCGGCAACCTCACGGTACTCCTCGATGGAGTTAAGGTTAACGGGACCTAAAGCCTTGATCTTATTCTTAAGGCTCGAGATAGTCTTCACGGACTCGTTGATATTTGCCGTGGGAGGATACTCGTCCTTAACGTTATCGTAAGTAACCTCATAGTCTTCCCACAGACGGTTCTTGGAGAAATCGATGTCGTTAATGTGCTTCTCGTTCTTGGAGACGATGTTGTTCTCCTTTTCGCGCAGGCGTGTGAGAATGTCGTTGACCTCAGAGCTTTTCTCGAAGAAGCCCTTGAGTTTCTCGTCGATCTCCTCTTTCTCGTCAGAGATCTTCTTTATCTCAGCAGACATGGAAGTAAACTGTTCCTGCTGCTTGCCGCGCAGAGCCTTCTTATCTTCAATGCCCTTGCGGATGGCGCTCAAAGTTGCCGAATCAGACTTTCTTGTTCCTGCCGACTCCTCGAGGCTCTTCCTTCTCATGTTAAGCTCTTCTTTGATGTGAGTAGCAAGTTCGATCACACCGTTACGCTCAGCAAGGATCCTCTCGGATGCTGCCTTGCCTTCGCTTATCTTCTCTCTTATCTTATCGAGCTTCTCGTTGAATTCCTTCGCGGCATTATCGCTCTTATCGATGTCGTCGCGGTAATCGCTTAACTCGTTCTCGATCTCCTTGATGATCTGTCCGTATTCGGCGATGTCATCCTCGAGCCTTAACTTATCTACGGATATCTGGTGCAGCTGCTTCTCGCTTTCTGCAACGGACTCTGAAAGTTCCGTTCTCTTCTCGCCTAAGTTCTTGTACTCGTACTCGGCCTTTGCACGCTCTACGCTGAAGTACTTAAGCTGCTCATCAAGCTGGGCAAGTTCCTTCTCGATGTCACCGATGTCAGAATCGATATCCTGTCTTTGTGCTTCGATAACGCCGAGCTCCTGCTCCTTCTTAACAAGCTTTGCCTCGAGATCCTTGATCTCTCCTGCTCTGCCTAAGATGCCCGAGGCATCCTTACGAACGGATCCGCCCGTAAGCGAACCGCCGGCATTAATGGAGTCACCTTCCAAAGTGATGATCTTAGCCGAGTGGCTTATCGACTTCGCGATGCTTCTTGCGCTGTCCATGTCATCGCAGATGATTATCTTGCCAAGAAGGTTCTTAACGATATCAGTAAGGCTCTTATCAGCCTTTACAAGATCGGATGCAATACCTATGTATCCCTTCTTACCGGAAGCATCGTCAAGAGTCTTCTTCTCAAGAGACCTTGCCTTAATGTTCTCGATGGGAAGGAAAGTTACGCGGCCGAGCCTGTTTTCCTTAAGCACATTGATAAGATCAGCCGCATCCTGCTCGCTATTTGTAACGACATTATGGATGGCATTACCCAAAGCTATCTCTATCGCGGTGTTGTACTTCTTCTCGGTAGAGATGAGGTCACCTAACACGCCGACGCACTTCTTCTTAACCGAAGCATTCGTATCGGCATAGTTCATGAGTCTTCTTACGGACTCCTGATAACCTTCCTTGCGGCTCTCAAGGTCCTTCAAAGTCTTAAGTTTTGATTTATCAGAGAGGAACGATCTTGTCAGGTCTTCGTGCTTCTCAAGAAGCTCGCCTTCCTTCTTCTTGATCTCGGCAAGCTTATCGTTACGCGTCTGGATATCGGAGGTTACTTCGCCCTCCTTCTCCATCATCTCTTTCCAGGCCTTCTCAGCCTCGGTTATCTTCCCTTCGAGCTCCTCTTTGATCTTCCTTGAGGACTCGCGGCTTTCTGTTAATTCCTTGATTCTTTCGACGAAGATGGTGATCTGACCGTTAGCGGTATTGATCTTACCCTGGGCTTCGTTGATCTCCTTTGTCTTATCCTCGATAGCCTTACGAAGTTCACCGAGGCTCTTCTCAGAATCCTTAAAGCCGCCGATCAATTCTTCTCTTTGAGCTACGAGACCTTCAGTCTTCTTCTGCTCCTCGTTAGCCTTATCAAGAAGCTCATCGGCCTTGGCCATTCTTCCCTTATAGTCATTCTCGAGTCTTGCGATGTCCTCGTTGATATCGTTCTCGGCCTTAGCCGTTTCCTCGATCTTGGAAGTAAGCGAAGATACTTTTTCCTCGTCAACCTTGATATCGGCCGACAGGTCATGCATCTCCTCTGTAAGGTCAGATAACTCCTGCCTTTTCTCTTCTATCTCGAGCTCGAGCTTTTCCGACTTATCGTTCAGATCGCTGTTTGAATTACGAAGATCAAGATATCTGTCTTCCTGCTCCTTGATCTCGTCGCGGACCTTCTGCAGGACATCAACAAAATCACCCATCGCCTCGTTCGCATCATTGATACGCCTTACAAGCAATGAGATATCCGTCGTCTTAAGAAGTTCATAAGCCTTGTGGTATTCCTGAGCCTTCTCGGCCTGCTCCTTAAGAGGGCCCACGCGCTCGGTAAGTTCGTTAAGCCTGTCGTCGATACGAAGGAGATTCTGCTCTGTTGAGGCAAGCTTCCTCTCAGCTTCTTCCTTCCTCGACTTAAACTTGGTGATACCGGCAGCCTCTTCGATAACACGCCTTCTGTCCTCGGACTTGGGCGATAAGATGTCATCAACTCGGCCCTGTCCTACGATGGAGTAACCGTCCTTACCAAGACCCGTGTCGAAGAAAAGATTAACGATATCCTTAAGTCTGCAGTTGACTTTATTAAGCTGATATTCTGACTCACCTGATCTGTAAAGTCGTCTTGTAACCTCAATCTCAGTGTAATCGGAATCGATGTTTCTGTCGGAATTATCGAGTGTCATCGTGACTTCGGCATAATTCATGGCTTTCTTAACGGACGTACCGTTAAAGATAACGTCTTCCATCTTGCCGCCGCGCAAGGATTTTACGCTCTGCTCACCAAGGACCCATCTTACGGCGTCAGTAACGTTAGACTTACCGCTTCCGTTAGGTCCTACAATGGCGGTCATGCCGCGGTCAAACTCGATAAGAGTATAGTCAGGGAACGATTTGAAGCCCTGAAGTTCTATCTTCTTTAAATACATCGCGTGAGATTATACCATAAATCTGGACTCGTACACAGAAATAGCCGCTTTGGCGCACTTCTGCTCAGCGTCCTTCTTGGAACGGCCCGTTGCCTTAGCCAGGAATTCATCGTCAGCATAGACCTCAACATCGAATTCTCTTGCGTGCTGGGGGCCTCTCTCGTCGATTACCTCGAATCTTATGGTGTGCTGGTTATTCTTGGTCTGAGCTATCTCAAGAAGACGGCTCTTATAGTCAAGGAAGATCTTTCCGTCAACGGCAAGCTTGATGGTCTCCTTGAGGTTGTTAAGGACGACCCTTTCCACCGTCTCGAAGTCGGAATCAAAGTAAACTGCCGCGATAAGAGCCTCGAAGGCATCGGCCAAAGTGGAATCCTTATCCCTTCCGCCTGTCTGCTCCTCGCCTTTTCCCATGAGAAGCAGGTCTCCGACACCAAGTCTTCTTGAGACTCCCGCGAAGGACTCCTCACAAACTATTATCGATCTGATCTTAGAAAGATAGCCTTCGTCCGCTTCCGGTTTTAATTCGTAAAGCTTTCGTCCTATTACCAAATCCATTACGGCATCGCCTATATACTCAAGTCGCTGATTTGAAAGGTAATGCCCCTGATTGTGTTCAAATACGTAGGTAGTGTGCGTCAGGGCAAGTTCGAGGAGAGATTTATCCTTGAAGACATACCCGAGCTGCTGTTCAAATTCGCCGTAGTCCATATATCCTCACAAAATAATAAGGCTGAATGTACAGATGCACATCCAGCCGAATTATCTATATCAAAACCGATCAGCCGATAGCGTTCTTGATGAACTCTACAGCGTCGCCTACAGTTCCGACCTTCTCAGCTACCTCATCAGGTACAGAGATGTCGAATTCCTGCTCCATAGCCATAACGAGCTCAACCATATCAAGTGAATCAGCATTAAGGTCATCAACGAAGCTGGACTCCAATGAGATAGAATCAGCCTCAACTCCAAGCTGATCAACGATCATGCCCTTAAGCTTCTCAAAAAGTTCTTCATTACTCATTTTAACAATACCTCCATTAATGATTGCTCTCACAATCTACAAATACTTTTAATGTAACTTAATTCAAATGTCAATATATATTTTGAATCCTATTAATCCGATTCTTTGAAATACTTAAGATTGTGCGTAAGATAGTCAATTCCCGAGATGATCGTCATGATGACGCATATTCCAAAGAGGATATCTCCTACGGTCATGATCCACGGTATGTCATGTACTGAAGCCGCCCCGGGTGTCTTAACGAGCTTAAAGATGGTGGGCTCGAACATGATGTAGATGATGGCTATCATCTGAGTCACCGTCTTGATCTTACCGATCATCTGGGCAGCCATAACAACGCCTTCCTTGGATGCAAGAAGCCTGATTCCGGTTACCATAAACTCGCGAAGAACGATTATTGCAAGAAGCCAGGGTGATATCCTTCCGATAGCAACTAACGCTATGAGAACAGCGATAACGAGCATCTTATCGGCAAGAGAATCAAGGAACTTACCGAGATTGGTTATCATGTTGTATCTTCTTGCTATCTGACCGTCGAGGAAGTCAGTAATTGAAGCGATGATAAATACGATGGCCGCGATGAGCATTCCGTTCCGAGCGATGAATTCAGTCCAGCCTGAAGGCTCCCAACCGAACAGGGATACAGGCAACATAAAGAACATCGTCACAGGGATCAGAATGATCCTTAACATAGACAATTTATTGGGTAGGTTCATATCGTCACTCCAGTCATATCAAAAGAATCACGGCTCTCTACAAGTCTGACCTTGTATCGGCTACCTATCTGAAGTTCCCCGTCCGAAGCAGCCACATAAATGACTGGGTCGTCATCGGGAGCTTCGGCGTAACTTCTGCCGACATAGAATATACCGTCATCGGCAACAGAATCAATGGTAACTTCAACTTCTTCACCTACGCGGGCCTCGGAAGACGCCATAGAAATAGGATACTGTGTCTCATAAACGAGCTTAACTCTTTGAGCCTTAGTCTCCTCATCAACCTGATCGGGCATGTCAAAAGCAGGCGTATCCTCTTCAGGCGAATATGCAAAGCATCCGAGCCTGTCAAACTTCCACTTCTTAAGGTTATCGAGAAGCTCATTAAAGTCTTCTTCAGTCTCACCCGGGAAACCCACAAGAACAGTAGATCTTATGGTGATATCCGGAATGATCTTTCTGATCATCTCAAGTTTATTCGTAATGACATCGACTGTATCGTGACGTCTCATGGCTTTCAGTATCCTGTCGCAGCCGTGCTGTATCGGGATATCGAGATAATGCGCTACCTTTGGATTATCCTTTATTGTGTTAAGAAGTTCCTCGTCAATTCCATCCATGTAACCGTACAGGACTCTTATGACTTCAATGCCTTCGATCTTCGATATCTTATCAAGAAGTTCCGGCAGCATTCTCTTCTTATATAATTCAATACCATAATTGGTCGTATCCTGAGCCGTGAGAACGATCTCCTTATATCCCTTTGCTGCGATGGCCTTAGCCTCAGCAAGGATATCCTCCATGGGTCTTGATACAAAGGATCCGCGGATCAGAGGAATTGCGCAGAAAGAACATCTGTGAAGACAACCTTCTCCGATCTTAAGCCAGGCAAATCCTGAAGTTGAAACATCTCTGTCGGACATGAGATGCTCCATGCCGCCTGCCTTGCATTCATACTTCTTCCTAAAGTCGATCTTACCCTCATATAAAGAATCAACGGCATCGACAATGTTGCCGTAATCAGACGTTCCGAGAACGATGTCGACCTCAGGCATCTGCTTCAAGATGTCATCAGGATATCTTTGTGAAAGGCAGCCGGTTACGATGATATGTTCGACCTTCTTAGACCCGTTAAACCCGTACTTAAGATCTCCGGCCTTAAGGATGGCATCGATCGCCTCCTTCTTGGCAGCCTCTATGAAACCGCAGGTATTTATGATGACCACCTGACTGTTGTCGCTTGAGTCAGCTATGGTGTAACCTGCTTCGCGAAGCTTCGTGGACATGCATTCGGCATCTACGAGATTCTTCGAACAACCGAGTGCAACCACCGATACGCTTATATCACTTCTTTGTATCATCAGTAACCTTCCTGAACCATCTGTTATAAGCATTCTGTGAGGTCTCGTATCCAAAACCCCTCTTCCTTGCCGTCTTCAGAAGTTCATCACTATAAGCTTCAGCCTCTTCATAATCAGATACAAAAGGGGCAAGGTTCAAGTAAAGATTAAAACATAATTCGATGTCTTCTTCCACCTCAGACAAAAGAATATCCGAAGCTTCCTGGCTTACACCCGCAGCATATAGTCTTTGCCGTAAGTAAGAGCGGCTTTCCTGCTTTTTACCGGAGCGCGAGAGCAGGACTTTACGCCCTGCTCTCTCGTCGTTGATATATTCTCTTTTTACCAGGCTTATGACAGCTTCATTAACTGCTTCGCAAGAGAAACCTTTCTTCAAAAGATACTCGCGGATCTTACCCGAGGAATAGATACCTATCCCGATATGTCTGATGCCGCATGTCTGGGCATCCTTTGAAGAATTAAGGTCATAGGAAGGAGTCTTAGCCATTACATGTCGATTCCCAGGATATCGTCATCGCCGTCCGGATCGAAGTCCTGATCGTCTGTCTGATCATCAACAAATGCTTCAGGATCTGCAGGCATGTAAGACTCCCTGATAAGCTGCTCGATCTCATTACAGATCTCGGGATTATCAATGAGATACTGACGTGCATTCTCCTTACCCTGACCGATCTTCTGGCCCTTATAAGCAAACCATGCACCGCTCTTATCGATGATGTTATTCTCGACGGCCATGTCGATGATGCCGCCTTCCTTCGAGATTCCCTGACCATAGAGGATATCGAATTCAGCTTCCTTGAACGGGGGAGCAACCTTATTCTTAACGATCTTTACTCTTACATGATTACCGATAACATCAGTACCGTTCTTCAAAGTCTCTGTCTTTCTGACATCGAGTCTTACGGAAGAGTAGAACTTCAAAGCGCGTCCGCCGGTAGTTGTCTCGGGGTTACCAAACATAACACCGATCTTCTCACGAAGCTGGTTGATGAAGATGCAGACTGTACCGGACTTTGCAATGATACCTGTAAGCTTTCTTAATCCCTGGCTCATGAGTCTTGCCTGAAGACCTACATGGGAATCTCCCATCTCGCCCTCGATCTCGGCTCTGGGTACCAGAGCGGCAACAGAGTCAATAACGATAACGTCGATACATCCGGATCTTACGAGTGTCTCGGTGATATCAAGAGCCTGCTCACCTGTGTCAGGCTGTGACAAAAGAAGATTATCAACATCGACACCGATGATGGATGCATAGTTGGGATCAAGTGCATGCTCGGCATCGATAAATGCGCATGTTCCGCCCATCTTCTGTGCTTCGGCAACGCAGTGCAGGGCAACAGTTGTCTTACCTGAAGATTCAGGTCCGTAGATCTCGATGATCCTTCCCCTGGGAAGACCGCCTACGCCCAAAGCGATGTCAAGACTGATGGCTCCTGTGGGGATAGACTCGATCTCCTGAGTCTCGTGATCTCCGAGTCTCATGACCGAACCCTTACCGAACTGCTTCTCAATCTGAGACATGGCAGCTTCCAATGCTTTCTTACGTGCTTCCTGATCTTCTGATGATATTGACTGTACTTGAGGTTTGGATGTCTTATTCTTAGCCATTACTAATAGCCCTCCGATGTAAATTTGAACATTTGTTCAGTTATTTCGAAAACATTCTACGAATAAAATACACCAAAGTCAACGGCTTGTTATCGACAAATGGACAAAAAAAACGACAAAAAACGACAAAAGGGCTATTATTTGGACTTAGCGAACTTGGAACGTATAATCCTAAGCCATTCGTCCGCCTCGGGCATACGGAGGAACAGAGCGCCTACAAAGTATATCGTAAGGCAGGCAGCTATCTTTGTTCCGAGTGCCAAAAGCTCATACATCTTACCTGTTACTTCAATATATCTGAAGTTCAAAAGCCACAGGAATACGAACATAAGGAACATGATGATCAGTTCTTTCATGAAGAACGTGAAGAATCCGTGAGGCCGTAACTCCTTGTTCCTTGCATAGACATAACACAGTATCAGCATCTGAAGGATACTCGTAAACGAATAAGCAAGTGTAAGCGCGATGGCTCCGAAGAAAGGAATGAACAGATAGCAAATGAGAGGATTTGTAACAAGTCCCACACAACCTGCGATGAGCGGGATCTTGGTGTTTCCTATCGCATAGAAAGCCTGGTTCATGATAAATACGATAGTGTGCGTGATTATGGCAATCGAATAACCTGCAAGCAGGATACCTGCCCTTCTCGCATCATCATCCGTATAAGATTCATTCCACTGGAACATCGCTTTGATGACTTCGGTATTAAGAACAAGCATGAGACCGGCAGAAGGAACTGTAAGGAACAAAGCTTTTCTTAATCTGTTTCCGAGAAGCTCTGAGGCACCCGCATAGTCTTTCTTACCGTAAAGTTCGGCAAGGGACGGAAGCATGACATTACCGATGGCGACGGCAAAGATACCGTAAGGCAGCTGCCATGTGGTGGAAGCATTTCGAAGGGCGAATACGTTACCGACACCCGGCAGGGATAAACTGAATGCATTGAGGATAAATACATTGATCTGAACTACGGATGCAGAGAAAAGTATCGGAAGAGCTCTTCTGACAAGAGCGTGGAAGTCCTTGTCGCGGGGAGCCCAGATGAACCTGAACTTACGAAGCTTATCCCTTCCTACGACATACTGGAACAGGAAATAGATAAGTGCCGCACACATGATACCGAATGTGGTCTTTACAAGATTACTCTCGCTGTTCCCTGCAAAAACAATAATGGATGCCAGCACAAAGAAATTGTAGATGGTAGGGCCGAATGCCGTCGATCCGAATCTCTTGTATGCGTTAAGGATACCGATAGACAAAGCGGCAAGCATCATGAAGACTATCTGAACGAACAACCACTTACACGCCATACCTGAAAGGTAAACAGTCTGCTCGTTCTCACCTGTGCCGAAGAAAAATCTATAGATTGGAACCGAGAATATGGAGGCCAGCGCACAGGTTATGATCAGCAACACCGCCATAAAGGATATGAATGTGCTTACGGCCTTGATTCCCCTCTCCTCTTCGCCTGAAGCGATGGAAGCAGATAACGAAGGAGTGATGGCCGCCTGTATCGAACCGCCGATAAGAAGGTTATATACAAGATCCGGAATGGTAAAAGCCAAAGTAAAACTGTCACGATATATTGGCTCGCTGAATTTGATACCTACGAAGATATCTCTTAAAAAGCCTGAGGCCTTAGAGAAAACAAGCCCGATCATTACAAGAACGGTGGCAAATGTTATGCTCTTGGCCGATACAACTCTACGATTAGTACTCATAAATCAGCCGACCTATTATACACAAGCTCGTAAGAAAAAGATTGGGTATATTTGCGGACTTCTTCCCTCGACCCTTCGAAAAGCTTCTTAACAAAGCCCGTACCGTTCTTATCGGCATATCCAATATATACCGTTCCGCACGGTGTTCCGTCCTCTCCGTCACCCGGGCCGGCATATCCCGTCACGGAAACGGCGATATCCGCTCCCGACAGTCTCAGGGCACCCTTTGCCATCGCGAGTGCACACTCGGAAGATACGGCTGTCTTTTCCCTGATGACATCCTCGGGTACGCCCAATACGTCTATCTTGAATCTGTCCGAATAAGAAACAATGCTGCCGTCAAATACATCGGACGCTCCGGGTACGTCAACGATGCCGCAGGCGATCATACCGCCTGTAAGGCTCTCTGCAAACGAACACTTAAGTCCTCTGGAACGTAAAAGATCTATCAGTTGTTCCGCAGTAACGGACACTTTATTCACCGCCCTTGGCTTTGATCTCCAGCCAGTCAGTCTCGGTTATGAGGACTCTTCTGGGCTTACTTCCCTCGAACGGTCCTATATAACCCTTCTGCTCCATGACATCGATAAGTCTGGCCGCTCTCGGGTAACCGACACCAAGACGCCTTTGAAGTATGGATACACTCGCATTCTTGGCCTGTATAACAGTCTCGACCGCCGCAGACAACAGATCGTCTCCGTCGCTGTCGGATGAGGAAGAATCGGAAACACCTTCCGTCTTGCCGCTTCCCTCTCCTCGTGCGATCTTCTCGATCTGATCGTTGATATCCTGATCGTAAAGGGCTCCGTAGCGCTGCTTTAAGTAGCTTACTGCCTCTTCAACCTCACCGTCAGATACGAATGCCCCCTGGCCTCTGACAGGCTTAGGTGCAGACAGAGGACTATAGAGCATGTCACCTCTACCGAGAAGTTTCTCGGCACCGTATGAATCAAGGATCGTTCTGCTGTCTACACCGGATGCAACGGCAAAAGCAATTCTTGAAGGTACATTACTCTTGATGACGCCCGTAATTACGTCGACTGAAGGTCTCTGTGTCGCGATTATCATATGCATTCCGGCAGCTCTTGCCATCGCGGCAAGACGTCCGATCTGAACTTCAACTTCATTCTTGGCAACAGCCATGAGATCGGCTAACTCATCGATAATGATGAGCATCAAAGGAAGTGCATCCTCGTCTTCATCAAGGCACTGGTTGTAACCGTTCATGTCTCTTACACCCTTCTCTGCGAAGAGCTTATATCTTCTCTCCATCTCGGCAACAGCCCACTTTAATGCGCCTGTTGCGACCTTCATGTCCGTAACTACAGGCATGAGAAGATGCGGAATTCCGTTATATACGGAAAGCTCAACAACCTTGGGGTCGATAAGTATCATCTTAACGTCCTTAGGCGATGCCTTACATAGAATGCTCATAAGGATTGAATTAACACAGACTGACTTACCGGAACCAGTCGCACCTGCGATGAGAAGGTGCGGCATCTTAGCGATATCGCAGTAGATGGGCTTACCCGGAATGTCTTTGCCAAGGCCAACCGTAAGAGGAGACGATCCTCTGAACTCTCTTGTCTCAAGAATGCTTCTTAAGTAAACGGCCGATGTCTTCTCATTAGGTATCTCGATACCGATCGCTCTTTTGCCGGGGATAGGAGCCTCGATACGGACTGCCGTGGCAGCCATGGCAAGAGCGATGTCATCTTCAAGAGCCTTAACCTTTGATACCTTGACACCTGCACCGATCGTTACCTCAAATCTTGTTATGGCAGGTCCGTGTGTGATGTTTGTAACCTTGGCATCGGTAATGCCGAATGTTCTTAATGTATTCTGCAAGGCTTCAGCCTTTTCGCGCAGCTTATCACTGCTCTCGGTGGATTTCTGGTTCTTGTTGGGGTCAGAAGCAAGAATGCTTAGGGGAACCGGCTTATAGTTCTTAAAGCCGTTTGCCTTGATGCGTCTGCCTTCGCTTGCTGCAGAGGATGAAGCTACCTCAACACCCGAGCCGCTTGCCTTACGTGAAGCAGATGTATCTACTATCCTGCCTTCCATTGCAGAATAACCTTCCGTGTCATCGCTTCTGTTATCGATCGCTATCGGAGGGACATCAGGTGTTATGGCATTGTCCGTAACTGCTGCGGGAACGTCTTTAATCTTGGGGGCTCTTACCTTCGGCTTATCGGCAAAGTAGTATGAATCGTCATCTACTTCATAAGGCATGTCATCCTCGGGAGTATAGTATCCGCCGGCACCGGGCTTCGCAGAGTAGTCATCAGTAAATGTATCTCCTTCGGCATAGACCGCGCCCGACAGATCAAAGAAATCCTGCTGAACGTTTCTCTTAAGAAAATCTGGTTCATCTATCTTCTTTCCGGGAGCTCTCAAGTTAGCGGTCCTGGGCATGGAATCATAAGAGAAATCCGCCTCGGGGGCATTCTGCATGCCCTCAGTTGAAACCTTTCTCTCACCGTATGTAAGATATCCGTCCTCGCCCTTTGTATCAGCAGCAAAAGCGGGGTCTGACATATCTGCAAAACCGGACTTGCTGTCTACGGGCAATGAACGGTTGAAAGGATCATGAACGTTATAAGTCTTATCGAAGAACGGCTGAGGGCCGATGCTCGTAGGCGCATTGACAAAAGGAGATGCACCCTGCCTGCCCTGCGGTACCGGATTGCGCCTTACGGGCTGCTGAGGAACCTGCTGTACCGGACGGCGCTGGGGCATTGAAGCCCTTCTCTCACTGGTCCTTCTTACTGCATTTCCAACCGCCTTGGCCGTCTTCTTTGCAGCGGACTTCAAGGAGATGTGGAATACGAGAATGACCTGTGAAGCGATAAGTCCTATTAGGACAACGATAGTGATTATCTTGCCGCATATCATGTGAAGTGAAGTTGCAAGAAGACCTCCCAAAAGACCTCCGGGCAACACTCTCTGGTTAGGTGCAGATTCAATAAGCGTTGAATCAGCGCCTGACTTCCAAAGAAGAGCTATGGCACTTGATGCATGGTATGCGCTTCCGTCTTCAGTCTTGCAAAGAAGCTTGAAGTGATCAAAGTCCGTAGTGATTACCGCGAACAAAGCGGAAAGGCAGATAAGGAATATGATCACCGAGCGTACTCGGATCGGTGATACGCCCTCTCTTTTCTCAAGAAAGAAGTCGATGGATGCATAAAGCAGAAAAAGAGGAATGGCAAAAGCGGCGGAGCCTATAAGACCTCCGCCAACGGTTCTTACGAAACTACCTAAGACTCCCGTTACTTCGGAAGGAAGATAGTACAGCAAAGTTACTGCGATCGCGCAGAAGAAAAGAATTACTCCTGTAACTTCTTTTTTGCTCTCAAAACTGTTCAAATACCAAGTCTCCTTGCAGCCTTGTAGATACAAAGCTGTGTCTTACTGTCAATGATCTCCCCTTTCTCCGCCATTTCAAGAAGCGTAGCCAAAGGGATCTTCTCGACGTTAAGGAACTCCCCCTCGTCAAGTCTTTGTCCTATCTGCTTAAGCCCTCTTGCCATATACAGATAGACGATCTCGCTGTCGTACCCCGGAGACACACTCATGCCTCCGAATTCGATCAATTCGGAAGCCTCAAACCCTGTCTCCTCATGAAGCTCCCTTATCGCACATACGCGGGGATCCTCACCTTTCTCGATCTTTCCTGCAGGCACCTCAAGGAGAATCTTCTCGAAGGGGCTTCTGAACTGTCTTACCATGTAGCAGTTAAGATCATCGTCTACAGGCAAAACACAGGCACCGCCGTTATGAACGACGATCTCCCTTCTAGCCTCCCTGCCATCCGCAAGTCTGACCTTCTTAACAATTGTATCAAAAACTCTTCCGTGGAAAATTACATCAGACTCTTCTGTTGTTTCAATTAAGTTACGATATTTGTCTTCCATCAGGATTCCTTCGCATATTTTCTGGACTGCGCTACCGCAAGCTCGTCACACCTGTTGTTAAACTCGTTATCGGCATGGCCTTTGACCTTGATAAACGTCACCTTATGGGTATTGCAAAGCTCGATGAGCTGCATCCACAGATCCTTATTGGCAACCTCATTCTTCGCACTGTTGACCCAGCCTTTCTTCTGCCAGCCCTCTATCCAGTGCTGGTTAAAGGCATTTACCACATAAGCACTGTCGGAATAAAGATCAACTTCGCACGGACGCGTCAAAAGCTCGAGGCTCTTAATGACCGCCATCAGTTCCATTCTGTTATTTGTGGTATGTGCTTCCCCGCCTGATATCTCACGGCTGACACCTGATGCGGAAAGGATCGCTCCCCATCCGCCGGGACCCGGATTGCCCGAGCATGCACCGTCTGTATAAATCGTTACTTTGGAAAGATTAGGCATCAGTTCCCCTGCATCTTCAAAGTCTTGTCATATGCTGCAGTAACAGACTTGATGACGGCATTTCTGAATCCGTTCTCCTCAAGAGCCTTAACGCCCTCGATGGTCGTTCCTGCAGGACTTGTTACCTGATCCTTAAGGACCGCGGGATGAACGCCCGTATCAAGACAGAGCTTACCGGAACCAGCCACAGTCGCGGCAGCGATCTTAAGAGCATCTGCCCTTTTAATGCCGAGGCTTACTGCAGCATCGCTCATGGCCTCGATGAAAAGCATCACATAAGCAGGACCCGTTCCTGAGACACAGCCGATGGCATCGAGCGTCTTCTCATCACAAATGATTACGATACCGCATGTCTCAAAGAGCTTCTGTACGAAAGCAGTCTCTTCTTCACTTAAACCCACGGGGCATACTGCAGATACTCCGCTTCCTACCTGAGCGGGTGTATTAGGCATGATCCTTACAAGCTTTCTTTCACCGATGATGCCGGCGATTCTTGTTGTGGTAACGGCAGCCGCGATGGAAAGAACGATAGTGTCCTTGCCAAGACTTCCCTTAAGTCCTTCAAGAGTGGAATCAAAGTGCTGGGGCTTAACGGCCATCAATACGTAATCACTGTCAGAAACATCCTTGTTGGGATCTTCGGAAGCATTAACGCCAAACTCAGAAGCAGTCTTCTTCGATGCTTCGGATATGATGTCATAAACATATATCTCGCTGCCCTTAAGAACTCCGCCTGAAATAAATCCCCTGATGAGAGCGCGCCCCATGTTTCCCGCGCCGATAACCGTAAGCTTCATAAGCTGTACCTCTTTATATTTTATTATAAAGGAAATGATAACATTACACTTGACAGGTTGCAAAGGGTTGAGTAAACTAACTTTCGCGCACAGGGGAGTGGCTCAACGGTAGAGCAGCGGTCTCCAAAACCGCCGGTTGCGCGTTCGAATCGTGTCTCCCCTGCCAAGCAAAAAGGACTGACGTTTTGTCAGTCCTTTTTATTGTTTTCGATCTTTATCAGACATTGTCGGCAGGCAGGAAATCGAGGGTGACGTATCTTACCGTGTCCGTATTTACTATCGATACCCTGTAGGCGACCTCGCCTCTTACCATGTAGGTCTGTCCGCTTATGCTGCTTAACGCATCCATCGCAAGCTGCGAAGCATCGGTGCTTGATACATCCGGGAATACTGCCTGGATATAACTTGCAAAATACAGGGACAGGAAGTTGAAGTAGGATGATGTATCAACTCCGTCCGGGAACTCGACTATTACTCTTAGAGCCGTGATCTTACCGTCAGATTTTCTCTGGCTTCCCTGGATGGCAGTGTTGAAAGATACTGCTGTATTAGAAATGCCAGCGCTGAAGTAATCAAGCTTATCGGATTTCTTGTTATTCTCGGCTGTTGCCGTAAGAGCGATCTGCATCGTCTCCTGATAAGTAACATCGGGGATGCTGAAATCATAGGGAGCAAGGTTGTTAAGATACAGGTCTCCCTGAAGATAGTTGACGCGGAGCTCATCTACGGTAAATCCCAAAGTCTTGGTTCCGAGCTTGGGGATCACGAAGTAGCATACTGCGAATATGAGGGACGCAAATATGAGAAGCACACACAAAGGAATGATGGGATCCTTTTTGCTCTTCGCGATAAACGTATGGAAGAAGCCGGACTTTGCTTCAGGTTTACTGACCTCTCCCTCTTCAGAAGCTTCTTTTGCTTCCTGCTCCTTAGCCTTCGCCTTATTTTCTTTCTTCTGCTCTACGATCTTCTTAACACGCGCACTCTTCGACTTATTCAAAGCCTCCAGCGCACGTTCGTATTCTTCCTGATCTATAAGCTCGTCGTTCTTTGTCTCGTTATTATCAGCCATAAGTTACCTTCTTTCGTAAGCGACATTTCCCACCCACGCATAATACTACCACAACAAGTGACTGTTAATAAGCCATCATAGAAATAAAATAGGATAAAACTGTTTCACATTTATCATCCATTAATAACATCTATTCCCGGGAATGCTTCAGCATAATATTCAACAGAATCTGGATTTGTGCATATTATTTCAAGGTCCGGCATTGCTTCTAAGAATTGCGAAATATAATCGGCATCCCCCTGATTTCTAATATCTATCTCTACGATATCATCAAAACTTAAGCCTTCATTATGTATATCACAATAAGATAAGTCATAGCATACATTACATAAATACGTCTCATTTGTATCAGCATCTGATAAATGATTCGTTATAGAACCCAATTCTTCATAATGACCAGATCTATAATATGGAGCCTCATAGAAAAACAATCGTATGTAGTAATCATCGTTTAAAAAGTAGTTGGGGTTCTCCCGTAAAAAAGCATTAACAGCTATACGAATATTGTCCATCGACAATACCACAGTTTTGTCGGCTTTACTTTGATATATATATGAAGTCAAAAAAGTCAAATTAATTGTAATTATCTTATTGCTGTAATCTATTGTTGGATCTTCAAATCGGACGCAGTAACCATAATCATCTAATATGTATTGTTCCAATTCTGATATGCTATCGTGATAATCTATTTGTTCTTCAATAATCAGTCGCCTTGAATGGCAACCGCTACTTAAAGTTA
>JAGDCV010000044.1 GCA_017958365.1 Clostridiales bacterium
CAATTACTTAATTAAACTCATTAAAAACGAATTAACTTAAGGCTCGTTGTTTTTAAGTTCTGCATTCTATTCAATTTTCAAGATCCGCGCCCTCGTTTGAAGTGCTTTTGTAAGCGTCCTTCTCGCGAAGTGCTTAGTAAGATTACTACGCAAGGTCCTTAAAGTCAAGCAGTTTTTTTGCAATTTTGAAAAAAGTTTTCGTGAAGTATTTCAATAGGTTTCAACACTTATCAGATCATCGCCGTGATAAGTGAGTTTAATCTCAAAAGTTCCGCCTGTTTCCCGGCCGAAAAGAAGCCTGAAGATCTCGCGGTCTCCTTCCCATATCGGGAGGTCATAAATACGGCTTTTGTTGACCCATGTAAGAACGCCCTCATCGCAAGTGCCGGGGCACGGATCAACATCGGAAACGTATTCTCCTTTATAGATATACATTATCTCGTTATCACACATGTCATTGATGAAGAAAGCAACGCCCTTAAGCTTCAGGTCCTTAACGGACTGCGCGCTTATGCCGGTCTCCTCACGGATCTCGCGCACGATGCATTCATACGAAGACTCACCGTCTTCGATGTGTCCTCCGACTCCCAGGTACTTACCCACATTCATGTTGGAAAGGTTCTTTTGTGTCGCACCTTTCACGATAAACAGAATGTCCTCGCCTTTTGTGAGGTAGCAAAGTGTTGTGAGCTTATACTCTTTCATCTGATGAACGCGGTCTTCTTAATGTGATGCCGCCCTTTATGAGTTCATAGTGGAAATTTACTCTATAGATAATGTAAGAAGAAACATCTATCTTGAATGTCTCGCATATCGCACACCATTTATCGGCAAAGCAGACGAGCCAGCCTTCAATGGACTGGGGCCATATGGCCGTAAGGGGAAACATGTGGTGCTTGATTATGTCCTGCTCGATCGGCGGGATGTCAAAATCCTTGATGGCATTCTCGCAGGCGATAGACGGGTGGGTAAATCCGTGAAGTCCTCTTCTCTTCTCGCTCGGCTTATGCCAGTCGTACAGGAAATAGTCGTGAAGCAGTGCACCGCGGACAAGAGACCTGTGATCGATCTTCGCTCCGAACAGGCTCTCGAGGTTTATCGCGAACAGAAGGCTGAACTTTGCAACAGCAACGACATGCTCAAAGACGGAAGTCGTTCCATGCTGTGTGAACTCCTTCATTCTTTGTGCTTCATCTGACAGGATTATGTCGCGGCCGAGGGAAAATATCTCCTTTGCCACCTTATATTCCGTTACAGCCTTACCCATAGGCATATTTTATTACGAATCTGATAAATTACAACGAAATGTGATATAAAAGACTTTACTTAAGAATAAAATATGTAGGCTATGGCAACTAACTCCAGAACAACCGATCTGACTCACGGAAATCCGCTAAAGATGACGATAATGTTCGCCATCCCGATCTTCCTGAGCAATATTCTTCAGCAGTTTTATAACCTTGCTGACATTTCCATCATAGGACACGCATTAGGAGACGATGCGCTCTCGGCCATCGGTTCGGTTTCCACAATATACATGTTTTTCGCTTCTTTGATGTTCGGCATGGCGAGCGGTTTTGCCGTAGTCATCTCGAGGTACTTCGGTGCGAAGGATGAGAGGCTTCTTAAAAGAGCCGTCGCCAACACCATAGTCATCGCTGCGGCATGGGGCATCATCGTTCCCGGAGCCGGATTCCTGTCGCTTCGCCATCTGATGGAGATGCTGAACACTCCCGAAGAGATCTTCGAGACTGCATACAGCTACGGTTCCGTCGTAATCGCGCTGTCCTCGTTCATGTTCATATATAACGTATTAAGAGGAATGCTTCAGGCCATCGGTAACTCGAAGGCTCCGCTTGTCTTTCTCATGGTGTCCGTCACCGTTAACATCGTGCTCGATCTTCTCTTCGTATCGAAGCTCGGGCTCGGGCTGCCGGGTGCGGCTTACGCGACTGTTATCTCGCAGGTGCTCTCGTCCATCCTTACTTTCTTATACATAGTATTCAGAGTGCCTGAGCTTCACATCAGCCGCAAGGACTTCGTCATCAAAGGCGACATGATACTCGACATCTTTACTTCCGGCATCTCGTTCGCACTCATGTTTACCGTCGTAAACTTAGGTTCCATGATACTTCAAAGTGCCATCAACTCATTCGGTAAGGTAACGATCGCAGCTCATACGACGGCAAGAAAGATCTCGGAAGTATGCATGATGACGCTCTCGACTCTTGCTAACGCCATGGCTACTTTCGCAGGCCAGAATCACGGTGCGGGAAGATACGACAGGATAAAGAAAGGACTTCGAAGCGTCATACTGTTCTCGTTTGGAATAGCGGCTTTCCTCATCCTAACCATATACACGTTCGGAAGCGTATTCGTAACGGCCATCTCGGGTTCCACGACACCTGAGCTTTTAAGCACGGCTAACCTGTACTTAAGGATCGATCTTCCCTTCTACTTCGTACTTGCGGTCCTGCTTATAACAAGAACCACGCTTCAGGGCATGGGTGCAAAGTTCGTTCCGATAATCGCGAGCATCATGGAATTGCTGCTTAAGATCTTTACTGCAAAAAAACTTGCGGTCAGACTCGGCTATCTTGGCATAGCGATATGCGAGCCCATCATCTGGACCGTATGCGCAATCTACATAATCATTGTCTTCATTGTCAGGGTAAAGAAGATAGAGAAGAGTGTCACACGTGACACATCAGAACTTTCATAGTACCTGATAAAACGATAGGATCCTTTGAAGCAGGCAGGAATACCGACTCGCCCCTGGAGACAGAAACCTCCGAATCAGCGCAGATGATCTTTCCGCTTCCGTCTATGCAGACGGCGGCATCAAACTTGCTGTCATCGGCGGGAACCGTTATCTCCCCGTCAACATCGTAAACCAGAGCCTCGAAATACTTGCATCTGCAGATGACATTTCCTTCCTCTTCAATGCGCTGAGGCTCATACTTCGTGTAGTCCATGACGTCGAGCGCCTTCTCAAGATGAAGCTCCCTCGAGTTACCGTATCTGTCAACTCGGCCGTAATCGTAAAGCCTGTAAGTACAGTTGCTCGACTGCTGCACTTCGCAGATGAGATTGCCTGCTCCTATGGCATGGACCGTTCCTGAAGGAATGAAGAATACATCACCCTTCTTTGTGGGAACGAAGTTAAGAAGGTCCGTTATGGTTCCGTCCTTTACGGAAGCCTCGACTTCCTGTCTGGTAACGTCTCTTTTGAATCCTACGTAAAGGCCGGAGCCCGGAGCGGAATCGATGACGTACCACATCTCGTTCTTGCCGTAGGATGACTCATTCTCGAGAGCATAGTCGTCATCGGGGTGGACCTGAACGGAAAGATCGGATGAAGCATCGATGAGCTTAACGAGCAAAGGGAAAGCGCGAAGAGAAGAACACTTCCATCCGAGAGTCGCCTTACCTACAGTCTCGATGTACTTTCCAAGATACATTCCGCGGTGTCTTCCGTTGATGACTCTGGTCTGTCCGTCGGGATGTGCCGAGAGCACCCACGCCTCTGCGATCTTATCCATGTCGGTCACCATGCCGAAGTCAGTCTTAAGACGTGATCCTCCCCAGATATATTCCTTAAATGTGGGACGAAGCTTCAGGATCGGATCGACCTTAACACCGAGTTCGATCTCACCGACATTGGAAGCTTTTCGCTCCTGCCTGTCATCCGAGAGGATGTCATCACCGTTAGCCGTGGCTATGAATTCGAGTATGGTGTCACCGGGATTTGAAAGCTGATGCTTAACGCCGGGTTTTACCTCGATCACTCCGCCGTTGTCATACTCAGTGCTTACTCCGTCGAGTACGACCAGGGCCTTACCCGATAGTATGATCCAGTTCTCGGTCCTCGTCTCATGCGAGTGCTCATATATCGTCCTTCCGGGACGCACATAATTGTGTCTTACATAATGACCGGAGGTCTCCTCGAGTTCCTTATAGTATCCCCACTGTCTGAAGTGGATGTCGCTCGAATTAACATACTTGCCAATCTTATCCTTATCGCTTCCTTCCGAATTAAGAAGCTCCTTAAGGTCATCGGCGCTGCTGTTTCCTCTTTGTCCGACATAAACGGCATCGTCAGTGTTGACGACGACGGCATCTTTAATGCCGCTTACTACTACTGCTTTTCGCTCGGACTTGTTGACGACGAGCGTGCCCTCGGAGTTTAACGTAACCGTGGGGCCGCTGTTCTTATATGAGAACTGCTCGAGATCCTCGAGTGAAGTCAAGTCCTTCCAGTCAAACTCGGACTTAACAAGCGAGAGCTTATCCGAATGTTCGAGAACAAGACGCTCCACGGAGATGCGCTCGATCAGACTCAATGCATCCTTACCGAATACAAGGTCTCCGTCCTTCACTTCCCTTAAGGCATATGCCTTCCTGCATGCGTCGTAAACTTCACGGGAAACTCTCTTAAGTTCGTTAAGGAAAACGCCGGCCCTGACAAGTATCATGCCGAGATTCCTGTAATGAGGATCGGGGATCATGCTCTTATCCTCAGGCTTCTCCTTGAAGGATACGGGGTCGCCGTAGATATATCCGAAGCGTGAGTTGATATCCTGTTCCTGCTTGCCGAAGACGACCATCCTCTGTTCGGATGCAAGAGCCTTGGCGGCAACGATCGCATCTGCGTAGCCTGTCGTGTCTTCGATCATAACGTCGGACTGAACCACGAGAACGAACTCGGAAGGCTCGAGCGACATCATCGCCATTGTTACGGAAGCTGTGGTCCTTCTGGGAATATCTTCGTAAAAGGCTCTGTAGGACAGGCCCTGAAAAGCTCTTAACTGATCTTCGATAACATTCTTATGTTCACTTCCTGCCGCGATGAGGAATTCATCGCAGTAAGGCATGTTACGGGCTATCGTATCCTGGAAGACAGAGTGATACTGTGTGAGCTCGATGAACTGCTTAGGATAACGTCTTCTCGATAAGGGCCAGAGCCTCTCGCCGAGTCCTCCCGCAAGGATCAAACACTTCACTTAAAATAGCTCCTTCGAATCCTTAAATTCCACCAGATGCCGATGGTATCAAAGAACATACAGAATATGTCGGATATCCTTATTCTACCAAAAGACTTATCCCTTCTGTAGATTATCTCGACCGGCATCTCATCTATCCTGGCGCCGTCACGGGCACAAAGGGCAAGGACTTCGATGTCAAAGGCATAGCCTTTTACGCGGAGCACGGGGGCTGCTTTCTTTATGAATTCAGACTTATAAAGCTTGACGCCCGTCTGAGTGTCTTTAAGGTTCATGCCGAACAGAACCTTAAGGATAACGAAGTATCCCCACGAGACGAATCTTCTCAAGGGCGGGTAGTCGAGTTTTGATTCTTTATGCATCTTCGAACCGATGACGATGTCGCAACCGGACTCGTCCATGTGCTTAAGGTATGTGACCAGGTGGTGAGGCGCAATATCAAGATCGGCATCAATGAAGCCGATGACCTCACCTTCGGCAAGACTTACTCCGTGCTTGATCGCATTACCCTTGCCGCGGTTCTTCTCATAGCCGGCGTATTTGATCTCGGGAAACTGTTCGGCTGCCTTATATATCTGCTCTTTTGTGTTATCCGAACTTCCGTCATCTACTGCAAGTATCTCAAAACTGCCGACAGCACCTGTCAGTGTCTGTCTTATCTCAAGAAGGTTATCCTCTATTCTGTCGCCTTCGTTATATGCAGGTACGATTACAGATAATCTCATTACCTTATTCCGTCAAACTCCCATGCTTCAGTATCTATTACCTGTGTACCGTCAAAGCGGTACCAGTCACTCTCGCAGAACCTGAGCGCATCAGCTCCCGCGATGGTATCAGTTGAATTAACATTCCAATCCTCAGAATTTATAACATACATCGGCATATTATGCATCCCTTCCATTGTGATGGGATTTCCGGTAAAGGGATTTACGGGATCTTCGACAATGCCGTTCACGGCAAGGTAAGGCACGTCCGCATTCGTCATGAATTCATCGCTTATCTCGAATCCCGTCGAACCGAAGTCCTTGACCATGAGTATGGGATTATAGGCATCGATGCCCATCATGCCCATCCTTAACTGTCCGTAGAACAGGTCGCAGTCGCGGTACATTATGCCGTGGTCGGCAACGATGATTATCCTCGTGTTGTCCCATACACCCTGCTCTCTTAAGTAATCAAAATACTGTCCGAGCTGAATATACGCTCCCGCATTACTTGTATAGAACTGCATGGCAGAGAACTGATCCATGTTAAGGGCATATCCGTTTACGCCGTCTTCAAAGCGGTCGCGATGAGCCGCATCGTACTCGGTATTGTCCACGCTTTGTGCGGGTATGTATTCCGGAGCCTGAAGAAGCATCGCGAAATGCGTGGCATCATTATCCATATACATAAACGTTCCCGGTACATCGTCTTCAATGACGGTTATGTCAGAAAGCTTCGTCAGAACTTCATACGACTCCATGAACTCTTCAAGAACACCCCATGAAGAAGAATTCCCGAAGGATACCTGGGGTATCGTTAACTCCCATTCATAACTCATGCCGACGTCGGCTTCGTTATAAAGACCGTTGTTGTAAACCGTCTCCTGCACGAACAGGGGACTTATCTTAAACAGTGAGTAACAAAAGTAGTTTCTCTCCCATAGTTTTTCCTGTATCGCATTGAAGTTGTAAAAACCTTCCTCGATGACACCGAGGGCGTGATAAGCATGTATGTCCGTAAGTCCCAGTTCCTCGAAGATACCAAGGTCGGGATCATCAAGATATCCGGCATACGGGGGATCGAGCAATGTAACCTCGAATCCTTCGTTACTGAAGATCGCAGGCATGACCGCAAGGGCCTCATCGTGCTTCTGTCTTAATGTCCTTGTATCATCAGCGCAGATCGCACTTGTCGTATAGTCGTATCCTCCGAACAGGGCCGGTGCGCCGAACTTGGTGTGGTTACCGAATGATAACGTATTTGGATAGACGGTAAATCCGTCGAACTGTTCCTGCAGTTCGGGAAGTTCGTTAAAGATGATCGGTGCCATGAATCCGGGCGCTCTGTCGAGCATCAGGACCATGACATTCTGTCCCGTTGAGGACAAAGGTATCTGAGGTATCTCAAGGTTTCTTCTCGACAGAAGTTCTCGGTATGATCTGTCTATCGTCATCATGTAAGATCCGCTCATGACAACGGCAACGATCACGAGGATAATGGCGATGCCTTCGGTAACTCTCGATGAGCATCTGAACAGGATGAACATGACAACAAAGACAGCCGCGATAACGAGAAGATTTATCACCTTCTGCGGGAAGGCAAAAGAAAGCGGCTCATAGAAAACGAAGTTGACCGATATCTCCCCAAGATCTGTTCCAAAGAAAAGATATGTTACCGCTGATGCGGGACAAAGTGCCCACCATATGTAACTCATGATCACCCTGCTGCTTTTACCCGCAAGGCTGAAGAACACTCCTCCCCACACAACAAAGAATCCTGCCGCTATGAGCAAAGAGTGAATGACGAATGTGTTTGGGGACCGAAGGTTCATTATGTCCATGAACTCCGTCGGTGACACCTTAACTACGGAAGCGGGGATCATGGCACCCGTGAGGACCGTAAGGAACGATCCGCTTAATATGAATATGTTTCTGTGTGATTTGGAATACTCACCAAGCCCGATCTTTCTGAACTTGCCGAAGAATCCCTTTTCGCGCATGAAGTGGATCAGCAGCGGAACGAGAAGTGCCAGGGCAAGTATCGTAAGTCTTAAGCGTCGCGTGGGAAACGGGGTGTCGTACAACGTGTTTATGTATACGGCCATAACGATGCCCGTGAACGCACAGAAGACCGAGAACACGAAGCCAGGCTTCTTTAGCTTATAAAGAGCATTCTTGAAAAGCGAGAAGACGTTGTTAAGCGTCCAGTAGAATGCAAGTCCCGAAGGTGAGTTATAAAGCAGGACCAGGAACAGCAATGCCATGCCGTAAAGCTGTATCTTGCTCTTAAGCGGCATGCCCTTGGTATAGATATAACCTGAGACAACATTAATGAGCGTCATTATGACAGGAAGAACGTTGATGCTTATTCCCATCACTTCACACAGATGGTCGGGAGAACCGAGATCTGCGATCGGGCCGAATGCCGCTCCCCTTAGAAGGAGGAGGTGCGACAGGAAGTTATACGCCGCCATGAAGAACGGGATCTGAAGAAGGAGTGAGACGGAGCTTTTCATGATGAATACGGGAGAGTAGTTATTCTCCCTGTAGTATGCCTGAAGCATCATCATCCTCTCGTCGCCCTTGAATGCCTTCTTGATCCTCGCGATTCCGGACTCGAGAGATTTCTCCAGTTCCCTTTCCTGCCTTTGTACTTCGTCAGCCCTGTTATACAGAGGCAGCACGAGGAAATTAACTACAAGACTTAAGATTATTATCGCCCAGCCGGGATTACCTACGATCCTGTTTGCAATCGTAAATACTATCTCGAAGAACAGTTCAAGCGGATAAATGAAGACAGTGTATAAAGCACTCATCTTACTCCGTCATACTCCCATGAACCGGTATCGAAAATATTGCTGCCTGAGAACGTATACCAGTCGCCCGGCAGGAATCTTAACGCATCAGCACCGGCCTCAGTATCCGTTACATTCCAGTCGGGAGTGTCATAGACCGTGATCGGAATGTTGTGTCCGTCCATGTTTATCGGATGACCGGTAAACGGATTAACGGGATCATTTACGATACCGTTCGTCGCGAGGAAAGGAACATCGGCATTGGTCATGAGATCATCACAGACCGTAAATCCCGTCGAACCAAAATCCTTCACCATAAGGACCGGATTATATGCATCAAGCGTAACGTTGCCTATCAAAGTGCTGCTTGCAAACATGTCTGCATCAAGATGCAAAATGGCGTGATCGGATACGACGATTATCCTCGTGTTGTCCCAGACACCCTGCTCGCGCAGATAATCGAAGTACTGTCCTAACTGTATGTAAGCTGCGACATTACTCTGGTAGTGCCTCATGTTCTGATAATTGCTCATATCAAGGAAGTATCCGTTCACGGGTTCATTAAACCTGTCTGCATGCTCGGCATCGTACTCCGTATTGTCGACGTACTGGGCAGGAACATAATCGGGCTCCTGTAAAAGCATGGTGCTGTGAGGTGTCTCGTTATCGATATACATAAACGTTCCCGTAACACCCGTCTCGATCTCAGTGATGGAATCAAGATTTGAAAGCACGGAGTACGCGCCCATGAATTCATCGTTAACGCCCGTCGACTGCGATACGCTTAATCCGATCTGCGGGATGGTAAACGCACCTTCATCGGCATAACCGATGTCAGCCCGGTTGTACTGTCCCCTGTTATATATCGTATTCTGGATAACAAGCGGGCTTACCTTGAGGATCGAATAACAGAAGAAATTTCTCTCCCACAGCTCCTCCTGAATGTGACCGAAACTGAACGAATTCTCTATTCCGCTTCCTGCGGTCGTGTACGCCTCGATCCCCTCGTATTCTTCACCTGAGAACACGGAGATATCCGGTGGTGTCGCATAACCCGCATAAGGAGGGTTGATAAGCGAAACCTCAAAACCTTCACCCGCGAACAGGAATGGCATGACGGAAAGAGCCTCATTCTGTTTCTGCTCGAGAGTCCTGCTAGTATCCTCGTTTATGGCCTGGGGCGTATAGTCGTAACCGCCGAACAGCGCAGGCGCACCAAACTTAGTGTGGTTTCCGTAAGACAATGTATTGGGGTAATACGTAAAGCCGTCAAACTGCTCCTGAAGCTGCGGTATCTCTTCGAAAATATACGGAACAAGATATCCCGGTGCCCTGTCTATCATCAGCACCATTACATTCCTTCCGTCAGCTGACAGCGGGATCCTCGGATTATCGCTCATCCACTTGGCAAGATTGACCTTGTACTCACCTGCGATCGAATTCATGTAAGTACCGGTCATGACGACGAGTGCAGCCGTCATGATCACCGCGATTCCCTCGGCTATCTTATTGCTTAACTTGAAGACGGCTATGAAGACAACCGAAGCAAAGATCACAAGGAAGAGATTTAAGATCTGCAATGTGTGCGAATAACTAAAAGGCTGATCGTAGATAAAGTTGATGGAAATTGTTCCGAGATCCGTTCCAAAGAACAGATACGTAACCATAAAGGCAGGACAAAGCGCCCACCACAAAAGACTGATCAAGACTCTGCCCTTCTTGCCTGCAAGGAAGAAGAATACACTTCCCCAGATGATGAAGTATCCTGCAGCGATGAGACCCGCATGGATCACATAGATGTTGGGAGACTTAAGATCAATGAAATTCATGAACTCGGAAGGAGATGTCTTAATGACCGATGACGGGATAAGGAAACCGGTCAATGCCGTCAGGAACAATCCGCTAAGAAGGAATATGTTTCTGTTTCCTTTTGTGTATTCCGGTCCTTTAAACTTCCTGAATGTGGCACCGTCGAGCTTCCTTCCGATCATCATTATGACAAGGGGAAGGATAAGAAGAGCACCTACCGCAGTAAGCCTTAACTGTCTTGAAAGATATGTGTCGTAAATAGTATTTACATAAAGAATAAGTAATCCGCCCGAGAATGCCGACACCAAAGAAAGAGCAAATCCCGGTCTTTTGAATCTCATGAAGACATTCTTAAGCATCGAGAAGACGTTGTTGAGCGTCCAGTAGAATGCAAGTCCCGAAGGTGAGTTATAAAGCAGGACCAGGAACAGCAATGCCATGCCGTAAAGCTGTATCTTGCTCTTTAACGGCATGTCCTTTGTATATATGTATCCTGATATGAAGTTAATGAGTGTCATGAGGATAGGAAGAACATTGATGGGTATCCCTCCTATGTCAAACATGTGATCAGGGGACCCCAGATCATGTATCGGTCCGAAGGACACGCCCTTCAGCAGCATAAGATTTGAAAGGAACCTGTATGCCGCCATGAAGAATGGTATCTGAAGAAGAAGTGATACGGAACCTTTCAATACGAACAAAGGTGAATAGTTATTCTGATCGTAGAAGGTCTGGAGCATCATCATTCGCTCGTCGCCCCTGAACGTCTTCTTTATGTGGGCGATGCCTTCAGCCAATGATGCTTCAAGGTCTCTTTCCTCTTTTTGAACTTCATCTGCTCTCTTATAAAGAGGCAATACAAGGAAGTTTACGGCAAGGCTTAAGATGATGATGGCAAGG
>JAGDCV010000045.1 GCA_017958365.1 Clostridiales bacterium
TCATCGGTTTACCCAACAGCGGTAAGAGCACGCTTCTTAACTTCCTCGCAGGCTTCTCCCGCGCCATCGTTACGGACACCCCGGGAACGACGAGAGACACTCTCGAGTTCAATACGGAGATCGAAGGCATACCCGTTACCTTCGTCGATACAGCAGGCATAAGGCAGACGGAGGATGAGATAGAGGCCATCGGCGTCAAGCTCGCAGGGCTGGCTGCATCCGAGGCAGACCTCATCCTGTATCTCATCGCGCCCGAGGCGGGAGCACAGGACGTAAGGGAAACCCTCTCGGCTCTTGATGCATCCAAGGTAAGGGTTCTTTGTACGAAGAGTGATGCCGGCACTAATCCCGACAAGGATGAGATAGAGAAGATATTAAGTGAATTCAACATCGGCTCCGCAAGCGAGATCTCCGTTCGCGATAACATCAACACGGATGTGATCGGAAGCATAGTTAAGCAGACGTATGAGAACGCAGGCGGACTTAACGCGAGCGATATAACCGTCTTAAGCAACAGGCATGCCGCATTGTTAAGGAGCGCATCTTCGAAGTTGGGATCAGCCCTTGATATCCTTAACCAGGGTCTCGGCGTTGATGTATGCTCACAGGTGATAAGAGCGGCGCTTAACGACACGGGTGAGATAACGGGACGTGAAGTATCGGATGAACTTGCCGAGACGATTTTCGCTAAGTTTTGCATAGGAAAGTAACATGGATATCAAGGAAGCATTGGCTCAGGAACATTCTTATCTGGCAGGCGAATATGATGCCGTTATCGTAGGCGCGGGACACGCCGGATGTGAGGCTGCCCACGCATGTGCCGTGATGGGTCTTAAGACGATACTTTTTACGCTGCATCTTGATTCACTTGCAAACCTTCCGTGTAACCCCAGCATAGGAGGCACGGCCAAGGGACAGATTGTAAGAGAGGTAGATGCCTTAGGCGGCGTCATGGGAAAGGTCGCAGATGACTGCCTTATCCAGATGCGCATGTTAAACCGCACCAAAGGTCCCGCTGTTCACTCGCCGCGAGCGCAGATGGACAGGAGCCGGTATTCGGTCTCGATGAAGGCTCTGCTTGAGGACACGGATAATCTCGATCTTCGCCAGGCTCATGTCACGAGACTTCTTGCGAAGAAGGATGATGAGGGAAAATACAAAGCCTGCGGCGTCATGACCGAGAGCGGTGCCGTTTATACCGCCAAGGCTGTTGTTATATGCTCCGGAACTTACATGGAGTCGAGAACGATAAGGGGAGAAGTCATAGTGGAGTCCGGTCCTGACGGTCTGCCAAGATCGGTAGGACTGTCGAAGTCACTTGAGGAATACGGTATCCCGCTTCTCAGGTTTAAGACGGGTACACCCGTGCGCGTCAATTCGTCGAGCATAGATTTCTCGGCGATGGAAGTGCAGGAGGGCGAGCATGACGTTCCGCCTTTTTCCTTCGAGCATGAGATGGAGGGAAGAAAGGTTCCCGATTCGCAGATTCCCTGCTACTCCGTCTGGACTTCCCCCGAGACGCGCGAGGTCATCTTCGCGAACATGGACAGGTCGCCTCTTTACAGCGGCGTCATCAAGGGAACGGGCCCGAGATACTGTCCTTCGATCGAAGACAAGTTCATGAAGTTTAAAGACAAGACACGCCATCAGATCTTCATAGAGCCCATGGGCGAGAACACGAGGGAGATGTACCTTCAGGGTTTCTCCACGAGCCTTCCCGAGGAGGTCCAGGTCAAGATGGTGCACTCGCTCCCGGGCCTCGAGAATGCCGTCATACAAAGAAGCGCATATGCGATCGAGTACGATCTCATTGAACCTACCACACTGAAGCTGTCGCTCGAATCCAAGATCGTAAGCGGTCTTTTCACCGCAGGCCAGATAAACGGTTCCTCGGGTTATGAGGAAGCTGCAGGTCAGGGAATCGTCGCAGGCATCAATGCGGGAAGATTCGTCCGGGGCAAGGACGAGATAATCATCGACAGGTCCAAAGGCTACATCGGAGTCCTTGTTGACGACCTTGTCACCAAGGGAACGAACGAGCCTTACCGCATGATGACGTCACGCGCCGAGTACAGGCTTTTCTTAAGATACGATAATGCTGACTTGAGACTTACCCCGATAGGACACGAGGCAGGGCTCATAAGCGACGACAGATACGCGCAGTTTGTAAGGAAGTATGATTCCATTAAGGCTGAGCGCGAGAGGCTTGCAGGCACATATACGGGCCCTACGCCCGAACTTACGAAGATACTTGAACAGGCGGGATCCGTTACGCCTTCGTCGGGCATATCGCTTGCGGATCTCATTAAGCGCCCTGACATCACATACGATGCGATCGCTCCCATCGATAAGGAGAGGCCGTCGCTTCCCGTTGACGTGACGCGTGCGGTCGAGACTGATATCAAGTATGAAGGTTACTTAAAGCTTGAAGAAGAGAAGATAAATAAGTTCAACAAACTCGAGAAGAAGAAGCTGCCCCGCGATACGGACTATTCTTCCATCACGGGATTAAGGCTCGAGGCAAGACAGAAGCTCGATCAGATGAAGCCGGGAAGCATAGGACAGGCATCGAGGATCTCAGGCGTATCCCCCGCGGACATATCCGTCCTTCTTGTCTATCTCGAGACTTTAAAGGGAGGCTCCGATGAGTGAGGTCATAAAGAACATCGTCAAAGACTACGCCGATAACGCCGGACTCCCCTTAAGCGAGAGCCAGCTTGATGCGCTCGTAACTTACGCCGGGATGCTCGTTAAGACAAACGAGGTCATGAACCTTACCAACATCACCGATGACGAGGGGATAGCGGTAAGGCACTTTGTTGATTCGCTCACTCTGGTTCCGTTTATCCTTGAGGAGCAGAAGAAGGCGGGCAGGGAAGACATAAGCGTGATCGATGTGGGCACCGGTGCGGGTTTCCCCGACATCGTGCTTAAGATAGCGGTCCCGAAGATACGCCTTACGCTCCTGGATTCGCTCCAGAAGCGTCTGAACTTCCTCGATGAGGTTTCATCCGCACTCTCCCTTGCCGACGTTAAAACGGTGCATGGCAGGGCTGAGGACGCAGGCCATGACGCTGCCCTGCGCGAAAAGTATGACGTCTCCTGCGCAAGAGCCGTTGCAAACCTTCCGGTCCTGTGCGAGTACTGCCTTCCTTTCGTTAAGACGGGAGGAGCATTCCTTGCCATGAAAGGAAACGTTGATGAGGAAGAGAAAGCCTCGGGAAGAGCTTTGCAGGTATTAGGCGGCAAGAAGGAGAAAGTGGACAGGTTCCTTCTGCCCGGAACTGACATGAACAGATCCATAGTCGTTGTAAGGAAGAGTAAGCCTACTCCGAATGCTTATCCGAGACAGGCAGGAAAGCCCTCGAAGAAGCCATTGTGACAATTTCCTATATATTATAATAATTATATATATTATAGTTAAATTTATGTTATAATTATGTGATATGAATTGTAGCCGGTTGAAGCATGCCTTCAAACCTGGCGTGGAGGAAAAATGGCAGATATAGATAAGTCCAAGGAACTACGTAAGCAGCAGGAAGCCGAGATGGACGAGGTATTCCGCTCAGAGCAGACTACTATTGTTCCCGTTGACCTTGAGCAGGAAATGAAGAAGTCATTCATTGACTACGCGATGTCGGTTATCTCCGATCGAGCTCTTCCCGATATCAGAGACGGACTTAAGCCCGTTCAAAGAAGAATCCTTTACTCGATGTTTACTCAGGGCTTTACCCCTGACAAGCCTTTCCGTAAGTGCGCTACCACGATCGGTGACGTTCTCGGTAGATTCCACCCTCACGGTGACGCATCCGTTTACGATGCTCTCGTAAGACTTGCACAGGATTTCTCCTTGAGACATCCTCTCGTCGACGGTCACGGTAACTTCGGTTCCATCGACGGAGACCCGCCGGCTGCTTACCGTTATACGGAGGCAAGACTTGAGAAGGTCGCACTCGAGATGATGACCGACATCAAGAAGGGTACTGTTGAATTCAGACCTAACTTCGATGAGCACGAGACAGAGCCTGTAGCTCTTCCTTCAAGATTCCCGAACCTTCTCGTTAACGGTTCCGTCGGTATCGCCGTAGGTATGGCTACCAATATCCCTCCCCACAACATGGGTGAGGTCATTGACGGCGTTGTAATGATGCTCGATAACCCCGATGTAACGATCGATGAACTGATGACAGTCGTTAAGGGCCCTGACTTCCCGACGGGTGGTGCCATCCTCGGAACGTCCGGTATCCGTGATGCCTACATGACAGGCCGCGGAAGGATCATGGTAAGGGCTCATGCCGAGATCGAGGAATTCGGAAGCGGCAGACAGAGGATCATCATTCACGATCTCCCGTTTGCTGTTAACAAGGCCCGTCTCATCGAGAGAATGGCTGATCTTGTTAAGGATAAGAAGGTCGAGGGTATATCCGGTCTTCGTGACGAGTCCGACCGTAATGAGATGGTCCGTATCGTTATCGAAGTTAAGAAGGATTCTAACCCCGATGTAGTCCTTAACCAGCTTTACAAGAACTGCGCACTGCAGGATGCATGCTGCGCTAACATGATCGCTCTCGTTCCCGATAAGGACGGTAAGCTCGAGCCTAAGACGATAACATTGCTTGATGCTTTGAAGTACTACGTAGAGCATCAGGAGAATGTCGTTACGAGAAGGACCGAGTACGATCTCGAGCAGGCTCTTGCAAAGAAGCACATCGATGAGGGACTGCTCCTTGCGATCGATCACATCGATGAGATCATCACGATTATAAGAGGATCCAGAACTGAGGCTGATGCCAAGGTCAACCTCTCCGAGAGATTCGGATTCTCCGAGAAGCAGGCTCAGCATATCGTTGACATGAGACTCGGACGTCTGACAGGTCTTGAGAGAGAGAAGCTCGAGGATGAGATCAAGCAGCTTAATATCAGCATCGAAGGATACAGGCTTATCTTAAGCGATAAGGGCGTTCTCCACGAGACGATCAAGACTGAGATCCTTGAGATCAAGCGTAAGTTCGCTACTCCCAGAATCACTGAGATCATCAACGGTTCGTTCGAGGATGTTGATGATGAGTCATTGATCCAGGAAGAGAATATCGTCGTTACTCTCACACACTACGGATATATCAAGAGACAGCGTGTTGACGTTTATAAGAGCCAGCACAGAGGCGGCCGCGGTATCTCCGGACAGGGAAGACGTGAGGAGGACTACGTCGAGAAGATCATCACGACGACGACACACAAGTTCCTTCTTTGCTTCACGAACACCGGACGTGTATTCAAGATCAAGGGTTATAAGATCCCCGAGACAGCTTCAAGAAGCGCGAAGGGAACAGCTCTTGTTAACTTGTTGAGCCTCCAGGACGGCGAGAGGATCAAGAACATCATTCCTGCCGACAGTCTTGATACGGAGGATATCAACCTTACTATCGTTACGCGTAAGGGTGTTATCAAGAGAACACCGCTTTCAAGCTATAAGAACATCAACAAGAATGGTCTTATCGCGGTTAAGTTAAGAGATGAAGACTCTGTTGTAGATATAGCAATGACTCTCCCCGGTCAGGAAGTCATCGTCGTATCGTCTTCAGGTAAGGCGATAAGATTCAATTCTGATGACGTAAGAGAGACCGGACGTAATTCGTCAGGTGTACGTGCGATGAACCTTGCTGACGGCGATGAGGTAGTCGGTATGGTACCTGTTACCGAAGGCGGAGAGCTGCTCGTTATCTCTGAGAAGGGTATGGGTAAGAGATCTTCAGTTGATGAGTACAGACAGCAGAACAGAGGCGGTAAGGGTCTTATCACTTACAAGGTAACCGAGAAGACCGGACCGCTCATCGGCTGTACGCTCGTTGACGATACCATGGATCTTCTTATCATCACCGATACAGGCATGATCATACGTGTAAGTGCATCCGAGATCCCCACGCTGTCGCGTGCTACATCAGGCGTTAAGCTTATGAGGTCCAATGGAGCTTCCATTGTTGACTTCACAATTACAGAACACGAGGAGCCCGAGGAAGAAGATGAGAATGAAGAAGGCGATGCAGAAGCTTAAAAACAGGTCTGTCGTAAGATCACTGTTCGCGGCTTTGTCTGTTGCCGTGCTGACGGTTGCGCTGATCCCTTATTACGGTTTGGCGCTTGCCGCCGTCGATCAGCCTGACATAACGATCACGCCGCTCGACCAGATACACTGTGCATCTTACTGCGTCTACGATAAGACAGTGGATACCATCCTTCTTGAGAGACAGTCTCACGACAGGATCTATCCCGCTTCAATGACTAAGATCATGACCATACAGCTCGGAATGGATTATCTTGATCCCGATTCGTATGTCACGGTCTCACAGAATGCAATCGATAACGTTACACCCGACTCCACACTCATGTATTTATGCGTAGGTGAGGAAGTAAAGGTATCGGAGCTGTACTACGGCATGATGCTCCCTTCCGGTAATGATGCGGCTAACGTTGTTGCTGAATCGACCATCAATGCGCTTTTCGAGAAGAATCCCGAGGGCGGCGAGTTAGGTCCTGACGGTATCAACGCATCTTACTTTGTTGATATGTTCGGCATGTCTTCAGAGGAGATACTGACGTCGTATCCTTTGTCTGCATTTGCTGAGCTCATGACGCTCCGCGCACAGAACTTAGGATGCACGGGTACGCACTTTACGAATGCGAACGGACTTCATGATGATAACCACTACACGACGGCATATGACTTGTGTCTCATAATGGCACATGCTTCACAGAATCCTGACTTTAACACGGTCATCAATTCTCCCACGCATGTATTCCAGGCGACCAATGTTCATACGCAGGATGCATGGTCCATCGTAAGAAATACCAACCAGCTTCTTACGGATCCGTGGATGGCATCGAAGACAGCTGAAGGCGAGGACACACATATCACCGCTTTCATCGGAGGTAAGACGGGTACAACGTCTGTGGCAGGTACCGGTATGACCACATACAGTGTCAACGAGAACGGTCACGAGCTCTTCATCTCAGTCTGCGGTATCCCTTACGAGGAATACTCCAATCAGACTGCTTATGTAACCTCTGCCGTTGCTTACGGTAATCTTGCCTGCTGGAACTCTGATCCCGTAACAGTTATCCCCGGTACGCTCGGTGACTATCAGCGTTTCAACTGGACTGCAGATGAAGCTCCCGTATGCGACCCTCTCCTCGTTCCCGGAGATCAATATGACGGCTTCGTGCCGCAGCAAAGTACGATAGTGCAGGAGGCTCCCGCGGATGAAGAGCCGGCGACGCCTGAACAACAGGCGGGCGAGGTCATAATCGGAGACGGTGATGTCTCGGCTGATCTTACAGATCCTGAAGTAACTGATGTTGCTGAGCCCACGGGTTTCTACGCAACGAGCGTAGGAAAGTTCGTCGCACTTAATCCCGGAGTATCGGTACTCATCGTCGTACTTGTACTTATCATCATCGTGCTCGTACTCGTGCTTATCACAAGAAGCATCAAGTACAACCGCTCAAGGAAGCACAAGAATAACGTCAGACAGTACAAGGGAACTACGTTCTGATATTTACTGAATAAGTTTCTTATTAAGTTTATAAGCAATAAGAAGAGCCGCC
This sequence comes from Clostridiales bacterium, assembly GCA_017958365.1. Taxonomy (GTDB): domain Bacteria; phylum Bacillota; class Clostridia; order Saccharofermentanales; family Saccharofermentanaceae; genus Saccharofermentans. The sequence continues at coordinate 7,603 of JAGDCV010000045.1, forward strand.
TCGTAAGAGACGGCTCTTAACTTTCATATCCTGATCAGTTATCAGAGATCTGCTACGCTTGCGATAGCCTCTGCGATGTTCTTGCGTGAAGCCTCGAGGAGAGCCCTCTCTTCTTCGCGGAGTTCCATCTCAACGATTCTCTCAACACCGCCTGCACCGAGCATGATCGGAACGTTGAGTGTAACGTCGGACATACCGTACTCGCCGTTAAGCTTTGTGGATACTGTACGGATTGTGTGCTTGTCCATGAGCAGAGACTCGAGGAGAGTTGTAACGGAAACAGCAACACCGTTGAATGTAGCACCCTTGAGCTTGATGATCTGAGCACCGGAGGACTTTGTCTCCTCAACGAGCTCAACCTTATCAGCCTCAGACAAAGGCTTGCCGATTGTTCTTGCATACTCTTCTACAGGTACGCCTGCAACGTGTGTGCGGCTCCATGCAGCGAACTGTGTCTCACCGTGCTCACCGAGGATGTAACCGTGAACGTTTCTAACGTCAACGTTGAGCTTGTGGGAAAGGAGCCATCTGAATCTTGCGGAGTCGAGGTTTGTACCGGAACCGATGATCCTTGAAGAAGGAAGTCCTGTCCACTCAGTAACCTTGTAAGTAACAACGTCGCAAGGATTGGATACTACGAGGATAACACCCTTGTTGTAGTACTTCATGATGCTGTCTGTGATTGTGTGAGCAAGCTTAACATTCTTCTTAGCAAGGTCGATTCTTGTCTCGCCCGGCTTTCTCGGAATACCGGCTGTGATGATGATAACGTCAGCATCCTTTACTTCATCGTAATCGCCGTTGTGGATGTCCATCTGGCCCAAGAAAGGAAGACCGTGGCTGATATCAAGAGCCTCACCCAAAGCCTTATCCTGGTTAACGTCGATGAGAACCAACTCGGAGCAAAGCTGCTTCATTGAAATAGCAAACGCAATCGTTGCTCCTACTGCACCTGCACCGATAATGCAGACCTTTGAACCTTCTGAGATCTTTGTCATAAAGATACCCCCAAATATGAAATATTGTATATGCTTGTGAATACGCGAAAAGGGCGCATTTGCAAATCGCAGAAAACTGCTAATAAACTATATCAAAATATTCGTGATAAATAAAGAACAGGATTGTATATAAATATATAGAAAAACCATTCTGAATATGTGTAAATTCGGGCAAGAAAAAAATTTTTCAAAATTGCAAAAAAACTGCTTGACTTTAGGGACCTTGCGTAGTAATCTTACTAAGCACTTCGCGAGAAGGACGCTTGCAAAAGCACTTCAAACGAGGGCGCGGATCTTGAAAATTGAATAGAATGCAGAACTTAAAAACAACGAGCCTTAAGTTAATTCGTTTTTAATGAGTTTAATTAAGTAATTGAGCCAAAATGGCTTTCAAATTTTTATTTGAGAGTTTGATCCTGGCTCAGGA
>JAGDCV010000046.1 GCA_017958365.1 Clostridiales bacterium
ACGACGATATTGAAGTAACACCTTCAGTTCGCCCCGGTGACGAAGGCATCCCTGCACCCGAGGTTGACGATAACGACGATATTGAAGTAACTCCTTCAGTTCGTCCCGGTGACGAAGGAATCCCTGCACCCGAAGTTGACGATAACGACGATGTTGAGGTAACACCTTCTGTTCGCCCCGGTGATGAAGGCATCCCTGCACCCGAGGTTGACGATAACGACGATGTTGTAGTTACACCTTCCGTTCGCCCCGGTGATGAAGGCATCCAGGCTCCCGTAGTTGATGAGCAGCCCGTTCAGACTCCTTCCGAGAGACCTTCTGATCCGGTTGTTGACGAGCAGCCTTCCGCAGATACAACAGTAGCTGATGAGACACCCGCAGCTCCTGCAGCACAGAACGATACAGCTCCGAGCTCAAGTTCATCTTCAAGCTCTAGTTCCGCACCCGCATCTTCCGGTGCACCCGCAGGCGGAGCAGAGACAAGAGTACTCGGTGCTAACGCTAACGGCATCGAAGGCTTCGTAAGAAGACTCTACGTTGAAGTTCTCGACAGAGAAGCAGACGAAGTAGGCGTAAGACATTGGGTCGGACTTTTGAGAAACAACAGATCCTCTGCAGCTCAGGTTGCAAACGGCTTCTTCGGTTCACAGGAGTTCCTTAGAAAGGATATCGATGATGAGGAGTTCGTAGACATGCTCTACTCGACATTCTTCAACAGAGAGCCCGATGAGCAGGGTCGTGAGCACTGGCTCAACGTACTCGATAACGGTATGAGCAGACAGTCAGTCATCAACGGCTTCATCGCTTCTTCAGAGTGGAGTGACTTCTGCGCAACATACAGCATTAAGGCTAGATAATACCCACCTCAAACTCTACATAACGTGCAGGCCCTGCTTCTCCTTAACGGACAAGCGGGGTTTTGTGCTTTCAGGGAAGATTAATCTATAAGGTCGTTCTGGAATCTCGACAGATGCTCATACGGCGTGATCAGACGTCCGCGGAACAGACCGCACTCGTCGTTGATCAGCTGATTGTTATATGCCGTAAACATGTTGACTTTGATCTTGGAAAGGTCGAGCGTCTGAAGGAGCATCCCTCTCTCGTAAGCCTCATCAAAGAAGATGTTCTCGCCCAGTGGTATCTTTGCTCGGCGCGCACGGTCGCTCTCCTGTCTTTTCTCATATCCTAAGTGATTTGCAGGTCCGATCTCGGCGAAGTCATCCATCTCCTTGGTGCGAATCTGTACCTCGAGGTCGCACCTCGAACTTACGTCGTAGAAGATGATGTGAATGGAACGGTAACCGTACGGACTCGGGTTCACGATGTAGTCGCGGTAGTATGGGCGGAGCTCCTCGGCGATCCTGTCCGATTCGATGTGATCTTCAATGGCGGACACTTCTGCATTGAATCCGCGCTGCTCAAGAAACGACGGAAGTTTGTTTGCAACTTCGTAAATGATGTCGAGCTCACGCTCCGTTCTGTCGTCGCTGTCTTTCAGATGACACTGCGGATAGGAAACAACTATCCTGTATGCAAGAAGATCTCTTATCCTGGTGATCTGTTCCTTGATCTCATTTTCTGACGGAAACCCGCCGGTCTTTGAATGATAGTTATATATGAACTCAGCGATGTTTCCGTTTATCTTCTCCTCAAGTCTGATGAGCGACTTGATCCTTCCCTTGAATGAGAAGGCGAGATAAGGATACTCGGCGGTCATGTACTTATAGAAATCCCTGATGCGTTTTGCCTGTGATGTAAGGAAGTCGTTATGCTCAAGAAGCTCTATCTCCCGGAGCAGAAAATTACTGTGCATCATGTCGACGCTGTTGCCGGTCGCGATCGCGGATTCCTTAAGATCACGGGAGTAATTATGCAGAATCTTAAGAACGGTGTCTCCGTTATAAAGATAGTCGTTAAGACAGATCATCTTCTTTGCCACAGTTTTGGTCCTTTTTTACCGATTGTATCCCACAAAGTCACTATGATTATGTCACATAATGTAGCCAGTTACAAAAAGTAACGAGGAGTGCATGATGACACTCCGGTTGAATGAGCCACCTCATTTTAATCCCCTCATATATACCCCGCGTGAAGTTTACTTCAGCGGGGTTTTCGATTTGTGCGGAATTTATTCAGGGTAGTTACGTATATGAGGCCGATGAATATCAGGAAGACAAGAAGCAGTAAGATCCACCAGACGCATCCCATGAACGGAAGCTTGTTTGTAAACCCGATTGCTCCTGCCGGGCTGCCCCAGTCGAGGAAGAAATAAGGATAGTTTCTGCCGCCTCCGAAGTCCCAGTTATTTGCGAACCCGATGCCTGCATATAAAGCATAAAGAAGCGGCGGGATGATGACATAGAAGACGTGTCTTTTACGTAAGGCTCCGTAAGCGCATGTTATGTAGTAGTCCGCGATCGAGAAGACGGGAACAACGACATGAGTCAGGATGTTGGCGGGTGTCCAGGCATTCTGCTTAAGTGTCGGTGCGAGGACTACGCAGAAGACGACTCCGGTCAATGTGATCGCCACGGTTGCAACAAACTTAATGACATACCAGACGTTGTTAACGTCTTTATTTTTGATGAGGAAAAATGCACCGGCGAGACAAATCAATGCGATGGCGAGATTCGACTGTATCGTGAAGTACATGAAGACTGTACTGCCGCTCATGAATTCAGTTACCTGACGGGTACTTAAAACCGTGCCGATGACGGCTGATAAGATGACGATCGTCTTTATGATCAAAGATAAGACCTTAGGTCTTTTGGGGACAACCATAATGTACCTTCCTTCAAAGGTTGTTATGGTTATTATACTTGATTGGTCGGCTTGAGATTATAGTTTCTTACGAGAGTACGCTTATACTTGCCCGTGAGCTTACGGTATCTTAGGGCTCTTAAATGCTGCATCAGTTTATAAAGGAGGTAGCCGATGGCTGAGCCTGCCATGCTTAATGCGACGTCGTTTATGTTGCTGTATCTTCCTTCGATGAAGATCTGAAGTATCTCGATCAGGATGGATATGCCGGCTCCCGTTGCAACGACTCTCGGGAATGTCGCGAGGTTCTTATGGATAAGCGGGAATACGAAGCCCATCGGGATGAACAGACTTATGTGATTGATGATCCTGACTATGAAATCGCTTTCCGTATCAAGCGTGAAGAAATTGACGAGAGGAACCAGGCTAAAGTACATAAAGAGGAGTACTATCTCGCGGTTCCTGTCGACCTTGCCTTTTTTGTATGATATTCCGACTCGAATGACGATCCATATCGCCGTAAGTATCAGAGCGCCTGCCAAAAAAGATATCTGTAACATAAGATCCTTCGATAAAGTCTAAAGCTCCATTTATCATATCGCCTTTGCAAAGTCTAATCTCGGCAATAATGAGTGTTTTTGCATTTGGGGACAAGACGGGGGAATATGTTACACTTTATGTGACTTAAGTAAATGAGTCAGAGAGGGAGATTATATGAGAAGAAGATTTATAAGTTGTTTATTGACCGCATCGTTGACCATATCCTGTATGTTGATGACATCCTGTATTAGAAGGGATGTGAACCCCTTCAGCGATGAACCTCAGCAGATTATCAACCTGTATGAGAATGACTTCGTAATGGAAAAATACATGAAGGCCGTTCAGGACTACGATCATACGATATATGAAGAGTATTACGATGACTTCGGAGGTCGTTCGATCGGTCCTACGGAGAAAGGATACAGAGGGGTCGTTTATCTGACGGAAGACGAGGCACAAAGACTCTGGGACGAGTATGAATGGGAAGAAAGTGATGGTCCCGCATCAGATGAGTTCCTGTACATCGAACCTGATCAGATCGGGGAAGGACCCTGGTATACCTGCAGTCAGTTTAACAGCGACAACTTTAAGACAGTCATGATCTACTTCTGTTACTTCAACGGGACAAACCTTGTATACCACATCCACCAGATATGATATCAAACCTTGGTGAGAAGAACCACCGTCTCTATGTGATGTGTCCAGGGGAACATATCATAGGGGCGGACGGAAGTAAGTTTATAAAGACCTGAATCAAGCAACAACTTAAGGTCGCGTGCGAGAGTCGCGGGATCACATGAGATATAGCAGATCTTGTAGGGCTGCTGCTCGATGAGCTTTTTAACGAGCATGGGCGCGAGACCTTTGCGCGGCGGATCCACAACAACCGCCATCGGATCGGGCAATGTCAAAAGTGAGAAGTCTGTCTTCTCAGCCGCTTTGATAAGGAAAGTTGCATTCGAGATTCCGTTAAGGAGAGCATTCTCCTTTGCAGCGCGGATGGCTTCGGGAACCGTCTCGATACCCGTGAGCTTTTGACCCGGGCGGAGGATGGACAGACCGATGGAGCCCGTTCCGCAGTAAAGATCGAGGATCGAAGCGGCATCCTTTGTAAACTCGTGAGCCGCAAGATAGAGAAGTTCTGCCTGAGGGATGTTGACCTGGAAGAAAGCTCCGGCGTGGATCCTGAACTTATGAGACAGTAAGATCTCCTCATAGTAATCGTTGCCGTAAAGTAAGACCCTCGCGCCGCTTCTTGTGCGCTTGTCCTCGTCAGTCGTGCTCATGCGAAGCGTCACGCCGGATAAGCGGAAACCTGCCTGCTGGCACGCCGTCGAGATGTTATAGAAAAGTTTTGTTCCATCCGCATATCTTCTTACGTTATCGAAGATAGTCCTGTGCGAAGCGTTAAGTCCTGATACGAACTCGATAAGAATGTCACGCGTCCTGACGGAGCCTCTCATGACGACTTCCTCGAACAGATTCGCGGGGTTGTTAAGGAATATCGACTCGACAGCCTCTCTTATCTTCGTGAAGATCTCGTATTCGAGGATCGGGTTGCCGGGATTCTCTGCCATCTTGGTGATGTTGTTTATAAGGCACAGCTTGCCTCCGACGAGGCGGTACTGCATGTGGTTTCTGTAGTTAAGGGGAGAGTCGCAACGCACGATGGGCTTCATCGCAGCATCGATATCATCCTCAGGGATATGACCTATGCGCAGAAGACAGTTACGGACCTTGTCTTCCTTATAGTTCAGGCTTGCTTCATACGAAAGATGGGCAAGATCTGCTCCGGGAACAAAGTTTCCGTAGCTTAAGATCCTGTCCGGAGAAGGGGTCACGAGATCGGTGCATATGCCTTCGTCGTAACTTGAACCCTCTGATACTATCTCTATATCGCAGACCTCACCCGGCAAAACGGCAGGGACGAAGACCTTCTTTCCTGACTTAAGATCCGCAACGCCCAAGCCTTCGTTGGTGAGAGCCGTAATAGTTACTCTTTCCTTCAAAGCCATACGGCAATTGTAACACGGAAGACAAACCGCTGCATACCTCACAAGATATGTGATTGTAATAATTAAATGGTAGAATAATATGAATTAAAAGGAAGGAGAACCTGATGAGGGGTTCCGGACAGGACAGAAACGGCAACTACTATAACAACTCCGGATACGGTTCGAATTACAATCAGAACTCCGGCGGCTCTGCTCACAGAGGGCAGGTCCGTAACAGTGCGCCCGTTGCTCCCGAGAACAGCGCCCTTGCTGACGAGCTTCGAAGAGTCCTTAAAGGTAAGCCCACGATCTCCGGCTTTAACAGAAGCCTTCAGCATGAGATCATCTCCTTCGCAAGTGAAGTATTCAAGTTCTGCACGGTAGCCGCGCTTTGCTTCGCATTCCTCTTCGGAGGTTTTGGCGCAGGCATGCTCCTGGGCTACGTGTCCATGACCAAGCCGCTTTCCATCGCTGACATCACACAGACGGATGAGATACAGACGTCATTTGTTTACGACAGTGAGGGCAACGTCATCGCGAAGCTCACGGGTAACGAGAACGTTGACAGGGTCTATGTCCCCATAAGTGAAGTCCGTAACACATATCTTGAGGAAGCCGTCATCAGCATCGAGGACGAGCGATTCTACGAGCACTCCGGTATCGACATCAGAAGAATCGGAAGCGCGGTTCTCTCCGCTCTCGGTAACGGCGGTACCGCAACTTACGGCGGTTCCACCATCACGCAGCAGACCGTAAAGCTCATCTCGGGTAATGACCAGCACTCCACGTCCCGTAAGATCCAGGAGTGGTTCGCGGCAATGAACCTCGAGCAGGAATTGTCCAAGGACGAGATCATGGAGCTTTACCTTAACCTCGCACCCATGGGCAACAACTACGTCGGCGTTCAGGCTGCAGCACAGAATTATTTCGGAAAGAATGCTTCCGAGCTTAATCTTGCAGAGTGCGCTTTCCTTGCAGGTCTGCCGAAGAGCCCTTCTTATTACAATCCTTTAAGAGAGTCCGGAAGACGTAATGCGCTAAGGCGTATGCGTATCGTTCTTTCCAAGATGTACGAGCTCGGTTACATTACCGAGGAAGAGTACCAGGCCGCGCTTAACACCGAGCTTCTGTTCAGGACGGGCGAGGCGGAGACTACAAACGATATCAATTCCTACTTTGCAGAGTATGCGATCTCGGAGGTAGTAAATGACGTTGCGGAGGCAAGAGGCATCTCCGTCGATCTTGCGACCACCATCGTTTACAACAGAGGTTACCAGATCTATACGACACTCGAGCCTAACGTTCAGGCGGCACTCGATGAAGCGTTCACGACGAGGGATCTGTTCCAGCAAGACCCGACGCTGCTTGTCGACCTGCCGGAGAAACCACAGGCGGGCATGGTCGTCATCAATGTTCAGACCGGCGCCATCGCGGGCATGCAGGGAGGCTACGGGCGTAAACCCGGCAACATGGTCCTCAACCGAGCGACGCAGGCGTACAGGTCGACGGGTTCGTCCATAAAACCTATCATAGATTACGCGCCGGCTTTGGAGCTCGGCCTCATAGTTCCGTCGATGGTATACGTCGACGAGGAGTGTCATCTTGACCCGAATAATCCTGCGGCCGCATGGCCTCTGAACGCGGACCGTGCATATGCGGGCCCGCTCACGATAAGGCGTGCCGTCGCGCTGTCAAAGAATACGATCGCGGTGCGTGTCTGGTATGACGTCGGAGGCGACACGGCACTTTGGTTCCTGCAGCAGCAGGGCATCGACATGACCGCCGAGGGTGCATATCCCGCACAGGCTCTGGGTTCGTTCACGACCGGTATCACTCCTTTGCAGATGTGCGGTGCCTTTAACACGCTCGCTTCGGGCGGTACCTACACCGAACCTTATGCTTACACGCAGGTATTAGACAGCGACGATAACGTCATCCTTACATGCAATCCTCAGAGCCACCGTGTTTACTCTGCGGAGACCGCGTACATAATGAGCGACATACTCGAGGACGTTATCACGAACGGTACTGCAACGGGTTCAGTATCCGTCATCCAGAATGCCAACGGAGAGTTCATCTCGACGGCAGGTAAGACGGGTACTACGGACGCGAACCTTGATAAGTGGTTCTGCGGCTACACCCCTTACTACTGCGGCGCCGTCTGGTATGGTTACGACAACAGATTGAGACAGACCCTTATCCCGCGTGTCGATAAGCCGAACGCGAACAGGATCTGGTATTACGTCATGAGCAAGATCCACGAGAACCTTCCGGCTGCGACCTTCAACCGTCCCGACACCGTCGTTGAGATGGAGGTGTGCGCATCGGGTTACTACGCTACAGATTTCTGCCGTGAGGCCGGAACCACCGTTACCGACCTGTTCGTGGTGGGCTCGTATCTTACGCCTTCACAGGACAGCACCTGCCCCATCCATACCGCTCCCGTCGAGGAAACACAGCCTCAGGACCCCGGTATCACGGGCTGATATCCTGCCGCGGCTTCCCCTTTTCGAAAAGGTTTTTTATCCATTTTTTACCTACATCAAAAAGTGTAAAATTTTATCGTCATTTTTTAGAATGATTATAAATTAGGCTTGTAAAATGATTTTCATTTTGCTATATTAACTGTACGCTAAAAGTCTTATTAAATCAGAAAGGAAATAGTAGCCATGAAAAATTACGACCAGTGGGAAGGTTTTTCCGGTAGATTATGGAAAGAAGAAGTCAATGTAAGAGACTTCATTCAGAATAACTACACACCCTATGACGGAGATGAGTCTTTCCTTGCAGGTCCCACAGAAGCTACAGATAAGCTCTGGGGCAAGCTCAAGGAATTACAGAAGGAAGAGAGAGCCAAGGGCGGCGTACTCGATATGGAGACAGATGTTGTTTCCGATATCCTCGCTTACGGCGCAGCTTACATGGATGATTCCATGAAGGATCTCGAGAAGGTAGTAGGTCTTCAGACAGACAAGCCTTTGAAGAGAGCATTCATGCCTTTCGGCGGAATCAAGATGGCTGAGCAGTCATGCCAGATGTACGGCTATGAGCCTTCCAAGGAACTCCACAAGATCTTCACTGACTATCACACAACACATTCCGATGCTGTTTTCTCAGTTTACACACCTGAGATCAAGGCAGCACGTCACTCACACATCCTGACAGGTCTCCCTGACACATACGGACGTGGAAGAATCGTTGGTGACTACAGAAGAGTTGCTCTTTACGGTATCGACTTCCTTATCGCTTCCAAGAAGAAGGATCTCGCTAACTGCGGTAACGGCAACATGCTCGACGACGTTATCCGTCAGAGAGAAGAGATCGCTAAGCAGATCAAGGCTCTGACACAGATGAAGGAGATGGCAGCAGCTTACGGCTTCGATATCTCCAAGCCTGCCCAGACTGCTAAGGAAGCTGTTCAGTGGTTGTATTTCGGATATCTCGCAGCTATCAAGACACAGAATGGTGCTGCTATGTCCGTTGGTCGTGTTTCTACTTTCCTTGATATATATATCCAGAGAGATCTCGAGAAGGGAACTCTCACAGAGTCCGAGGCTCAGGAGCTCATCGATCACCTCGTTATGAAGCTCCGTATGGTTAAGTTCGCTCGTATCCAGTCCTACAACGAGTTGTTCTCCGGTGACCCGGTATGGGCAACACTCGAAGTTGCAGGTTTGGGTTCTGACGGACGTTCACAGGTTACAAAGAACGACTACCGTTTCCTCCACACATTGGAGAACATGGGTCCTTCACCTGAGCCGAACCTCACGGTTCTTTACTCCAAGAGACTGCCTGACAACTTCAGACAGTATGCTGCACACATCTCCATCACAACATCTTCCGTACAGTACGAGAACGATGACGTAATGAGACCTGTATGGGGTGACGACTACTCCATCTGCTGCTGCGTATCAGCTACACAGACAGGTAAGGTGATGCAGTTCTTCGGTGCAAGAGCTAACCTCGCTAAGTGCTTGCTCTACGCTATCAACGGCGGTAAGGACGAGCTCGAGACGGATCCTAAGAGAGTACAGGTTGCACCTGCTTATGCTCCTATCACATCTGAGTACCTCGACTACGATGAAGTCATCGCCAAGTTCGACGTAATGATGGATTGGCTCGTAAGCCTCTATGTAAACTGCCTGAACCTCATCCAGTACATGCATGACAAGTACTACTATGAGGCAGCTGAGATGGCTCTCATCGATACAAACGTAAGAAGAACATTCGCTACGGGTATCGCAGGCTTCTCACACGTAGTTGACTCTCTTGCAGCTATCAAGTATGCAAAGGTTAAGGCTATCAGAAATGCAGACGGCATCGCTACAGGCTTCGAGATCGAGGGTGACTTCCCGAGATACGGTAATGACGATGACAGAGCTGACGACATCGCTGTATGGCTCCTCGACACATACATGACAAAGGTTAGAAAGCATCACACATACAGAAATGCTGAGCCTACAACATCTATCCTTACCATCACATCCAACGTTGTTTATGGTAAGAAGACAGGTACACTTCCTGACGGCCGTAAGTCCGGTGAGCCTCTGTCTCCCGGTGCAAACCCTGCATACGGCGCAGAGAAGAACGGTCTCATCGCTTCTTTGAACTCTGTTGCTAAGATCCCTTACATCTGGTCGCTCGACGGTATCTCCAATACTCAGACGATCAACCCTGCAGCTTTGGGTAACAGTGAAGAGGATCAGAAGAATAACCTCGTTAACGTTCTCGACGGTTACTTCTCACAGGGTGCTCACCACCTGAACGTAAACGTATTCGGTGTTGAGAAGCTCCTCGATGCTCAGGCTCATCCTGAGAAGGAAGAGTATGCTAACTTCACTATCCGTGTATCCGGATATGCTGTTAAGTTCATCGACCTTACAAAGGAGCAGCAGGACGACGTTATCTCAAGAACCTGCCACGATAGGCTTTGATCTTCATTTCCTGAAGATTTAAGATAAGACTTAAGTTAGGGGCCGCGCATTGCACGGCCTTTAACTATGAACAAGGAAAAGGACATGTCGATACACACACATAAGCAGAAAAGACCTTTCTTCGCACACTACGCGAAGATATTCAGAAACGAGTTCAAAGGATATAACAAGAGTTATTTCCTTAATGACGTAACGGCAGGCATAACCGTCGGTGCCGTGGCGCTTCCGCTGGCACTCGCATTCGGTGCCGCGAGCGTTGACGCAGAGCATGCCGCGATCGGTATCGCGGGCGGACTCATCACGGCGATAATCGCGGGAATAATAAGCGGACTTCTGGGCGGCGGATCGTTCCAGATCTCAGGTCCCACGGGTGCGATGGCGGTAATCCTCGGAACGATAGTCTCGGGCCAGTACGGCCTTCAGGGCATGTTCCTGTCAACGTTCCTGTCAGGTCTCATACTGCTTGTCGCGGGTCTTCTTAAATTCGGTAAACTCGTGCAGTTTATTCCCAAACCGGTCATCACCGGATTTACTTCGGGTATCGCACTTGTCATCGCGATAGGTCAGTTCAAGAATGCGACAGGCGCGAGTGCGTCGGGTGAATCGGCGGTCGATAAACTTCTCGACTTCGCACATAACATTAAGGAAGTGGATCTTACGATCATGCTCCTTACTTTGGGCGTCATCGTCGTCATGGCTTTGTACCCCAAGAAGCTCAACCGTTATTTCCCGGGTTCGCTTGCCGCGATAATAATCGCGACAGCCGTAGTTAAGATCTTTAACATCGACGTTCCCACGATAGGAAACATCCCGAGATCCATCATCAACAGCGAATACTTAAACATGACCGCAGTCGATGCGAAGATGCTTCAAAGTGTCCTTGAGTATGCAGTTACGATCGCGCTTCTCGGCATGATCGAGAGCCTTCTTTGCGGTACGTGCGCTGCACAGATGAAGAAGGAGAAGTTTGACTCGAATGTCGAGCTCATCGCCCAGGGTGTTGCCAACATGGTAGTTCCTTTTGCAGGCGGCGTTCCTTCAACCGCAGCCATCGCAAGAACATCTGTTGCCATCAAGAGCGGCTGCAGAACAAGACTTACATCCGTGTTCCAGTCCTTGTTCCTCGTAGCATGCATGTTCATACTCTCACCCGTCATCGCGATGGTACCGTACAGCGCACTTGCGGGCGTCCTTCTCGTTACCGCTTACAGGATGAACGATCTTCCCACGATCTCATCCTACTTCAAGCATAAGCTCATGGATGCAATCGTCCTGTTCTTCGTAACGATGGTCGCAACTGTTGCTCTCGACTTAACTTATGCGATCGTGATCGGCGTTGCACTTTCCATGATCATGACGATCAACATGCTTGCCAAGGTTCGCGTTACGCTCGAGGAAGAGACTCTCCTTGATAACATCAATGCAGCAATCGTCTACAGCGTCGGAGCTTACTTCTTTGCTAACGGCAAGGAACTTAAGAAAGCCATCGAGAAGTGTGAGAAGACTTATGATGTTTATATATTGTCTTTTCGAGGTGTTGTGTCGGTCGACCTGTCGGCTGAGACTGAATTCGTGGAGGCGATAAACTACATTAAGGAGCGCGGTGCGGATTTCTGCTTCGTAGGCGTGAACGAGTTTATTGACGCGGATCTCGAGAAGATAGGCTTCCAGGAGCAGGTCGGAAGAGAGCACTTCTACCCGAACCTCGAGGCGTATGTTAAGGCTATCTCGGAGGCAGGAAAGAAATCTTAAGCGGCACCTGACGCGTCGAACTCGACGGAGATGTTATTCATGCCCATGACGTAGTTGCATGTGATCTCGCGGGCAAGACCTTTAAGGAGCTTGATGTTCTCCCTGAAGTCATTCTCCGACTTATCGTTGGGGTCTATGGAAGCGCCCGTGCTTCTGAAGTCGAGGCTTATGTAATCGTCGTGTCCCTTAACGAGGATGTCGACGTAACCGTCTTTCTTGATGTGGTCTTTAAGGTAGACCGTCATCTCCTCAAGAAGAAGCGAAGCGTGCACGGCCTTCATCTTCTCCATGCCGTTCTCTTCGCAGATGCGCTGGAAGCGCTCGCTTAACGTGGAGATATCGTGGTCATCGCTTCTCATGATGGTAACGTCGAGCAGGACTTTCTCATTACCGGGTTTCAAGTCGAGAAGGAGCCCGGTGTACTTATCCTTGTGGCGCGATGTGATGATAATGTTCGCGATCATGCATGCGGCAAATACAACTCCCGTGTTGATCGGGAATGACCACCACAGGCCTTTGATGCCCATGCTTCTGCTCATGATCATGCTAAGCGGAATGATGATCACGAAGCCGTCAGCGACGCTTATGAGAAGCGCATAGAGCTTAAGGCCGATGATCTGAAGATACTTCATGAACACGATGTAGAAGCCGCGCACGAGGTAGATAAGACTGAATATGCTCAGAGCCGTTACTGCGACCATGAGTCTCTCGCCATCCGTGATGTCGTAGAACGATGCGAAGACATCAGCGAAAAGGTTGAAGAAACCGGTACACAGGACCGAGAGGACACCCTGCAGTATGAGTGCTCTTCTTAACACCATCTTCTCTCCGAGGTAGTCCTTCTGTCCGTGAAGCATGCCGAGGATCGGGGATGCGGATTCAATTACGGCTGCAAGGAAGATGGAGACGATGGATAAGCTCTGGATACAAAGCGAGAAGCCGACGACGCCGGCTGCCCCCGCATGAAAAGCCGCGATCGAGTTACAAAAAGCGATCTTGATCGCATAGCCTAACTGCGTTGCCGAGAATGAACTTCCGGTCTTAACTATATTGGGGAAAAGCGATATGTCTTCGCGCGTAAGCTTCCTTCGCTTGATATCGGCTTTCTTGCCAAACAGCGCGAAGATAAGTATGACTCCGCCCACAAGGTAACCTGTCAAAGTCGCATATGCCGCACCTTCAACGCCCATGCCGAAGAAGCGGATATAAACGTAATCCATCGCGATGTTGACCACGTTCGCGACAACGTTAACGACAGTCGCGAGCTGCGGAGCGCCCGCAGGCGCGAGGAAACATACGGTGGACATGATGATTATGAGGAATGGAACAGACCACAAAAGTGCCCTGAAGAATGTAACGAAGTCATCGTATAATTCGGGGTCCTTACACATGACATGGCTTAATGGTTCGAAGAAGGTAAATCCTATGATGGTCAGGATAAGACCGATTATCGCGGAGCTTGCGACGGATACGCCGAAGTAGCCGCCCGCCTTCTCTATGTCTCGCTCGCCTAAGCAGATCGAGTAGAGAGTCGAGCCTCCGTTTCCTATCAGGATATAAGCCGTGGCGCAGATGAGGATGACGGGCGATCCCAACTGGATTATCGCCATCGCATCACTGTTTAGTATGTTCGCGAGTATCATGCTGTCGACGAATTCGCTTAACGAGAAAGCAGCCGTCGTCAGCATCGCCGGAATAAGATACTGTATCATCTTACGGCGGAGCACCGTGTCGGTTCTTCTTGTTGTACCCGCTGAATTGTTGTCTGTTTGTCCGCTCATATCCAACACATAATAACACAGGAACCCCGCGTCATTATGGTATAGTTATAAGAAAAATAATGAAGAGGAACAAATATGGCACAGGGATATATCCACTCAACTGAGAGTTTCGGTTCGGCTGACGGCCCCGGAGTAAGGTACATTATATTTTTCGCTGGGTGCGCCATGAGGTGCCAGTTCTGCCACAACCCCGACACATGGAAGATGACTGACGGTCAGCTTATGGGAGCGGACGAGCTTCTTGAGAAGGCTTTAAGATACAAAAGCTACTGGGGACCTCTGGGCGGCATTACGGTCTCAGGCGGCGAGCCTTTGATGCAGATAGATTTTCTTCTTGAGCTGTTTACCAAGGCTAAGGCAAAGGGCATCAACACGTGCCTCGATACCTCGGGAAACCCTTATAACACCAATCCGGAGTGGCACGATAAGTTCCTTGAACTCATGAAGGTCACGGACCTTGTAATGCTTGATATCAAGCACATCGATCCCGACGGACACAAGGAGCTTACCAAGCAGCCCATAGACAACATCCTTGATATGGCACGCGAGATGTCAGACCTCGGTGTAAAGATGTGGATCCGCCACGTGCTTGTGCCTGAGCGTAATGACAAGGACGAGTATCTCATTAAACTTGCAGATTTCATTAAGACGTTGAAGACCGTGGAGCGCGTTGAGGTCCTGCCTTACCACACGCTCGGCGTGCATAAGTGGGAGACACTCGGCATCCCGTATGAGCTTGAGGGCATCAAGACTCCTTCAAAGGAGCGCGTGGAGAACGCCCGCAAGATCTTAGGAGCAAAGTAACAATGTTAAGCCCCGAGGCAGTTATATTTGACATGGACGGAGTCATCTTCGACTCCGAAAGGGCGGTCATCGAGTGCTGGAAGATCGTGGCACAGCAGGAAGGCGTCCCCGATATCGAGGAGCACTGCAGAAGAGCGCTCGGCATCAACGCCGAGGCAACAAGGAAGCTCTGGTATGAGATGTACGGGGACAAGTTCCCTTATGAGGAGCTTGCCGCGAAGAGACGGGCGCTCGTCCAACAGATGTTCGAGCGCGGCGAGGTCGCGATCAAGCCCGGCGTCATCGAGCTTCTTACCTACCTTCGCGAGAACGGCATCAAGACTGCCATCGCATCCTCAACTTCGAGCCCGTCCGTGTTAAGGGAGATCAAGGGCGCGGGGCTGTTCGGGTATTTCGATGAGATAGTGTGCGGCGACATGGTCAAAAACAGCAAACCGGCACCCGATATCTGGCTTGAGGCGCTTAAGAGGCTCGGAGCCGACAGTGCCCGAAGCATGGGCATCGAGGACTCGTTTAACGGTGTTAAATCGGCAAAAGCGGCAGGTTTGTACACGATCATGGTTCCCGACCTGATCCCGCCCGATGATGAGCTCCGTGCGACTGCGGACATCGTTCTGCCGTCCCTTAACGAAGTTCTCGAGTTAGTCAGCAAAACAACATAATTATCACCAAAACGATATATCCGGTAACGTCTGCTTGTTAAGATAGGTTAGATATTAACGGGGGGTCTGGAGGTATTTATGAAGAAACTTGAAGGTTACATGCATGGGGTTAATCTCGGAGGCTGGCTGTCACAGTGCAACCATACGAAGGAAAGATACGATACATTTATCGTCGAGAGTGATATCAAGACGATATCGGAATGGGGACTCGATCATGTCCGTGTTCCCGTTGATTACAACCTGGTTGAGGATGATGAAGGCAACTATAAGGAATCGGGTTTTGCCTATATCGACAAGGCTATCGAGTGGTGCGGGAAGTACGGACTTAACATGGTCCTCGACCTTCACAAGACTTACGGATACAGCTTTGACAAGGGCGAGGGAGAAGACGGTTTCTTCGACAGCGAGAAGTATCAGGAGCGCTTCTATGCTTTGTGGGAAGAGTTCACGAGAAGGTATGGCAAGTTCCACAGCCGCGTTATCTTCGAGCTTCTTAATGAAGTAACGTCTGAGACCTACAGCGACAGATGGAACCGCATCTCAACCGAGTGCATCAAGAGGATCCACGCGCTTTGTCCTGAAGTTAAGATCCTGCTTGGCGGATACTGGAACAACTCCATCGATGCAATGCCTGATCTTGCGCTGCCTTACGATGAGAATGTTGTTTATAACTTCCACTGCTACGAACCTTTGGTATTCACGCATCAGGGTGCTCCGTGGGTTGACGGAATGAATACATCTTTCCGCATGCCTTTGGAGTCAACATATGCTGATTACAACAAGTTCAGCACAGAGAATATCGAGCAGTACACGCCCGACATCGCCGGTTTTGACGAACAGGATGTAATGGGAAGCGCATACTTTGAGAAGCTTGTAAGCAAGGCAGTTGAAGTAGCGACGGAGCGTAACGTTGCCCTTTACTGCGGCGAGTACGGAGTCATCGACATGGTCGGTCCCGAGGATACGGTCAAGTGGTATAAGCTGATGTGCGGCGCATTCGACAAGTTCGGGATCGGCAGAAGCGCATGGACTTATAAGCAGATGGATTTTGGTATTTCAGATGCAAGATTAGACAGTGTCAGAGACGAACTTTTGAAGATCATCTGATAAGAAACCGGAAGGCCAGAAGAGCCGCCAGGAATACAATATTAACTATCGTGAAAGCCGGAAGGTAGCCCATACCCTTCCGGTTTTCTTCATTCGGCATTGAAGTGTAGAAGCGGTATGTGATAAGGCTTGCCATGCTTGCGATGAGGGTTCCCAATCCGCCTAAGTTCGTGCCGATGACAAGTGCTTCGCCGCTATTTGTGAAAGCGGAAAGAAGCATCGCGGCAGGCACGTTGCTTATGATCTGCGAAGAGATGACCGCTGCGATGACGGGCGACGTCTCGACTATCTTCGAGAGTGTGTTATAGACCGCGTCAATGCGGCCGAGATTGCCTGTCAGAATGAAGAAAAACACGAAGGTAACAAGCAGATTATAGTCGACGTATTTGAACGCTTTCTTGTCCATGAGGAACGTGACCGCCGTTGTCATGAAGAACATCAGGATCCAGTTGATGACATCCGCAACTGCGAGAACGCAGAGCACGAAGAGCGCGATGCAGATGATAAGTTTTGTCCTGTCCGGGACGGGGGATGTCTTATTTTCGCGCGGGTCCGAATTCGTGTTCTTGCAAAGGATGAAGACAGCTATGATTATGAGCGCGAGCGAGAGTGCACTATATGGAAGCATCAGCTTGATGAAGCCCGATAGCGCGAACTTATAGTGGCTGTAAAGGTAGAGATTCTGCGGGTTGCCGATCGGGGTAAGCATGCTTCCCAGGTTCGCTGCGACAGTCATGAGGATCAGCGTGTACATGAGGCTTTTCCTGTCGTTGAAGTTCTTAAGGACTGCGATCGCGAACGGCACCAGTGTCACGAGCGTTACGTCGTTTGTAAGAAGCATCGCAAGCGTGAATGAAAGGGCTGTCAGCAGGAGACTTATCGCTCTTGATGTGTGAAGTTTACCGAGCAGTTTATTGGTCAGGTAATCGAACGTGCCGATCCTCAGAAGCACCGCGACCACGAGCATCAGACTCATAAGTATCGCAAGCACTCTTACATTGACGTAGCTTAAGTATTCCGCGTCGGGGCGGATGACAAAGCACGATATGAGCGCAAGTATCCCGGACAGAACCAGTACCGGATTTTTCTTAATGAGTTCGAGCATTTCTGTAGTAATCAGCATCCTTATTTTTGCTGAGATAGAGTGTACCACACGCCGCAAGTTTGTTCTTCAATGCGCGGGTTTCCTCCTCCGTGCGTCGGGGTTACTCCTCCGTGCGCGGATCTTGTATCAAACCTGCGAAAACAGGAAATTGATACAAGAAATACGGGGTTTTTCAGTATCAAAAACAGTGTTTTGGCAATTTGATACAAGGTTGCACACAAAATCTTGTATCAAAAAGACATTATTCCTTTTTTGATACTGAAATCAGCAGAAAATCTTGTATCAAAACATGAAAAACGACAAATTGATACAAGAACTCAGATGATGGAGCGCATGAATTCTTCGACTGCGGAGGCCATCTCGTCGACGTGGAAGTCGAAGCAGTGTGTGTCGTCCGGGATGAGAACGAATTTGCAGTCGTCATACTTTGCTGCGACGGCTTCGGCATCGCGGTAGTTCACGGTTGCATCAGCACTTCCGATCGCGATAAAGGTCTTGCCCTTATATGCTTCGATTGCCTTATCAACATCAATCGTCTGAGCGACTCTGATGTAGTTGTTATCAAGTTTTCTGTCGTCCCACACGGGGAGGAATTCTGGGAGATCATCGGGGTCGAAGTCGATGCCGAGAAGATTGCCTTTACGTGCGCCTTCCGGTATGACGGTTGCAGGTGACAGGGGAAGCAAAGCTTTGACAGTGTCCCTCTCCATTGCTGCAAGCAGCATGACTGTAAGTCCGCCCTGTGAGTGACCGCACAGGTAGATGTCGGTTACGAAGTCGAGGTCACGCGCATAGTCGATGATGTCGAGACCGTTGTTGAGCCACTTATAAAGATTGTGATGCTCGAATGATCCGCCGCTTTTACCGTGGCCGTACATGTCGACTCTTAATGTCGCGATGCCGAGTTTATGCATTGTGTCTGCGACGGCGGTAAGGTGAGCTTCTTCACAGTTGCCGGTGAAACCGTGGACTATGATGCATATGGGACATTTATCCTTGTTGTCGGGTTTAACGAGTATCGCGTTCAGGTCTATTCCGTCGCTTTTGATGATCATGGGCGGCCTCCCGGTAGATTTTTTATAATCATACAAAACGAGTTACGATTGATACAAGTGACGATTTGTTATAATAGAACGCATACAGGAGGTATCAGATGAATCCCGACAGAATTAAATCCATACGCAATAACATGATAATCACGAGCATTTTGCTTCTTCTCGTCGGAGTGGCATTCATCGTCTGGCCGGGCGAGGCGGCAAGAGTTCTTGCGAGAGTCGTTGCGATCGCCATTGCCGTATTCGGTGCATTCGAACTGATACTGTTCTTTATCGGAAGCAGAAAGAGTTTTGTGGATGTATCTGCGGCTGTTACGGGAGTGCTTTTGACGGCGCTTGGCGTATTCCTGCTGATCAAGCCCGACACGCTTCTTAATTTTTTCAACATCATCTTCGGTATCGCGATACTGATCGTCGGTCTGGATCATATCTTCCAGTCGATCTTTATCATCAGGCATGTCCGCGGTCTTTGGTGGATATCTCTTCTGGTGGGCGTCGCGGCACTGCTTCTCGGCGTGATCATAATCATCAATCCGTTCTCCGCTGTTAATACGGCGATGATCCTCATCGGTATCACGATGGTCATCGAGGCTATCGGAGGCTTCTGGAACCTGCCGGCTTTAAAGCCCGGGAAAGGCATCGAGGTAATCGATGCAAAGCCCGTAGATTCGGCCGATGACGATATGAACGCGTAACAGATTAGTAATCTTTTTAACAGGAAGTTTATTTGACACCGGTTCTTCCCGCGTCTATATTTTAATTAATATAGGCTAGTATGGTTTACTGTGCAGTATTGTCTGCGCGTCTATATAAGGGGGAGAAGAAGATGCTAGTTAGGAACAATACAAAAGTTCCGGCAACCATAAAAGGACGCGGACGCCGCGGCTTCACTTTGGTTGAGCTCATCGTTGTTCTCACCATCCTTGCGATCCTTGCTGCCATTGGTGTGGCAAGTGCAGTCGGATATATCAGGAAATCAAGATTCGATACGAATACCGAGCATGCGATCACGGTTTATCAGACCGCGCAGACCGCTTTGTCTCAGAAGGTATCGGGCGGAACGATCGACAGCTGGATCTGCGGACTCAGGGATAACGACGGTAATCTGCTGATCTCACAGATCAATACGCTTGCTCTTGATACATCAAACGAATCCGTTAACAGAACATTGTCCCTTACATATAACCCCGGATCGAGTTCCATAGAGAGTCAGGAACTTTATGATTTCCTGGCAACTTATTTCTATGACCCGTCTATCTTCCAGGGTACGATCACTGTTGAGTTGGACATAAGTGCCACATACGGAGTTGACAGAGCTTACTATTCGGCAAGAGTCGTCTCCGCATTCTACAGCCTGCAGAATTCTCCTTCGGGAAATCTGCGTTGGGATGATGTCTGCACGAATAACCAGTCAACTCCCGACGGACTTCCTGTCAGAGATGCGACTTACAGATACCAGACAAGTTATGTAGGCTGGTTCAACGGTACTGAAGCTTCCATTAAGCCTCAGATCGCTTCCGTATTCCTTCCCCAGTCTCAGATCTATGAGCTTGATGGTCATATCGTAGGACCTACGGAGGATCCGAATGTTCAGGCTGTCGGTTATCTGTTTAACATGCGTAACGGTGAGACTCTTGATGTATCGTGGGCTATCTTCGATGAGAACGGAGTCGGCATTACTCAGGATGGACACAACGAGGACTTAACCATAACATTATGTGATTCCGGAGA
>JAGDCV010000047.1 GCA_017958365.1 Clostridiales bacterium
TGTCTTTGTACCGCTCTCGTTAGTAAAGACGCTTTCCCCGTGCTTGCGGTACAGTGCCACATAAAACTTAATGTTCGAGGAATGAATGCCATATTCCTCAGAAAGTTCTTTGAGTGTAACACCATCTTCCAGGTGTTTTTTTACTATTGCCAATTTGGTTTCTCGTGTGATGAGCATAAAAGTACCCCCATAAATTGTAACCTCTCGGTCCAAATTATGGGGGTAACTTCATTAAATTTGGCGGAGATGGAGAGATTCGAACTCTCGAGCCCCGGAGGGCTAACGCATTTCGAGTGCGCCCCGTTATGACCACTTCGATACATCTCCGTGCCTTGTGCGAGAGTTATTGTATATAAAAAAGCTCAAGAATTCAAATGGTATCTCTATTTTGACCGGGCCTGATGAGCCACAGGAGAGTGTAGATGACGGCAAGGATCACCGCGAGCATGATGAGCACTCCGAGAAGGTAACCCGGGTTGCCCATGAATGATTCGAGCCACTCAAGCGGTGAGTCCGATGCAGGCCAAAGCAGGTACATGTAGTTGCGGTTGATCGCCTTGTCGAGGATGTAGATCGGTACCGCTGCTGCGATAAGGAATATAAATGCATAGTGGAAGTGCCTGAATGAAGGTCTGCAGTAGCCTCTTATCAACATCAGTACCGGTATTATTACGAAGAGGATGTGCGTGAAGAAACACATGAGCGGCAGCCAGGATAGAAGAGGCCTGTAGTTCCAGTCGGGAGTTATGACGGCAAATAAAGCTCCCGGAGCTATCAGCGTTAGTGATACTTCGGAGAAGAAAGCCCTTACTTTGCCGCATCCGAAGGATGCTGCCATGTTAACGAATATGCCGAGATTACAAAGGTGAAGGGGAAGGTAGTTAAGGATGTTTCCGCCTTCGAGCGTAAGAAGTATGTCCTGAAGAGTCTCACAAAGAAGCACGAGCACGGACAGCGTGCGGATAAATACGCAAGATGCAGTCTCCGACATGCGCTTGCAGATGATGCCGAGGCAAATGGCTGCGGCGGGAAGTGCGGCGATTATTACAAGATGCCCGGGGCAAAACAGATCAAATCCGTCCATCGGCCTTACGTTCCGCCTTGTTGTTAATGGCTCTGAATATGAGTCCGAGCACGAAAGAAACCCCCGTACAGAAGCGTCGGGATACCTGCAAGGACAGCCGTTTCTTTCTTAAAAAACGCGAAAATAATATATATTACCGCAACTATACCGCAGAAAATGTTGCTTAGAACGGTATAGTACTTAAGGTTCTCTATGCCGACCGACGTTAGCATGGCGTTATCGTCAGGCTTTCTTGTGAACATGATAAGCACACCAATGATCATGAAGACCGATATGGCGGTGTTGAGGATCAGTCCGACTTTTTGATTTCTGCTCATGAGGCGATTATAACATGCATGATAATCCGCTTTTATGGGGTATAATGAAAAGGTATAGGTAAAAAACGGTAAACAAGTACAGGAGTTTCATAGTATGAAAACGGGTTCTAGACTTATAACAGCTATTACTTGCGTAGGCTTATTGATCACGGCACTTCCTATGTCGGTTCTCGCAGATAACCGCGAGCCCGCAACGGTCGTAACTCCGCCTCAGCCGATCGAGAACATCCACGATGACGGATCTTATCACGATCTTGTTCAGCCGGGATATGCAACAGGCGGTACGATGCAGTATTCGCTTGACGGCGTTACATTCTGGACCTCGATCCCTTCTGCTAATGCGGGAGGCGTTTACACCATCTATTACAGAGCACAGGGTGACAACAACCACTCTGATTCTCCCGTTAACACCTGTACGGCAGTTATCATATCTGCCAATACGGCAGGCTTCGTAGACAATCTTTATCTTCACGCTTTGGGAAGACATGTTGATGACGGAGCGCTTTCTTACTATGCACAGAGATTGACAAGCGGAACCGCTGCAGCCGATGTCGCAAGAGAGATCCTTACAAGCAGCGAGTTCACCGGAAGAAACCTGAATAACTACGAGTTCCTTGAGGTCCTTTACAGAGGATTGTTTAACAGGGCTCCTGACGATGGCGGAAGACGCAACAACCTTGATGCAATGAGCAGGGGAACAGACAGACTTACCATCATCAACGGTTTCCTTTCATCAGTTGAGTTCTCGAATAACTGCGCTTCATACGGAATCACCAACACGGGTTCCGCTAATGCAGTAACAAACGTAGATGCATCCACAAGGATCAGAGCGTTTGTTGGAAGACTTTACAGGAAGTGCCTCGGCAGAAGACCTGATACGGCAGGTGCGAACTTCTGGTCCAACCAGCTTGCGAACCGCCAGATCTCAGGTACCAACTGTGCTTACGGCTTCTTCTTCAGCCCTGAGTTTACAAGTGCCAATTACTCTAATGAGGAGTTTGTAACAAGGCTCTACAATGTGTTCTTTGACAGATCTCCTGATGCACAGGGTCTTGCAAACTGGGTAGGAATGCTTAACGGCGGTGCTTCAAGAGAGTCCGTATTCTACGGTTTTGCTCACTCTGAAGAGTTCTCACGCATCTGCCAGGATTACGGTATCGTAAGAGGCTGATATCCTTTAATAACATAGCCATAACTGATATACTACATTCATGACATTTGTTATGAAGTTGGTTGTTGATGGAAAGATTTGATCGCATTATTATCGGTGCCGGTATCTACGGTATTTATTCCGCTTATTTCTGTGGAAAGCGTAAAGAGAGTGTTCTGGTCTTGGAGTGCGATCCCACTCCTTTTCGAAGGGCTACGTATATTAATCAGGCCCGTGTTCACCAGGGTTACCACTATCCGAGATCGATATCTACCGCTACCAAGTCTGCAGGTTACTTCGAGCGCTTTGTAAGCGACTACGGCTTTTGCATCAATAAAGAATTCGAGAAGATATATGCGACTTCAAAGCAGTTCTCATGGACTGACGGAGAGCAGTTCATGGATTTTTGCAAGGCTGCGGGAATACACTGCGAGGAGTTAAATCCCGACCGCTACTTTAACAGCAAGATGTGTGACGGAGCTTTCCTTACAAGAGAGTACACATATGATGCCGCGATGCTCCGCGATTACTTCATGGAGAAGATAGGTGAGTTAAGTAACGTTAAGATCGTCTTCGGCGCGGATATCACAAGCATTGCCGAAGAGGGTGATGTGTATGCGGTTAGCACGGGTGACGGCAGCAAGTATTCCACGGACTTTCTCATCAACGCAACCTACGCGGGAACCAATCAGATCCTGGACATGGTAGGTTACGAGAAGTTCAAGATCAAGTATGAGCTTTGCGAGATCATCCTGTGTGATGTCAATGAGAAGTTAAAGCCGTACGGATTTACCGTAATGGACGGACCTTTCTTCTCGATAATGCCTTTTGGCAAGACGGAGTATCACTCGCTTACGTCGGTTACGTTCACGCCTCATTCCACAAGCTATGATGACGTTCCCGTCTTCTCTTGTCAGGAAAGAAGTGAAGGGCACTGCTCGCGTGCAAGATTAGGTAACTGCAACGACTGCCCGGCCAAGCCCGACACGGCGTTCCCTTACATGTCCAATCTTGCTCATAAGTATCTTAAGGAAGAATACGGATTTACATATCATTCATCGCTGTTCTCGATGAAGCCTATCCTGATGACATCGGAGATCGATGACTCGAGGCCAACGGTTATCAGGAAGTATAACGACAAGCCTGTTTTCATCGGGGTGCTGTCAGGAAAGATAAATACGGTGTATGATTTGGATGAGGTGTTGAATAATGCTTAATAAGGAAAAGAATTTTGTATCGGCTGTCATCTATGTGCATGATTCCGGGAAACAGATAGGAGACTTCCTGCGCAAGGTGGTTGATGTATTCTCAACTAACTTCGAGAACTCTGAGATCATCTGCGTTAACGACGGTTCCACGGACGACAGCTGTCACATCATTGCCGATATAAGCAAGACCTTGGAAGGCGTCAACACCAGTGTATCCATCGTAAACATGAGTTACTTCCACGGACTCGAACTCGCCATGAATGCGGGATCTGATCTTGCGATAGGCGACTTCGTCTTCGAGTTCGATAACTGCATTCTTGATTTCCCTGATGAGACCATCATGAATGTATACAGAAGGGCGCTCGAGGGCTACGACATCGTAAGTGCGGCTTCAGGTGCTCCCGCGAAGCTGTCTTCCAAGCTTTTCTACAAGCTTTATAACAGCGCATCCAACAACAGACAGAAGATAAGGTCAGAGTCTTTCAGAATCCTAAGCAGAAGGGTGATCAACCGCATCACGCAGATGAGCAGGAGCGTTCCTTACAGGAAGGTTGCTTACTCGTACAGCGGTCTTAAGTCGGACTGCATCACGTATGAGCCTACTGCAAAGATCAGCAGTCATCTTTCCTCTAGCGAGAAGAGGTTCAAAAGAGAACTTGCGATCGACTCCCTTGTCATGTTCACGGACTTCGGCTACCGCGTGTCACAGTTCATGTCAGTTTTGATGTTCGTGATACTTGCGGTGACTGTCCTATACACCTTCATAGCTTACGCCGTAAGCACTCCCGTCGAAGGCTGGACATCAACGATCCTGTTCCTGTCGGTTGTATTCACGGGTGTATTCGTGATACTGACCATCATCATCAAGCATCTTCAGATAATAATGAGACTTATCTTCAGACGTCAGCAGTACAGCATCTTAAGCGTCGAGAAGATAACGAAATGATAAAGGAGCCGTAGGTTAAGAATGAAGACAATATCTGTAGTCGCACCTATGTATAACGAAGAGTCTCTCGTGAATGTGTATTGCGAGGAGATGCTCAAGGTTGCGGATTCGCTTTCAGACAAGTATAAGTTCGAGATAATACTCGTTAACGACGGCTCCCGTGACGGCACCTACGCCAAGATGCTCGAGCAGCATGAAGCTCATCCCGATAACATCGCCATCGTCTGTCTTACAAGAAACTTCGGCCTTGAAGGCGCAGTAAGCGCGGGCCTTCGTTCTGCGACGGGTGATGCCGTCATAGTAATGGATGCGGACCTTCAGGATCCGCCGTCACTTCTGCCGCAGATGATAACCAAGTGGGAGAATGGTGCCGACGTCGTTACCGGAAGCCGCATAAGAAGAAGTAATGACGGTCTTTTCAAGAAGGCGGGTGCCGGTTTCTACTATAAGGTCTTAGGCTCGCTCTCTGGCAAGGTCAAGCTTGAGAAGAGCGCAGCCAACTTCAGGCTCCTCTCTCGAAAAGCCTGCGACATGATCCTCTCTCTTCCTGAGGTCAACAGCGTTTTCCGCGTTGAAGTGCCTTTCATAGGGATGAAGACGGATGTCGTCGAGTATGACAGGGACAAAAGATATGCGGGAAAGACCAAGTATAACCTTAAGTCCATGATCCCTTATGCATTAGACAGCATAACGGGCATCTCGATAGAGCCTTTAAGAAGGATTGCGCTGCTTCAGATAATCCCCCTTCTTCTGTTCATAGGTTCGATCGTGGGAATGATCTTAACCGAGGATTCATTCAGATCCGCCTGGCTTGTCCTGTTCTTCGCAAGCATCCTCGTTGAGGTGCTTCTCATCGCGATCTGCGTCATGGCGGAGTACATAGGTCAGATCATGATCGAGGTCAAGGGAAGACCTACATCACTTATCTACGAATATAAGCCTTGCAAGAATACAAAAACCGATAACAAGGGGACATGATCATGGATTTTGTTAGAATGGGTAACTCCGGTCTCAAGCTTACGAAGGTAACCTTCGGTTCAGCTCTTACCATAGGGACCGAATCTCTCGACCGGTCGTATGCTGATGCTCTTATCGATGAGGCATGGGGATTAGGTATCAGATCGTTTGATGTGTCCAATAACTACGGCATGGGCAAGGCCGAGGAGCTCGTTGCCGAGTCTTTGAAGAGATATCCGAGGGATGAGTATGTAATCTCAACGAAGGGTTCGTGGCCCATAGGCGACAGCGTTTACCACAGAGGATTATCACGTAAGCACATTCTCTGGGCCAATGAGGAATCCCTGAAGCGAATGAAGCTTGATTATGTTGATATCTACTATGCTCACAGATACGATCCCGATACTCCGATGGAGGAGATCGTACGCACGTTTAATTTCCTGATCAACACGGGACGCATCAGATACTGGGCAACTTCCGAGTGGCCTTTGGAGGCTTTGAAGGAATGTCATGAGGTCTGTGACAGGCTCGGGCTCGAGAAGCCTGTCATCGAGCAGTTTATCTACTCATTTGCCGTAAGGAAAGCGGAGACGAACGGCGTATTCGATCTTTGCAAGGAGAAGAACGTCGGCACATTGGGATTCTCTCCTTTGTGCCAGGGCCTTCTTACGGGAAAGTACAGGAACGGCATTCCTGAAGGATCACGCATGGATAAGAAGGATGCCATCAACTACGATAAGACAGCTAATTTCTATCAGCAGAATAAGGAGAGGATAGATGCTTTCCTTGAGTGCTGTGATAAGAACTCATTAAGGCCCGTTGACGTCGCCATCAAGTGGGGTATCCGCAAGGGTATCTATCCCGTGCTCGGCGCGAGCAGGAAAGGTCAGCTTACGGATACGTTATCGGCTCTCGATGAGAGTATCGATGAGAAGATCTGGAGTGAGTTCGAGGCTATCTGATCTTTATGAAGTTATCGATCTCCAACATAGGATGGGATAAGTCCCGTGATGAAGAAGTATATGAGAAGATGATCTCATCGGGCTTTGAAGGTCTCGAGATCGCACCTACGCGTGTCTTTAATGAGAACCCTTATGAAGATTTAAACATTGTAAGGAAATGGCACGACGATATCAGCCTGAGATTCGTTATCCCTTCGATGCAGTCTATCTGGTATGGAAGATCCGAGAGTATCTTCGGTGACGATGAAGGCAGGGAAGAACTTATCAAGTATACGAAGAAGGCTGTTGTCTTCGCACGGACGATAGGGTGCGGAAATCTTGTGTTCGGCTGCCCGAAGAACCGCAATATGCCTGACGGCGCAAGCGAGCAGACCGCAGTGGATTTCTTTAAGGAACTGGGTGATTTTGCCGATGAGAACGGCACTGCTATCGGTATCGAGGCAAACCCTCCTATCTATAACACCAACTTCCTTAACACGACTGAGAGCGCGCTTGAGTTTATAAGGAGAGTAAGTTCTCCCGGCATCAAGCTTAACCTTGATGTGGGCACGATGATACAAAATAACGAGGATGTGTCCGTGCTTGAGGGAAGCGCTCCCCTGATCAACCATGTGCATGTAAGTGAGCCGTATCTTAAGAAGATTGCTCCGAGGGGGCTACACAGCAAGCTTTTTGCTTTTCTTAAAGCTAATGGTTATGAGCGTTTTGTTTCCATCGAGATGGGAAAGCAGGACGATCTTCATGAACTGTTTGAAGCGATGGAGTACGTAGCGGAAGCAGCGGCAGATTAAGCTGTCTTCTTCTGCATCGAGACGGACTCTGCTACCTGAGAGAGTACTATCGCGAAGAACATGATGGCGCAGCCCGTAAGCTCTCTTGCTGTCATCATCTCCTTAAGTATGAACCATCCTGCAAGTGCTGCAAATACTGATTCCAGACACATGAGCAAAGAGGCGACTACGGGGCTTGCGTGCTTTTGTCCTATTACCTGAAGCGTGTAAGCGATACCGCAGCTCATGACACCTGAGTAAAGGAGGGCGGGAGCCGCTGCCTTTATACCGGTCAGTGTAGGCTGCTCGAAAATGAGCATCATCACGGCGCACAGCACGGCCGCCGTAAAGAACTCCATGAACGAGAGTTTGATGCCGTTAATGTTCTCACCCATGTATTTGTCTATGAGCGTTATCTGGACGGCATAGAAGGCAGCACAGATGATGGAGAGGATGTCACCTTTGTTGAAACTTCCAAGGTCGCCCGGTTTTAAGCAAAGAAGGAAAAGGCCTGCGATAGCGATCAATATCGATACCCAGGTAAGGGGAGCGACTTTCTTCTTAAGGAATAATCCCAGGATGGGGACGAAGAACATGTATAAAGCCGTAAGGAATGCGATCTTGCCCGATGTTGAATAGTAGAAGGCAAACTGCTGGAAACATTGAGCTACCGCAAGTACCGAGCCTAATAACAAACCGGCCTTAAGTGTCTTACGGTCGATAAGGTTTGAAAGCCCGCCGTTGGATATGATGACGACGGGAAGAAGGACAAGAGTTCCGAGTGCGGTCCTGATGGCCATAAACGTGAAAGCGTCGACGGAATTGATGCCGATGCTCTGGGCTACGAATGAAGAACCCCAGATTATGGCTGTAAGTAAAAGTATGATTATTCCCTTGGGCGTTGTTTTTTTCATGAGAGGTATTATACGCCATGTGTCAATATCAAAAAGAATTGCCTCACGGCAGTATGACCATACCGTGAGGCAACCCTTTATCGCCCGAATCGAAGATTTGTTTTACGGATGAGTATTGAGAATGTCGATAATGCCAGGAAGCATCTCGTCGACCTTGTCATTATCTAGCTGGCAGGTACCTGCGTTAGGATGTCCGCCTCCGCCGTAGTCAAGACAGAGCTGACCGATATCGATCGTGCCTGCCTTGTTAACGATGGACTTACCGATCATGACGGCAGTATTCTGCTTCTTAAAGCCCCATGCAACGTGAACGCTGATCTCAATCTCAGGGTAGAGAGCATAAACCATGAAGCGGTTACCTGTGTAGATAGTCTCCAAAGGTCTTAAGTCGATGACACCTACCTTATCGTGGATGACGATGGTGTCCTTAAGTTGCTGCTTGAACAGCTCCTGCTGCTCGAAGTACATATCGACTCTCTCCTTAACGTCGGGAAGAGCAAGAACTTCATCGATGGTGTGGTTTGTGCAGTACTCGATGAGCTCCATCATGAGGTCGTAGTTCGAGATCCTGAAGTTATGGAAACGGCCGAGACCGGTTCTTGCATCCATAAGGAAGTTCATAAGGACCCAGCCTGACGGATTCAAGATCTCATCGATCGTGAAGTCGGCGCTGTCACCCTTATCAACAGCTTCCATGATCTCCTCATTAACTGTCTTGAATGTATCCTCACCGCCGTAGTACTCATATACGACACGTGCAGCTGACTTTGCAACCAGACATACATACTGGTCTGCAATGGCATCTACATCATTTCTTGAGAGCTCACTCTCGTGATGGTCGAATGCGAGACCTACTCGCGGATCGTAGGGGAGATTGGTCGTTACATCGTTAGATGTTATATCGACTTTACCGTCCTGAACATCCTTCGGGTGAACGAACTTGATATCGCCGATTATGCCTTTCTCTCTCAAGAGCATGGCGCAGACCAAACCGTCAAAGTCACTTCTGGTTACCAGACGCATCTTACCTTCCATATCAAATACCTCCCGGGTAATTCTTCATTCTTCTATATGATAACAGTTACAAGGTATGGAATTGGAAAACAGTATGTAAATAATAGTATAATATCGCTACTTTAAAGGATGACGGAGCATTCATATCTCATGGATAAAAGAAACTACGGACGTAATGTAACCATTGCAAGCTTTGCAGTATTCATAGTCCTTTTTATCTCTTACTTCATCCTTCATCAGAATACCCAGATAATATCTTCGGATAATACGACCATGTTCCCCATGATCATGGATTTTCTTAACGGGAATCATCTTCTTTCCGACTGGAATGTCAACACGAGCACCTATCTGTTTACGGATACTTTATGGTGTCTTCCCCTTATGCTTCTTGGCGTGCATGTTCCTACGATAATGAGCCTTGTCAGCGCCTTGTTTCATGCGGGGTTTGTGTCCGTATTTCTCTTCATCATCTTAAGTGATGAGAAGAAGCGCATAAAGTCGCCTCTTGTTGCCTTATATGCGGCGGGTCTGTACCTTATGCTTTTCGCCGTGGTGCCGTATGCAGGTTATACCATAGACAATCCTTTTTACCTCTACCTTAACCTTAACGGTCATGCCGGTACTTTCCTGTTCATGGCGGTCGAATTCCTGCTGCTTTATCTTTGGAGGGAGTCGGGTTACAAGAATAAGGTTTTCCCAGTTGTTTTTACGGTGTACGGCGTCATGGGGCAGATGTCAGATACCATGCCTTTGATGGTGTTCTTCGGCCCTCTTTGTGTTTATGGTGTATATTCTCTTGTCTGGCCGAAGCTTGAGGAAAGAAACAGGAAGAAGGACGTCTTCCTTATAATCACCCCCATCTTAATAGTTGCAGCAGCTTCTCTTATTAATAAGATCATCGGGTGGTGCGGCGGATTAAAGCTCATCGGTGTTCCCATGAGCCTTAATACTCCGGATAAGATAATGGCCAACATCAAGCCCATGATGATAAAGACGCTGATACTGTTCGGTTATGATACGAAGTATGGAATCACGATCACGCCGTATGTAGTCATTGCCTCTGCCATCGCGGTGCTTGTCGCAGCTTCGGTCATATATCAGATCGCATTGGCATTAAGGTCCGTTCCTGACAGATTCGGCCTGATTCTTGCGCTCGGCATCGTATCCAATCTGGTCGGTTTCTTCTTTATCAATACCGACGGTGAATCAGCTTCGAGATATCTGATGTCGATCCCTTTCTTCGGAACCGCATTGGCAGTTAAGTTTGTTCTCTCATTTGCTGACAGGAAAGAGACCGTAAAGCGTATCCTGTTCGCGTTAGTATTTATTATCGCGTTCGGATATGCGGCTTATAATCTTGTAAACATACGGAAGATCCCCAATTATGCCGTGGACGGTGAGGCAGCCGCAGCTTACCTTGAGGAACGCGGCGTGGAAAACGGCTACGGAAGCATCTGGATCTATACTGCCGTCTCATCCTATACGGATTTTGATACCCTGCTCATACCGATACAGTGGGATGGTCTTGGCGTAGGATTCTACCACCATAATGTCTTTACCAATCCCATGTGGTTTGATCACGATGATATCCACTACGTGGTAGTTCAATCAGACGAAGATGATCTGTATTCCATGGGCGGCGTGCGCTCCGACTTCATCAAGTTCGCGGGAGAGCCTGACGAGGACATGGTGTTCGGAACATACGAAGTAATGTACTACGAACGCGATCTGTCCGTATTCTCGATTACAAATGCCATGGAAACAGGCACTAATATGCAGGATCAGGTTGCGGGGAATTAACCCAACTCAGGATCGATGTGGAGAACCTCCATATCGTGCATCCACTTACTGAATGCATCCGTAAGCTTATGAGGATCGTTATCGTAGTCCGCGCCGTTCAAAGGCTCACCAACGTAGATCCTTATCTTCTTGCGTCTCAGGAAGCCCTTTGACGGATGAGGCCACTTCTGGGACCTCGGCCAGATCTGATATGCGCCGGAGATGTAAACAGGAACGAGCGGAACGCCTGCCTTGATGGCGATATAAGCCGCACCGTCCTTCATGGGTCCTAATTTACCGTCGTGAGTTCTTGTGCCTTCAGGGAAGACGAAGCAGATGTTGCCTTTCTCGACTTCCTTCTTAGCCTTGATAAGACCTCTTACCGGGTTTCCGTATCTGTCTACGGCGATACCTCGTCCGACCTTCATGATGAGGCGGCCTAAGTGACCATAGTCAGTCTCAAGGTCTGCTCCTACGAGAGCACACATCCACTTGAAGTGGCCTCTGGGCAGGAACTTATCGATAAGAACACCATCCGCAAAGCACTGGTGATTAGCAGCAACAACATAAGGATTGCTGTCAGGGAAGTTGTCTCTTCCGATACACTTCATGTCAACAAGAATGTCCGTCAAAAGAAGGAAACCGATCTTGGCAAGATTGCCTCTGATTCCTCGCTTTGTGGGGTACTTCTCATCAAGATGTTTATGATGATCTTTGGGTTTTACGTTCTCGTCTGCCATATGTCCCTCGTAAAAAATTCGTTTTAATTATATTTATCTTAACGATAATCGTTATTAAGTCAAACATAGTGGACTAAAAATAACTCAAATGTTAATATCTTATAGTTTTAGGTGGAGGCGTAAATGCGCGAAGTTACAGGTACAGCAATATATAAAGCGGAATATCGTGAGAACATCCGCGAGCTGACGATGCACGCATGTGAAGTACATGCTGCACTTGATGCTTTTATATTCAGAAGAAATCCCAAAGAAGCCGAGATACACAGGACTTTCCACGAGTACGGAGAGGACATCAAGAACCTCGGCACATATATCCTTAACAGCAAGTTTAAAGGCGAGAGAATAGCGGTAGTAGGTGCGAATTCCTACGAGTGGTTTGTCTCATATAATGCGATACTCTCGACTGACAGCGTTGGCGTTCCTCTCGACAGGATGCTTCCAGAGGACGAGCTTATCGCTTTGCTTGAGAGATCCCAGGCCAAGCTTATCTTCTACCAGCAGAAGCACCACGCCATGATGGTATCCGTTGCCAATAAGCAGAAGGAAGGCACCATCAAGTCCTGCATCGAGAAATTCGTCTGCATGTACCCCGACGGTCTTGGTAAGAACGAGACTTTGGAAGGGGATGATTTCGCTGATTTCTATGCTCTTATCGAGGAAGGTAAGGCTTTGCGCGAGAAGGGTGACGACTCCTTCATGACGACTCCCATCGACGCTGACACTCCGAGGATCATCCTCTTTACGTCAGGAACGACATCGATGAGCAAGGGCGTACTCCTTACCCACAGGAACATCTGCTCCAACGTCTATTCCATCGCGCAGACACTCCTTGTAATGCCGGGTGACAGAGCTTTCTCCATCCTGCCTTTGCATCACACTTTCGAAAACACATGTGACTTCTTCATCCTCGCGGCGGGAGGCTGTCTTTGCCTGTCTGACGGACTTCGCTATATCGTTAAGAACCTGAAGGAATGGCACCCCGAGGTATGTATCTCCGTGCCGCTTCTTTATGAGAATATCTACTCCAAGATCGAAGAGGGTATCAAGGCTTCGGGTAAGGAGAAGCTTATCAATGTAATGGTTCCCGTTACGAAGTTCCTCAAGAAGTTCGGCATCGACGTAAGAAGAGCCGTATTCAAGGAGATCCTTGATAACTTAGGCGGAGACATGAGGATGATCGTTATCGGCGGCGCCGGTATCGACAGAAAGTACATCGATGCTTTCACAAACTTCGGTATCGATTTCTTCATGGGTTACGGTCTTACCGAGACGAGTCCGGTTATCTCCGTTACGAATGAAGTCTGTAACGTACACGGAAGCGTAGGTCGTCCTCTGATCGGCATCACCGCTGCGATTGATTCGGAGGATAAGTCTCCCAATACCGTAGGTGAGATCATCACGAAGTCTGACTGTATCATGAAGGGTTACTTCGAGAATGAAGAGGCAACACGAGAGGCCATCGACGAGAACGGCTGGTTCCACACGGGAGACATGGGTTTTATCGATAAGACGGGCTCCATCCACATCACGGGACGCGTTAAGTCAATGATAGTTCTTACCTCAGGTAAGAAGGCATTCCCTGAGGAGATCGAGGCGCTCATCGCTGAGATCAAGGGCGTTACGGAAGTATTCGTCTGGGGTGCTGATAACGGCCGCGGTGCAATCGATATCTCAGCCAAGCTTCTGATAGACAGATCTGCCATAGGAAGGGAGATCGGTGTAGAAAGAGATCCCGATGATGCGCAGGTAGCTGATTACCTTAACGATCAGATGCGTATCGTCAACCACAAGATGCCGTCCTACAAGATCGTTCACAACTACGTTTATTCCGAGACGGACATGATCAAGACAACCACGTTGAAGATCAAGAGGCCCAAGGAGCAGGAGGCGATCGAGAGCAAGATCGCAGCCGCAGGACTTACGATCCGCGACGTAAACGGAAAGAATCTCGACCGCATCTGACGCGGTACCAATAATAGGACAATCATACAGCCGCCATGAGTTATAATGTTATTATCAGATTCATGGCGGTTTTTGTATGATAAGAATAATTCCTTATACCTCGTACGGCCCGGTTACCGAGCTTGCCGTAGAGCGCGAGATGAAGGCCCGTAAGGACGGGCAGAATACTGTATTTATAGTCCCCGAATCCGTTAAGGCGTCAGTGGAGCGTCTGGTGTTTGACCGTCTGGTCGAAGGGAAGCCCTCAGGGGATGATGTCATGACTTCATTCGGCCCCGTAAGTGCCGGAGCGCTTGATGTCGATGTCTTGAGTTTTGTAAGGCTTTCGTATCAGATCCTCTCCATGACCGGAAGAGAATCAGATTCTGATGACCTTCTTCTGCGTAATGTTATTTACCGTGTGCTGACGGATTCTCCATCAGACTTCCCGAATCTTAATAAGCTCCGTACCCACTTCGAGTATGTCGATATGCTTGTCGACCTGATAGGAGACTTCAGAAGATATGATATCGATGCTGACATGATCAAGAGCAGGATAGGTTCCGAAGGGCTTACTGACAGTAAGCTTAACGAGATAGCGCTTCTTATTGAGCGTGTGAATGAGTTGGGAGAGAAGTTTGATCTTCCCGTTAACGAGAACCTTCCCGATACTGCATCTGCCATTATCCGTTCGCTTTCATCAGGTGACGCGAAGGTTTCCCGAAGACTTAAGTCATTGTCATCTTTTGTTAAGTCCAGGTTCATCGTTACGGGACTTGGAAGCGCACGTAATCTTACGCCTCAGGAGCTTCGATTGATCAAGTCCCTGTCTGATGCCGGTGCAGAAGTCATTGTATATGCATCTGCACGTGATGAGGGAAGCGACGGAAGCTTCTCCGAGTTTGGTGAGAATACCATAGAAGTTATGCAGCAGATGGGAGGAACGATCTGCGGGGCTATCGAAGACGGAACCTCATGCAGGAACAGGCTTAACGAATCCTCTAAGCACTATGCGATGGGAGAAGCGGTCTATAAGTGTGTTCTTCCTGAAGATGATTCAATCAGATTGTTCTCTTACACGATGGAAGATGATGCGGTGTCTTTTGTTGCCAATGAGATCAACCGTCTTGTAAGGGAAGAGAATAAGTACAGGTATAGTGACATAAGAGTATTCTGTGCCGATGAAGAATATAAGGACAGGATAAAGAGCATATTCAGGCTGTTCGATCTTCAGATGTTCATCGACAGCAAGGTTATCCTAATGAATACGCCTGTTGTAAGGTTTGTTCTGGGGCTTCTTGATACATCGATACATAACTATGAGTCATCGGATGTGTTAAGACTTCTCCGCACGGGCGTTCTCACGGGTGCGAGGGCAGACCTTGTTGATGTCTTTGATAACTGGCTTCTTCGTGAGAATATCCGCGATAAGAACAGGCTTTTCAATGAGAATTTCTATAAGCTTACATACGAAGTTGACGGTCAGAAGATAGATAAAGATCCCTTCAGGATCTTTGATAACGGTGAACTCATCGAGGATGGTCCCGGTTACCTTTATAGGCACATCGTAAAGGATGTTCTTGAACCGATCAGGAAAGTTACGGACGAGATCGATTCGAAGGCAACCATAGCAGGTAAGGCTACTGTTCTTGCGAGTTACGTCGGAAGTTTAAAGGAAGAAGTCGAGGCTCTTCGTGACGAGTTCATAGACAGGGGCGAGAATGATACGGCTCTTGCCATAGTTAAGGGTTATCAGGAGATAATGAAGCTTCTTTCATCCTTTACCGGTGAACTTAATGAATCCGAGATCAGCCGCGAACAGTTTGCTTCGCTTGTAAGGACCGACATGAAGAATAAGTCGATGGGAAGTATCCCCCTGTGTGCCGACTCTGTCGAGATATCATCGATCGAGTCTTGCATCTATACTTCCTGCAAGGTAATGTTTGTTCTTGGTGCAACATCGGATAACTTCCCTCATAAACCCTCGCATGAAGGAATCATCCCTTCATCGGAACTTCAGACTCTGGGACTTCCCGATAAGTCCGGCATGAGATCGAAGCAGGAGTTTATCGAGGCTTCGTTACTTCTTAATTCCGTTACTGACATGATCGTTATGATCACCCCGAGCAGCGAGATGCCGAGTCCTGTTTTCAGCTTCCTGAGAACGGCGGTAAGTGAGGGAGATGAAGACATTACGATAACGAACGGAGATTTTGTTACTCCCGTTTACGGTCAGGCTGTTAAGAGACGGCATCTTGCGCAGGATCCCGATTCTTCGTTTATTACGCCCGAGCACATGAAGATGCTTCTTACGGGACGTGAGAAATGCAGCGTAACCTCGATCGAGAACTATAACAGTTGTCCGCTTAAGTACATGCTCGATTACGCATTGAGGATCAAAGTGAGAACTGACGGTTCCAACGTCGAGTCGAACGAGCTCGGAAGCCTTTGCCATTCCATGTTTGAATATGCCATGAGCGATGTTAAGGACGAGCTTTCAACGAAGTCGATAGATGATGTCATAAGTGAGGCTTCTTCCGACGCTGTCATAAGGAAGGCAGATGAATACTTCAGAAAGGCCATAAGCGAGGAACAGATCAAGAATCCCGATAAGTACACTGCACGTTACGCGGTCTATCCCGGAATCAAGGCGAAGAGGATATTCGAGAAGGCTTATCCGGCTATGCTCGATTACTATAAGGAATCGGGATACAGGCCTGAAGACTTCGAGGTGGAGTTAAGTGGCTTCCGGAACAAGCTTGACATAAATACAAGTGCAGACGGTATCGAATTCAACTTCGAGTTCAAAGGTTCGATCGACCGTGTTGATAAGAACGAAGAAGGCATGTTAAGAGTCGTCGATTATAAGACCTATGCCAAGAAGATCGAGCCCGATGAGACTGCGGACGGTGTTCAGATACAGTTATTTACATACGCATACGGTCTTGAGCTTCAGCCCGGGTTTAAGGTCGATAATGTAGGTTACATAAGGACTTTGCTTCCGACCTCCAAATCCAAACAGAAGGAGAAGCTGTTTAACTACATCTCGCTTGATAAGAAGTATGACCTTAGTAAGATGATGGAACACTCTTATGCAAAGCTCAAACAGGCCTGTGAGAACATAGCGAAGGGACACGGAACGGCACAGTTAACGGCAAGCAGCTTTGATAAGGCCTGTAAGTTCTGCAGCTTCAAGGGCTCATGTGGAAGGCTGCCTAATCAGCCGAAGCCTGATGATGCTGATACGAAGACGATAGTTGAATCATGGAAAGTAGGGGGTAAGAAATAATGGTTAAGTTCTCAGATGAACAGCTTAAGATAATAGATGCCCCCAGATCCAATATCCTGGTATCTGCGGCGGCGGGATCGGGAAAGACAACTGTACTGTCCCAGAGGATAACATCGAAGATAATAAACCGTGAACTTCAGATAGATGAGCTTCTCGTAGTTACTTTCACGAAGGATGCTGCGGCTCATATGAGAAAGAAGATCGAGGAGAACCTTCGCAAAGCTCTTCTTGAGGGCGGTGCAGACCGTAAATACATCAAGGCTCAGATAGATAAGATCCCCGGTGCTTACATTCAGACAATGAACAGTTTCTGCAACCGCGTGGTCAGTGAGGCGGGACACATGTCTTCAGCTGCGAATGTAATGGAGCCCGGAAGTACTGTCCTTGATGAGACTTCACTTCAGATCCTTAGGAAACAGTCTGCCAATGAAGCGGTCATGGCCGTATATGATGGCATTGCCGAAGGACGCATAAGTGGAAATGAACGTGAGGATTTCCTTAATCTTGTTTTCTCCATGGGAGACGGCAAGAATGAAGGGCCGGTCGCTGATGCAGTCGAGAAGGCATATCTTAAGTTAAGAAGTCTTCCGGATTATCTAGATATAATCGACGGGATAATCGCTCACCGTAATGAGACGGATGAGTCGAAGACACTCGTAGGATTATCAGAGTTTATTTCTTTGAACGACTCTTTGATCCGCAAGGCTTGTAAGTGCAGTGATTCGTCCGCGGCGATGGTCGATAACCTTACGATCAAGGATTCGTCTAAGGATGATCTTCGTGCGGTTATCTTAACCGTAGGTAATGCAGCTTCTGCTTACATGGAACAAGCCGATAAGTGTGCTAATGACGAAGACAGGATCAAGGCGGTCAACGATTTCTTTGACCGGGTCTTTAATGAGTCTGATCCTTCAACATATCCCAGGCTTTATAACAAATCCGAATTTAAGGATCCATTGTTCATGAAGGAGTTTGGTCCCATTGCTGCTGTCTGCTGCATTAATATCAGGAATCATAAGGCAGCTGGTCACAAGTGCTCGTCACCGTGGGGCTTTAATGAATCTGCCGCCCCACATGAGCTTAATGATGACTTTGATGTCTTCGGCCTTAAGGATCCTGATGAGCTTATGAGTATGCAGGTAAGAAGGACATCATGTGCACGCGCTTTCGCTGCCTTGCTTAAGGATATGGATGCGCGTTTTGATGCGCATAAGAAGAAACTCAGAGGCATCGATTTCTCGGATCAGGAGCATATGTGTCTTCGCGTGTTGAAGACACCGGAAGCAAGAGACTTGTACCGTGACAGATTCAAGGAGATCTATATTGACGAGTATCAGGACAATACTTCTCTTCAGGATACGGTAGTTGCCATGATATCGAACGGGAATGTCTTCTGCGTAGGTGATGTTAAGCAGAGCATCTATAAGTTCCGTAATGCCAATCCGTCCATGTTTATACGTAAGTCGGAAGAGTACAGGGACGATCCTTCAAAGGGCAATCTCATGGGACTTAACTGCAACTTCAGAAGCACTCCGCAGATATTGTCTTTTGTAAACGAGATATTCGGTCAGTTGATGAGCGGCGGTGCCGCGGAGATAGATTACGACAGGGACGGACATGAACTTAATCCTTCTCCGACGGCTAAGGATGGTAGTCTTCCTGAAGTCATCATAATCAACTCGAAGAGAACGGATAAGACCATCTCTGATGACGAAGGAGTCGTAAATGAGATCAAACAGATCGAGCTTATCGTGGCGGAGATCGGGAAGAAGGTCATGGAATACCACGACCGTGGTTATGCATATAAGGATATCTTTGTGCTTACAAGGACCAATAATTCCGCAAGAGCTGCTGCAGATCACTTAAGGTCGTTCGATATTCCTGCGCGCTGCATTGATAAGAAGCCTTTGTTCTCGGATAACGAGATCACCGGCATCTGCAACCTTATCAAAGTCCTTGCGAATGAATATCGTGACGAGTGTCTTGCGGGTGTAATGCTTGCATGCTATTCGTTCAGTAATTTCATGCTCGATGAGCTTGCGGAGATCATCAGTTTCTCATCTTATGAGCTTCGTAAGATGAATCTTATCATCAAGGTGCGTAACTATGCGGTCAACGGTCCCGTGGAGGAGCTTCGCGACAGATGTGAAAGGTTCCTTGATGCGCTTGATGAGCTTCGTTCCGAGAGTGTCATAAGAGACATAAGCGAACTGGTGGAACTGATCTATTCAAGAACAGGAATCAAAGCGACTCTCGTTGAGAATACTCCTTATGAGGTGGATAAGCTTACGCTGTTCAAGAACTGGCTTGTAAGTAATTTCCTAAGAAGAGGAAGCGATCTTACTGAGGTTGCAGGTGTCATCGAGCAGATGCAAAGCAGACTGGAAGATGATGCATCGATCGAATACGATCTGGGAGGAGAAGACCTTGTAAGATGCATGAGCTATCACAAGAGTAAAGGTCTTGAGAACAAGTGCGTCATCGTAGCAGATGTTGATTCGTCTAACAAAACCGATACGAATGAATTCATCAGTTTCAAGGCGGGAAATGTGCTCTCGCCCGAAGAACCTAACGGTCCGCAGTTTGTTGTGGATGATTATGATGATTCCGTATCAGTTACCACGACATCTGCAGAGAAGGCCGTTGTTAAGCAGATAGATAAGCTTGAAGCTACGGCCGAGGACATGAGACTTCTTTACGTAGCCCTGACCAGAGCCGAGGAGAATCTGTGCTTCATAAGACGCATGGATCTTGATTCGGATTCTCTCATGAAGAACGTCATCAATCCCTTGACGCAAGAAGGCAAGTATCTGTCACGTGACTTCTATCTGAAGTGTTCAGGCATAGCTAACATGATGTTGAGCGTTTTGCTTCGAATGAATAATCCTGAGTTAGCCCACATATGCGGTGTGGAAGGAACGTTCCAATATAACTCTTTGTTTGACGGAGTCAAAGTCACGGTAAAGACTGCTATGGATGTTGTATGCGATGAAGTTCCCGAAGTTGAGGAGAAAGCTTCTGAGACCGAATCTTCCGGGGAAGAGAAGCACGATGATTCAGCTGACAGGAGAGGTCAGGTCATATATGCAAGTACCGGGTCCGACAGTGCCGGGATGCCCGTCTTCGCACCGTACAGATATGAAGATGCGATGCGGTCGCCGGCCAAGACTTCCGTATCAGCAATGAAGAGGGAAGAGGATGACTTCTATTCCCGTGATTCCGGCAATGAACTTAAGACGGCGATCAATATGCTGGTGCCTGATACCGAGCATTACATCGGCGTGGATTCGGGATTGTCAGGTGCAGCTCTCGGTACTGCAGTTCATAAGACCATGAACTTCATCGATCTTGAGAAGTTATCAGAAGATGCAAGTGCAGCTGACGAGCTGGATGCTTTGGTCGACGAAGGCATACTTTCTTCCAGAGAGCGTGATGCCGTAAGCCGCTTCGCGGACAATATCAAGTTGTTTGCTTCAAGTGATCTCGGTAAGGCTCTGGTTAGTGCTGATAAAGCGGGACGGGCTGAGTTTGAGAAGACTCTTGTATGTGCGATAAGGATCAATCCCGAACGCGATGACTATAAGCTTGTACAGGGTACTTTGGATGCCATGTATACCGATGATGACGGTAAGGCGGTCATAATCGACTATAAGACTGATTATCTTAAGATGGACGGTGAAGACGAGATAGTTGATGAAGTGAAGAAGCGTCATGCCGAACAGCTTGAACTGTATGCTGCCGCAGTCGAAGCTTCGGGTTTACCCGTCAAGGCAAGATATGTATACTTACTTAGAAAGAACATGGCTATAGAGGTATAACTCATGATTGAAAGCGGCAGGGTCATAAGAAGAGACTTAACACCTGAAGAGATTCAGATCCTTCTGGATCATCCCGAGTGTGTCATGTTCGAGCCGTGGAAGGCGATGAATCCGTCGTTCAGGTTCTCTCTCATGAGGTTCGTTGTTGTTGCAGCGATCTCCCTGATGCTTGTAATAGGAGCGATGCTGCTGTTGCCCGAATCCATGCAGGCATTTCAGCCGTTTGTTATAGCCGGGGCTTTGATCCTGTTTGCGGCTTTGATCGTAGTGTCTCCTCTTTTGACAATGGCAAGAGAGAATAGGGAGATGAAGAATGCCGAAGATGACCACTACAGGGATCAGCTTAAGAAACTTCTTCCCCAAAAGCTTAAGATGAAGCTGTTCGTTGTGGACTGGATGGTCGTCGAGAAAGCTGAAGGCGGTTATTACGATGAGACAGGCAAAGAGCAATGGTTCGGTTATGTTCGCACCAGGAACTATTTTCCGATCAATAAAGGTGATGAACTGGTAATTATCTACGAAGAGGAATATAAGAAGGATCAGTTCTACGGGTTTGTAAAGAAGACTCCCGAGACGATGAGTCTTTACGATCCTGAACAGTCCTGATCCTTTAGCTTGTTCCTGACGCGCATTTCTTTAAAAAATGCCTGCATCATCTCGCTGCATTCCTTCTCCATGATGCCGCCTTCGAATTCGACCTTGTGGTTATGACCGTGCTCTACATTGAAGATATCGTTGCATGAGCATACCGCGCCTGACTTTGGTTCATATGCTCCGAAGTAGACTTTCCTGATCCTTGACTGGACTATCGCGCCTGAACACATGGTGCATGGTTCAAGAGTCACATACATATCCATGTCGTTAAGACGCCAGTCGCCTAATTTCTTGCATGCCTTATCAATGGCGATGACTTCGGCGTGCATCAGGGCGTTGGACTTGGTGAGCTTCAGATTGTGCGCGCGGACGAATACCTTGCCGTCTTTTACGATCACGCATCCGATCGGGCATTCTTTCTTCTCATATGCCTTCTGCGCTTCCTTGAGCGCGGCCTTCATGAATTTTGCATGTATATCGTCCATGTTATTCAGCTGTTCTCAGCACCGCTTCACTGTAAAGCCTTACACCGAGATATGAATCGGGATGAAGGTTATCTACCATGCAGATATAAGGGAAAGCATCATACTTATCGACGATGTACGGTGTCGAGTAGATAAATCCCGTGTTTGTATTGTTGCAGAAAGACTCGAGAGCCATAGCGAAAGAATCGCAGTGTTCCAAAGTCTCCTGATCAGGATCGCAGAATGTCCATGGAGCGATATAGTAGAAGTGCGCATCAGGTGATAAATCACTCAGATACTGCTGAATTATCATAAGGTTTCCGATGTAATAATCAGTGGTGACACCCGGATCTCTGCAGTCGTTGGTGCCGATCGCGATTACATATACATCTGCAACAGGGATCTGATCAAGAACACCGATGATGTGGGAAGAGTAGTATCCTCCTTCCGAGATGTTATCGATCTGTCCCGGTATGTACGGCTCGAGAGGAGCGTACCACGGAACACCTCCGTTGGCATTTCCGTGCGTGATGCTGTCACCGATAAAGCATACGTGCCCGCCTGAGGAGATATCCTCGTAGAAACTGCTCGATCTCATCTCGTCATTAAGTTTAAGTACGGGCTTGGGATGCGGAAGGATGTTTGCAAACATAAGACTTACGACAGCGAATGCAAGCACGAGCAAAGCTAGTGCCGCATAGATGAACTTTTTAAACTTCTTCGGTGTCTTTTCGCTTGTCATCAGGCTTTTCCTTCATCATCTTGTATAATTCTTCCGCCGCAAGTCTTGTCCTGGCGACGATGTCTTTCTTCTTAGGGAAGCAGTAGTACAGGCAGTCGTTTGTACCGATGCAGACTATATCGCCTATCTCATACCAGTAGTAATCGGAATAGACGCTGTAGCACGCCAGAGGTCCCTGCTCGTAGTGAAGTTCTCCTTCGCATCCGTCAAGTACGAAGCCTTCTCTCGTATGCTTCAACCTGCCCGAACCTACCATATAAAGTGCCTTAAAGTCAACGATAAGGCCGATATCGCACTCCGTATCAAGGGAGTAGGTGCCGTCTTCGAGTGACTTTCTTACCATCTGCCTTTCCCATGCATACCAGTCAGGAATGTGGGAGAAAATGGTCTCAAGTCCGTTCTTCGCATGAA
Source organism: Clostridiales bacterium (assembly GCA_017958365.1). Lineage (GTDB taxonomy): Bacteria > Bacillota > Clostridia > Saccharofermentanales > Saccharofermentanaceae > Saccharofermentans. The sequence goes on from JAGDCV010000047.1 coordinate 23,101, forward strand.
GCCTGCCTAATGTGTCCATCTCGTATTCTGCGCCGCAATCGTGACAGATAAACGAGATCCCTTTGCCTTCGGTGTTGCCCTCCGACATGCAGTGGGGACACTTGTAAAGTATGCGGTGAAGTCCGTCCGCGCGAAAATCTTCCGTAACCTCAACCTTGTTCTCCTCCTGCCACTTAAAGTAGTCAAAGGAGAAGGCATCATCGAGAGCCTGGTTTATGTCCTTTATCTTGGTTGAAGCAAGTTCCTCCTGCGAGAACAGGCACCTCATCTCGGCAGTGACCTTTACGTCTCTTTTTTGCAGATTGTTGTAAAGCGGGTCGCGCGCGAAAGCTCCGTATGTGGTTATCATGACGATCGGCACCTTCAGGCGCTTGAACAGGACTCCCATTCTTCTCGGAAGTCTAGTTGCTGTACCATCAAAAGAGTAGCTTGCCTCGGGGTACAGAAGCACACTTGAGTTGTTGTGGTGAAGTGCATGGTCCATGTCGGATACCAGCGTTATGTCTGTAACGAACTTGGAGGTGGGGATGCAGCCAATCTGACGCATGGCCCATTCTTTGCCGACGAGACCGTCTGACGTGCAGACGATGTTGAAGCGGCGGCCCTTAAGCATCTCGAATGCCATGACAAGGTCTATGAAGCTTGAGTGATTCATGAGTATGAGCCAGGGACCGTCGCCGGCCTTTTCCATGTCGACCTCATTGTATGAGAAACCGACTTTCTTAAGTTCCCCTCTGGTTGCGATATTACCGATCCGCGCGAGAAGGCGGTTTTGCTTGTTCGGTTTCTTGTGGACGGGTCTTGGAAGATTCATCACTTCCCGGTATGACAGGTTCCTGGTCTTGATCTTCATGTTATCTGATCTTATCAGCCAGAGGCAGTATTATCTCTACCTCGACTTTATAAAGCCCTCCGTATTCGCTGCAGTTCATATTGTACTCTCCGCCGTACTTACGCACAGACCTCCTTATATTATATATGCCGAAGCCGTGATCAGGCGAGTTCTTTGAAGATTTGAATACGACCGTGTTAACTTTCTCAGCGCTCATGTTCCGCTCGACCATGAATATGAAATTGGAGTTCTTAAGAAACTCGAGCTCTATCCTTTTGTTCTCTGAAGTAAGGTCGTTTCCGTAGAGTCTGCTTACTGCCTCTATGGCATTATCGAGAAGATTAGAGAGTATGGTAACAAGATCCGCGGCTTCGATATTAAGACCTGCAAGATCACCTGTTATCGCAAGTTCGAGTCCGCGTTTGGAGGCTTTGGAACGTTTGTCTGCGATGATGGCATCTGCGATGTCGTTTCCGCTCCTGTAGGGAGGGGCGGTGTTATCTATCTCCTCGGATATCGAATCAAGATAACCAAGAAGACCTTCCCTGTCCGAATTCTCGGCCAGATTTCTTACTGCGAGCAGGTGATTCTTCATGTCGTGTCTAACGCGTCTTAATTCAAAATTGCTCTTCATCATGGCTTCGTAGTGCGAATTGCGGGAGTCAGAAAGCTTCTTGTCTATGAGCATTAGTTCCTTGTTGTATCTGTCCTGCGAGATCAGAGGTGTCAGTACGGCTATTAGGGAAGAGAGTATTCCAACCGTAAGATAGCAAAGTGATGATGACAGATATGAATGTTCGTGTATGACCGATCCGCACAGAAAGTTGATCGTGAGTGTGAACAGATAAACGGAAAGGATGGCGCCTTCCTCCGGTACTACAGGATCGCGCCTGGAGCTACTAACGGCAGAGGGGATCATTATTAAGACAGCGGCAAGCGCACTTACCGGATAGAACATGAGATGGAGCATCTGCTCGTCTCCGTACTGCTCAAGTGCGGTAAGAGCCCGGTGGAAGTCAAATGCGATCGTTAATACCGTTAATACGGCCAGCACGGCTGAAAATATCAGACGCATGATCTTTCCCGATTTAACGGATTCATTCAGAGTCTCTTTCCTTGCGTATATGTAATACCAGAGGATAAAGGAACCCGTAAGGACAAGAAGTATGGTTATGAGAATGGCTAAGGCGTAAGAAGTCATCTTGCTGTCTTTCTCACATAATCGTATAGATCGTTCTTGAAGCCTTGCATGTACGACCTGCTGATGCCCACAACGCTTCCGTCATCGAGAACGGCTTCCTTATCACGGATCCTTCCGACATGAGCAAGGTTGATGGCGGAACAGCGGTGAACGCGTCTTATCGTATCGCATTCTTTATTGAAGAGCGTAATGGCATCGGTAAGCTTCATCCTCGTGGATATCGTTCCCGAAGCCGTGATTATCCTTACGTTGTTGTTATCCGATTCGATGAACAGGACCTCGGAAGGAGCTACGAGTATCTCCTCTTTTTCCGACCTTATCAGGATGCCTTTCCTGCTTGCTTTCATTACCCGGATGTCCTCGAGTGTCTGCCTTAACTTACTGTCATCGACAGGTTTTTGAAGGAAGCGGTATGCGTTTACCTCATATCCTTCTATTGCCATTTCCGTGTGGCTTGTAAGAAAGACAAGAGGGATATCCTTGTTGCTTTCGCGGATTATCCTCGCAGCGGACATTCCGTCCATGCCTTTCATCTCGATGTCAAGGAATATGAGGTCATACGACAGGGAGGATTCAAGCAGTTCTTCTGCACAGGAAAAAGGCTCAACTGTAACGTCGAGCCTTGGGATGATGCTTAATATCTTCTGTTCGAGATCTTTAAGAAAGACCTTCTCATCATCGCATATAGCGATACGCATGGTTAATCCCCCAACTGCTTCCTCCCACTATATTATCCAATGAGTTTACCGTTGTCGAGCCTTACGATCCTTGAACCGTACTCACTGTTTTTCTCAGAGTGAGTTACCTGAAGGATCGTCATTCCGTTTTCCTTGTTGATCCTGCCAAAAAGATCCATTATGTTCTCTCCGGAAGCCTTATCGAGGTTTCCGGTGGGCTCGTCTGCAAGGATGATCTCGGGTTCTCCGATGAGAGCTCTTGCAATTGCCACTCTTTGCTGCTGTCCGCCGGAAAGCTTCGCAGGCATTGCTTTTCCTTTGTCCGTAAGCTCCGTTATGTCGAGGATCTCATTGAGTTTCTTCTTTGTGTCCTCGTTGTATTTTCCTGCGACTTTCAGGGGGAGGAGGATGTTGTCTTCTACGGTAAGGTTCTGGACAAGATTATAGAACTGGAATATGAATCCGATCTTGCCGAGTCTTAAGTCTGAAAGCTTATTCTCCTTGAGCTTTCCGATGTTGTTGCCGCAGACAACTATGTCTCCCGTGTAGATCCTGTCGAGTCCGCCTATGAGATACAGAAGAGTTGATTTACCGGAACCTGAAGGTCCCATGAGTGATACGAATTCACCTTTCCGGATCGTGAGATCGGCACCTTCAAGGACCTTTACTTCGAGGTCTCCCTTACCGAATGACTTGTATACCTTATCGACTGTAATTATCGTTTCCATTTTTGATTCTCCTTATTATTCGTACTTCAGTTCTTCTGATATCTTCATCTTGCGAAGTTCCTTGAACGGGATCAGGGTGGTAAGCATGAATACGAACAGTATCAATGCGTAGTACTTGATCATCGATCCCGAATCGAATACCCCGTCCTTGAGGATATTCAGGTCTCCTTCCGTGATCACCTTAAGCAAGTGTCCCAGTATGTTGTAGAGTATGGGAGTTGCCAGTGCGGCAAACAGGGAAGACAGTCCGATCGAGAAGAGGCTCTCGAGGAAGATAAGCTTGTAAAGTTTCTTCCTTCCCAATGCCACCGAGTACAAAAGTGCAAGCTCTCTTTTACGTGTCATGAATCCGAGCGCCTGATTACCGGCTATTCCGATGAGCGTAAGAGCTATGCTTCCGATGACTACCGCTACAAGAACACCGATGAGACCCTTCGACTGAGTCTCGTATTCTTCTATGAGATCATTCATTGTCTTGATCTCGATGATTGAAGTCTGAGTGTTATTCTCGATAAGTTCCTTAACCAGTTCAGGATCGTCTGCATTTATCATGAGGTTTCCTAAGGCATGCTGGAACAGATGATCATACAGATCGCTGTTGATTATCACTGTGGACGTGGATATCATGGCCGTATCCGAAGTGTCCATGGTATCAGCGAGTGTAAGTACCAGGGTGCTCGGGAAATCTGTGTCAGGATTGAGTGTGATCTCTACCTCATCTCCAATTGATAATCCGAGACTATCTGCTTTGCTTTCGGAAAGGACAACTTCATTGTCAGCCAGTCCGAATCCTTCGGAAGGAAGATCCGTCAACAGACTGTGTTCCGTGTCGGATATGATCTGCAGATATGTGGAATTGGATTCACCGATAGCTCCGTAAAGTGAAGTTGAGTAGATATAATCTGCAGCTTCAACCCCGTCGATATGAGTTACGAATCTGTAGTCGTGGTCCTCATCGCTCTGGTAAACCGTCACCAGAATGTTGCAGTTATAGTCAGGTGTTACGAGTTCCTTCTTCAACGTGGTTCCGATACTGCTTATAAGAAGCGACAGTATCATCGAGGTGATGCACAATACGGCAGTGCCCATTATTATCTTGTTCCTGGAAATATTCTCGGAAGCAAGCTGGGCTACCGGCATCTTATGCTTCCTGAACAGGGAAGACAAAAGCCTTGATGAGACTTTGATCATGTAGGGAACAAGAACTGCAAGAGCCGTTATGCCGGTGACAAGGGAAACTGCCAGCGTGATAAAGTTCTTGTTGAGAAATCCCGTTACGAGGCAGATGACAAGCAGGATGATTCCTGCATACATTCTTGTCCATGTATATTTGAACTCAGTGTCTTTGTTGTTGAAGATGATGTCTCTTATCGGAGTCTTAACAGCCTTGAGAAGTTCGTAAAGCGGATAAGCACTCTCGATCAGTATTGCTCCAATGAATATAAACAGATAGACGTACCAGGGAGTGTTGCCTATGTAATCACCTGCATCGAATCTCTGACCGTCTGCGGACTGTAATGTAAACATGTTGGTGAACATTGATTCTTTGACACCCGAATATAACAAAGATCCGACCGTTGTTCCGAGTAAAGCATACATTATGTTCTCGATAAGAAGAATGAATGCTGTCTTATTCCTTCTTACACCGAGGCTTCTCAGTGTTCCTATGACTGACATTCTCTCGTTTACGATCTTCTCTGCAAGACTCATTGTCACAAACACCACAAGAAGGAATGAGATCAGGAACAGAAGATAGAACAGGTTATTGATCTGTTCAATTCCGTCTGCTCTCATCATGTCATCCATGGACTGTATCTGAGCCTTCGGATCATTGCCCTTAAGCATCGTTACGACATCCTGCACCTGATTGTCGTCGAGAACATCTATCATCCATATGGAATTCTCGATAGTGCGGGTACAGCTGATAAGTCTTGTGTTCTCGGGGGTTACTATGACGACATTACCGTTTATGATCTGATTAGATACATCGATGATGTCTACGATGGTAAGCTCGATCTCATTCTCGTCCCTTGTCTCGAGGGTGATGGTATCACCGATATCCTTTCCGAAAGCATCAGCATAGTCACGGTTTATTATCGCCGTGGTATCGTCAATTGGTGCCGAATCGGGAAGCAGGGAAAGGGCATAGGCCTCGTTCATGTCAGTGAACGAGTAGACATCGATCGTTTCTTCAAAAGAATATGCGTAGAAGGTCGGATCCTTGGAGTATTCATACTCGCTCAGAAATGAGATTCCCACTTTGTTGATGGCGTATGAATCTTCCACGCCGTCAAGGATCTCATTTGATGATCCGGATACCAAGATATCCATCTTACCGACCATTTGCATGGCATAGCCCTTAAGAAGTGTCTGGATATTGTTGCTCATATCAAACGCCAGAAGAGCTGCAAAGCTTGCGAAAACAATGCAGACAAGAAGAACAAGAAGTCTTAACGGTCTGGCAAAGATGTTTTTAAGTGAATGTTTAATAATAATTCCCATCAAATAAATCTCCTTACCATCTTGTTATTCTGTCTTCAGGTGCGACATACATGCCGTCGCCCTCTTCTACGCCGTAGATCTCATAAAAGGAGTCGAACAGCGGTACTACCGCATTTACACGTATCCTGTCCGGGCTGTGAACGTCCAGATACAGGTAATCCAAAGCGTTGTTCTTAGGCATTACGGATGCCCAAATACGGGCGTAACTCTCGAAGATCTCCTGTCTTTGTTCGTTGTTTGATGCCTGTCTTAATACGCACTCGAGACCGCTTATGTCCGCAAGGTTCTCTCCGAGCGTAAGTTCACCGTCAACAGGGTGGATATCAAGGACCGTCTGTTCTGAATAGTACTGTGAGACGAGATCCGCCATCTGATCAAAGGCTTCACGGTCTTCCTGCGGCATCCATTCGGGGTTGTAGTTACCGTTCATGTCGAACAGCATTCCGTGATTGTCAAATGCGTGGGATATCTCATGTCCTACGACCGAGCCGATACCACCGAGGTTCTGCCAGTAAGTATTATCTGAACTGTAGAACGGATCGTTCATGATGGCTAATGTTATGTTAATGGCATTCATGTCAGGCAGATAGCATGCGTTGACTATCTGGGGAGGCATGCCTTCGAAGCCGTTTCTCTCGATGCCGTTAATGAGTTTGTCCATGTCCTTCTCATACTGTCTTATGTTCAAGTTATGAAGAGTATCAAAGGCCGAATGACCTATGATGTGCTCATCTTCAGGATCGACCTCGTGAGGTTCGTCGGCACCGATGTAGAATTCCATGTTGTTGAGTTTGTTTATGATGGCAGCCTTACCCTCATCGCTTAACCATTCACACTCGTTAATGATAACTATGTATTCATCAACCAGGGCATGTGTTATGGCAGTAACATCTTCTACCGTCTCTTCGTCGTAGTAACGCTCTGCATACTCCTCTCCGAGTTGATCCTGGAACTGGGTCATGATCGTATCAAGTGCATATCTGTCGTTGGAGAAGAGGAGCTCAGTGCCGCCGTATTCTTCAGGCAGCATGGATGAGAAGCTGTTGATAAAACTAAGAAGTGCGATATCCTGCCAAGCTTCAAGATTCTCCTCGATAAGAAGTGAATCGATAGTCTGAAGCTGTCCTTCTTCCCAAAGATATACTCCGTCCGCGGGATTGTCGGTAAGTCCCATCGTGCGCATGATGCCTTCCGAACCGACATTGGGACAAAGCTCATCTAACTCTTCGTTTGTTCTGTACAACGACAGCTTCATTGATTCGCCCCAGTCCTCTGAGATTATCTTGACCAGTTCAAGATCGGTACCGTTAGCGATATCCATGATTAGCGAAGCGTCACCAAGACTTCTTTCATCAGCCCCGGCCTCATCCATTCCGAAGTCGATAAGAAGCGACTTCATTCTGGTTGCTATGCTTTGTGCGTAATATCCGCCGTTTATTATCAATTCGAGCGAATCGCCCGTCGGACTTGTAAAGGGAACGATATTGATCGATCCTGCTGACGAATTTGCAAGGCTCGTGTCTATCCTTCCTCCGAACAGGGGATTAACTCCCCACTCGGAATAAAGCATTCCGCATACATCAAGATATTCGTCTATGGTTTGTGTGCCGAGGATCTGATCTGCAACATCGTTCATGTAGGCGATATCTTCGTCATTCATAAAGTAGCCGCCGGTAGAAGCGTCAAGCAGCTGGTAATATGCATCGTAGATCAACTGCTCGTTAGATCCCGGAGCATACGAATCCCTGTTTCCGTCAACTATCTCGTGAATGATCTGTTCGAGCTGATCGTCGAGCATCAATTGCAGGTCCGTGAACGATCCTGCGTTTCCGTCAGCCAGGGTGATGTCAGCATCATAAAGATACTGCGCATTGATGTATCCGTAGAAATCGTCCTGAGCCCGTATCGCGGATATGTCCTGTGCTTCCTCCAAGACTTCTCCTGTCTCGGACGGCTCGGTTTCTTCGGTAGTCTGCAAAGTGCAGCCGGATATGGCTACCGCCGATGCCAAAGCAAGTGAAATTAACTTCCCTTTTCTCATTTCCCACTCTCCTTCATATTGTTGAGCCTACTATAACCCTTTGCTTTGCACTCCCTTCGAAAATGTGGCGAATGGTACCGCGGGCGTTGTGAATGGCACAAAAAAAGCGGACATTGCTGTCCGCTTCTTTAATATCAGTTCAAAAATGAGATTATCTCAAGAACTCAAGCTTCTCGCCGATTACAGGTACTGTCCATGTGCTGTTCTGGCAAGCCTTAACGATACCGATGATCGTAAATACGAAGAGGATCAGGCATCCGACAACGGATACGAGCTGACCTAAGAAAGGAACGATATTTACAAGACCGAATACAACATAGCAGATGCTGATAATGATACCGTTGTTAGCATGATTCCTTACATAAGGATTGTTCTTTTCAGGCTCAATCGTAAGACCCAATACCCAGAAGAAACCGACATAGCATAATACGGCAATAAGCTTAGAATGATCAGGACGTGCGCCTGCAGACTGATTATTTGTGTTCTCCATTCAAAACACCTCCATAACAAATATTTTTTATCATACCACATATTATGTGAAATCCACACAAAAATATGCTATTGCGCGTAAAAAACAATCATGATACAATCTCTCGGTGCATAAAAAGAAATAAAACGATAAAACGTCGGAGGGAATAATATGCCTAACATCAAGTCAGCTATCAAGCGCGTTGAAGTTACAAAGAAGAAGACAGCTGTTAACAAGATGCAGAGAAGCGAGATCAAGGCTGTAATCAGAAAGTCAAAGGCTGCTGTTGTTGCAGGCGAGGCTAACGAGGAGCTTCTTAAGAAGACTCAGAAGGCTGTTGATCAGGCTGCTGCAAAGGGACACATCAGCAAGCAGGCTGCTGCAAGAGCTAAGTCCAGAGTTGCTAAGGCTGCAAACGCTAAGTAATTCAATTTAATCAGTTTTGATTCATTAGAGGCTGCGTTATGCGCAGCCTTTTATTGTTTTATCAAAAATGTTGTATAGTATACGCATGGAAAAGAACGGATTGAAACAATTCTTATGGATAGGGAAGACAGAACTCATCTGCTGTCTGATCCTTTCATTCTTCAGGGCCGGGAGTGTTTACTTTTACAATATCAACGATCTTCCTTCGGGAGCGGGTGTCGCATTCATGCCGGTACTCCACTTCATCCTGTCGATGGCGGTCCTGTACTCAGTCTTCATTGTTGGTAATCACCTGCTTCGTATGCCGTGCAAGAAACCCGCTTCGAAGATGTCTGACATCAAACTCTTTGTCCTGTCGTTTCTTGTCCTTCTTGTTTTATGGCTTCCGTATCTTATTATCAGTTATCCCGGAGCCATGAGCTGGGACACGTGGATAATGTTTGATGAGTTTCTTTCAGATTCCATTTCCAATTACCAGTCGGTAACTTATACATATCTGTTTATATGGTTTTTCCGGTTATCCGTTTTGCTCGGCAATATTAATCTGAGCCTGTTCTTTTTGTCCTGCAGTCACTACATTCTTTATGCGGTCATCTTCGCATATTCTTTTGTTGTATTAAGGAAACTCGGGGTTCCTTCCTGGTTTAAGGTGATGACGTGGCTTGTATATGCATTTAATCCTTTGATCACGGGTTACATCGGCGTAGCCATAAAGGATTGTGTGTACTCGGTGCTCCTGTTCGGATCCTTCCTTGTCATGGTTGAGATATACATGGCAAAGACAGGAAAGCTTCCCGTGAGAAAGTATGTGGCTCTTGCCGCGATGATAATAGTGGCATGTCTTGTCCGTAAGAACGGCATATATGTTTATGCCGGAGTTATCCTTGCCATGTTCTTATGCTCCATGTCCAAGAAAGCGCAGAAGAATGAGATTAAGGCAAAGACAAGGGTCACCGTAAGCGCGGCACTTGTCATCTATCTTCTGATATACATGTCTATCCAGACCGTTGTAAGACCGGTTCCCGATAATACGACGGAGATGTACTCGCTGCCTTTCCAGCAGACGGCCCGTTATGTCCGCGATCATGGGGATGAACTGACCCCGGAGCAGATAGAGATAATAGACAATGTTCTTGAGTATGATACGTTAGCGGAGCGCTACGATCCGATGATCAGCGATCCCGTAAAGGAGCGAAGCTACGGTTCCTTTGCCGTTACGGGACCTTACTTCAAACTGTGGTTCGAACAGTTCTTTAAGCATCCCGGTACCTACTTTGCAGCAACGGGAGAACAGAACTACTATCTGTTATCACCTGAGGCGGAAGTTACTGACATAACGTACTTTATCAATGCGCATGAGTTCTATCAGCATGCCACTTATTATCCCATCAATACTTACGAGAATCTGTTCTGTCCTCCTGACAGCGTTAAGGGTTTGCAGAATGCTTTGTTCAGGTACAACGTGACGGTTCAGTTCCTGCCGTTCGTTAATCTTCTTTGGAACGGTTCTTATGCTTTCTACTTCCTTGCCATCGTGACGGCATACTTCATAAGCAGAAAGAAAGACGTAAGCATACTTGCCGTGTTCTGGATGACGATACTGTTTGTGGTGATCGGCCCTGCGATATACGGGCACCCGCGTTATCTGTTCCCGATAATCTACAGTTTACCGGTGCTTTTCGCATATCTGTATTATCTGTGCAGGGAAGACGAGGCTGCTACTTGACTTTGACCGGAGGCATCTTCCACTCGTACCCGGGTTCCATCTTCGCATACTTCGCATAGACGTCATTCGCGAGCAGATCGAGTTCAAACTGGTCCTTTAACCTCGGATTGGATGAGTAAAGCTCGAGTGCATCGGAGGCGTTGCTTAATATGGGAAGCTTAGCGCATTTTCCCATGATCTTAAGGCAGTACTTTCCTTCATTCGAGAATCCGAGGATGCGGATGTACTGGACGTGCTTCTCGTTAGTGACATAAGAAGCATCCTGTCCGACCATCAAAGATGCGACCGCCCTGTATATCCTCGTCATCGTAAAGTGCTTCGTCTGAAGGTCCTTGCCGATGTTGTTTCTTATAAACCCGTCAAGACCGTCAGACATGTATGCATATGAAGAAAGATCCCCGGACCTTCTTACGAGCAAAGATGCATCATTCATGTACTCATCGATACAGGGAATGCAAAACTCTTTGTGTGACAGGGAAGAGAGCATTACCGACAAAGCCTTATCGGGCATCTTGTCCATGAGTGTATCTGCAACCTTTGATACGCTTCCCGTGCCGCAATCAGTCAAGGCGCCGCGTACTGCCGTTGCCGAGAAACCCTCCTTACGGGAGATCATGTGTATCTTAAAGTTAACTTTGTTGCTCCTGCACGCACGAAGATAGTCTAGAGCAAGTATCGAATTCGGCTGCCTCAGCGTATCGCTTACAACATCCGGGGCGGCGTTGCCCTTGTAGTTTCTCATGATGGCTTCTGCCCTTGCCGAAGGGAATGACTTTCCTTCGGATAAAGCCTGTTTCAAGACTTCCTCATCGGGCTCTGTTTCCGAGAGTTCATTAAGAAGGGAAGGGTCCTTGCAGTCCACGCCGAAAGCAAGATCCGTCACGACTCCTGTCCTGTAAAGAAGTTCGACGGCACCGGAGGCAAATCTTTCTGAAGGGGCACAGGCGAAAGTAAACGGGATCTCGATCGCAACATCAACACCCGAGACAAGAGCCTCCTTCGCACGTACATGCTTGGGTGACACTGAAGGAAGCCCCCTCTGCGTGAACGGACCGCTCATTACGGTCATGACTACTGCACGCGGATCTCCCACAAGACGCTTGGCTTCGTCGATGAGATACTGATGTCCTCCGTGAAAAGGATTGTATTCGGCGATTATTCCTATAACTCTCACTTTAATAAAATGCTCTTTCGTTTATAATCTTTATGATTATATTCGAACGGGCGGCTTTCCTGCAATGAAAAAGAATATCAAGTTGATCGCGATAATCGCTTCCGCAGCGCTTCTTCTGGGAGGCGGCTATCTTTTGTACCAGCAATTCTACGGCGGTGCTTCAAGCATATCCGTCATTGAGTTTCCTACCATAAGTTTTGATAACACGACTGTGGCTTCGGAGCAGGGTATCGTCGCTGACTATGTCTGGATGAGGACCAAGCAGCTCATGACGGGAAAAGATGATGATACCCTTATGATACCTTCCTCATATACGATCGCGGGAAGGCTTTCATATCAGGATGCCGAGTCGTCGGGTGAATATGACCTCTCGGATCAGTCTTTGCTTCTCATGATGTATGTCGTAAGCGGTGACAGGATCAATTCTATGAGGCTTAAAGACCAGATCCTTTCCTATTACGACTTCGCGCAGGAGAGTAACGAGGATCTCTCGGCGTGGCTTGATGCTTATCTTTACTACACGGCCACGTTCGGTTCTACAGCTGATGTTACGAGGATTGGCGAATATACGTCATACCTTTTTGATGAAGAAGGAAACATGAGGACGGAAGAGTTAAGTGTCGCCGTTTACGATCAGGGCGGCTTCTTCTCGACGGATGATCTTGGTGACGGAAGCCTCTCGACACTCGAGCAGGGAACCGAGAGACAGGAAACGGAATATACGACGGTTGAGGGCATTGAGATAGAGACCATAGATCTTCGTCTTATACGTAATCTTGAGACTAACGGTTTCCTTCCCGAAGGAAGCTTTGATAAGAATCTGGACCTTGTCCTCGGTGCGGTCGTTTCCGACAGCATCCCTCTTTACGCATATGCTTATGTTGACGGCATCTATGTCTATTCCCACGATGTTGCTGCTGCGGTTGACATTACTTCATCCGTGGTTACCATGAGACACTTAAGCGAGGTGGGAATGCTCCCGGAAGCTTCTTTATCGTGGCTTCGTAACCAGATGCTTAATGCTGGTGCGTTAAGAAATGAGTACTACTATACCCAGGGTACTACCGACGGTGATGAGGCTTTGGAGATATATCCCGATATCATGCACATCGCTTTGAATGTGGATGACATGGATCTTTACAGGAATGCGGCGATGCTCGAGGGCCTTCGAGTTGCGACTTATTCGAACAGTCCGGCTCTCTCGATGATATTCAGGCAGGAGGATGGCAGGTTTGTATTCTACGCGCGCGAGAATCTTGATGTCTGCCTTGCCGTTACCTGACCTTGGGTGTAAACTTTTAAGGTTGTAATACTAATAAGAACAGGAGATATATGGCAATGGCATTTATCGATGAAATCAAAGCTAAGGCTAAGGCTTCAAAGAAGACAATCGTGCTTCCCGAGTCCATGGACAAGAGGACATTCGAGGCAGCTGAGAAGATCCTTAAGGAGGGTATCGCTAATCTCATCATCATCGGAACACCCGAGGAGATCGAGAAGAACGGCGCAGGCTTCGACCTGACCGGTGCTACTATCGTAGATCCGTTTAACGATCCCAATAAGCAGAAGTACATCGATAAGTTCGTTGAGTTAAGAAGCGCCAAGGGTGTTACACCTGAGATCGCCAAGGAGACGATCGAGAAGGATTACATGTACTACGCATGTCTCATGTGCAAGTGCGGTGATGCTGACGGTGCCGTTTCAGGTGCTTGTCACTCCACAGGTAATACGATCCGTCCTGCTTTGCAGCTTCTTAAGATGAAGAAGGGCGTTTCTTCCGTATCCGGTTTCTTCCTCATGGAAGTTCCCGATTGTGATCTCGGAGAGAACGGTCTGTTCATCTTCGCTGACTGCGCAGTTAACGTTGACTTCGATTCTGACAAGCTTGCTGAGATCGCCAAGGTCTCTGCGGACTCTTTCGAGCAGTTTGTAGGTAAGCCTTCCAAGGTTGCAATGCTCTCATATTCCACAATGGGTTCCGCTAAGCACGATGACGTTACCAAGGTTTCCGAGGCGGTTAAGATCGCTCACGAGAAGTGGCCTGAACTCGATGTTGACGGCGAGCTTCAGCTTGATGCGGCTTTGGTAGAGTCCGTAGGTGCTCTTAAGGCTCCCGGAAGCAAGGTTGCAGGTCATGCAAACACTTTGGTCTTCCCCTCACTTGAGGCAGGTAACATCGGTTACAAGCTCGTTCAGAGACTTGCCAAGGCAAATGCTTACGGTCCTATCCTTCAGGGTCTTGCAATGCCTGTTAACGATCTGTCCAGAGGCTGCTATGCTGACGACATCGTCGGAACTGTTGCAATGACTGCCGTTCAGGCACAGGCTTCCGAATCCTGATCGCGATAATCAATTTAAGGAGACATATAAAATGAAGATTTTGGTAATCAACTGCGGAAGTTCTTCTGCCAAGTTCCAGTTGTTCGACATCGATACGGGTGATGTCCTTGCTAAGGGTAATGCTGAGCGTATCGGTATCGACGGCAAGCTCACATATAAGCCCGCAGGTAAGGATGAGTTCGTATCCACTGAGCCCATGCCTAACCACAAGGTTGCTGTTAAGATGATCCTCGATGCGCTTGTTGATAAGGATCACGGAGTTATCTCTGACGTATCAGAGATCGCTGCAGTAGGACACAGAGTCCTCCACGGCGGTAAGTACTACAGCGATTCCGTTATCGTTAACGACGACGTTAAGGCTGTTATCAAGAAGTGCTTCCCCCTGGGACCTTTGCACAATCCTGCTAACCTCATCGGTATCGAAGCTTGCGAGGACGCGCTTCCTGCAGGTACTCCCCAGGTTGCAGTATTCGATACGGCATTCCACATGACAATGCCTCAGAAGGCATACATGTATGCTCTTCCTTATGAGCTTTCCGAGAAGTATGATATCCGCCGTTATGGTTTCCACGGCACATCTCACCGCTATGTAAGCCACAGAGTTGCTGAGTTCTTAGGTAAGCCCTACGAGGATCTTAAGATCATCACATGCCACCTCGGAAACGGTTCTTCCTTCGCAGCGGTTAAGGACGGAAAGTGCCAGGATACATCCATGGGTCTTACACCTTTGGCAGGTATCTGCATGGGTACAAGAACAGGTGATATCGATCCTGCGATCGTTCCTTTCCTTATGCAAAGAGAAGGTCTCGAGCCTAAGGAGATCGATAATCTTCTTAACAAGAAGAGCGGCGTTCAGGGTGTCTCGGGAGTATCTTCCGACTTCAGAGATCTTGCAAAGGCAGAGGCTGAAGGCAACGAGAGGGCTCACCTCGCACTTGAGATGTTTGCTTACCAGGGCAAGAAGATCATCGGTTCCTATGCAGCTGCTCTGGGCGGCGTAGACGTTATCGTCTTCACGGCAGGTATCGGTGAGAACACCGACACAATGCGTGCTGCGATGTGTAAGGATCTCGAGTTCTTAGGCGTTGAGTTTGACGAGGAGAAGAACGCAGGATTGAGAGGAAAAGAGGCTATCATCAGTAAGCCCGGATCCAAGGTTACAGTCTGCGTAATCCCCACAAACGAAGAGCTTGCAATCGCTAAGGAAACTGAGGCTTTGGTCAAGTAACAAAAACCTATCACGGAATATAGATTTTGTGTATATACTTCGGCGGTCAAAAACCGCCGATTTTTATTGACTTGGCAATTACCTATGAATACAATTCTGACATCATCAAAAACAAGGAGATTGCACATCATGAGCAATAATTCTTCTAAGCTTAAAAAACTGGCATATGCGGGTGTTCTGGCAGCGTTTGTATTCATCGCTACACAGATACGCGTACCTACCGCCATCGGATATATCAACTTAGGTGACGGTGTCATACTCATAAGTTCTTTTGTATTAGGTCCCATAGCCTTTTTCCCGGCGGCGATCGGTTCTGTGTTATCCGACATTCTTGCAGGCTATGGACAGTACGTCATTCCCACATTCCTCATAAAGGGTACGATGGGATATGTTGCAGGAGTTATCCTTCGTAAGGCTTCGCCTTCGATCGTAAGAAAACTCATTACGGGTATCATTGCAGAGATCATCATGATCGCAGGTTACTTCGCCTTCGAATCCCTGCCTTTCATGTACGGTGTCGTGGCAGCTGCAGGATCACTTTTGTTTAATGCGATCCAGGGAGTGGCGGCCATAGTAATTTTCATTCCGGTATCACTTATTCCGGCACTTAATAAAGTAAGGGGATCTTTCGCCCAAAACGAATAAATGTTCTTTTATTGGGACCGTCTTTCTGTTATAATCTATTGAAAGTTTTTTGACCGGATTTAATGGAGAGAATTGTGACTGATTTTGATAATGACGGCGGGATGGATCTGTTTGATGAATTAAGTTCGCTTTATGATCAGGAACTTGAAAGTGACGGACAGATAAGGAGTGCCGAGAGCCTCCTTGACTCGCTTAACGAAGAACAGAAGGATGCCGTAACGCATCTTGACGGGCCGCTCCTCATCCTTGCGGGAGCAGGATCAGGTAAGACCCGCGTAATCACATACAGGATAGCGTACATGATAGAGCGCTTCGGAGTATCTCCGGGCTCTATCCTCGCTATTACCTTTACCAACAAGGCTGCCAACGAGATGAAGGAGAGGATCAACTCTCTGGTCGGCGACCGTTCGCGCTATATCTGGTGCGGTACTTTCCACAGTATCTTCGCGAGGATATTAAGAAGACATGCCGAGGACATAGGTTACGGCAAGAACTTCACCATCCTTGATACCGACGATCAGACGAAGGTAATAAAGCAGATCATGGGTGAACTCGAGATCTCGGAGAAGACATATAAGCCCAGATTGTTCCAGTTCGAGATAACCAATGCGAAGAACCACATGATGAGCCAGCACGAGTATGAGGTTCTCGCGGGTAATGATACTTTCAGAAGACTCGCGGCTCAGGTCTTTAATGCTTACGACAGAAGGCTTAAAGAGACCAATGCCATGGACTTCGACGATATCCTCATTAATTTCGTAAGGCTTCTTCGTGATAATGAGGAAGTAGCTGCGTTTTACAGGAACAAGTTCAAGTACATCATGGTCGATGAGTACCAGGATACGAATAAGCCTCAGTATCAGGCTGTCATGCTGCTCGGTAAGGAGCATCAGAATGTCTGCGTTGTAGGTGACGACGACCAGTCCATCTATGCGTTCAGAGGTGCGGATGTCCAGATGATCTTAAACTTCGAGAAGGACTTCCCGGGTGCAAGGGTCATCAAGCTTGAGCAGAACTACAGATCCACCAAGGTGATCCTTGATGCTGCCAATGAAGTTATCTCGAATAACAAGCACAGAAAGCACAAAGCTTTAAGAACTTCGGGTGAGGACGGCGATAAGATCATCCTCATGAATGCCGATAACGGTAATCTCGAAGCCAGATGGACTGCCGATACCATCAAGAGGATGGTGGATAAGGGCAAGTTCACATACAGCGACTGTGCTGTCCTTTACAGGGTGAACGCCCTGTCACGTTCGATAGAGTCGGCGCTCCGCGAGAAGGGTATACCGTTTAAGGTCTACGGCGGAATGCGATTCTATGACAGGAAAGAGATCAAGGACATCATCGCATATCTTCGTATCATCAATGACAGCCACGACGATCTTGCACTCGAGAGGATCATCAATGTTCCGAAGAGAGGAATAGGTGATACCACGGTCGATAAGATCAGGAATCTTGCCAAGGCTAACGAGATGACGATGTTCGATGTCTGTGAGTGCAGTGCCCGTTTCCCGGAACTTCAAAGATTGTCAGGAAGGCTTGTTGAGTTTACGGATCTCATTAACAGATTCAGGGATACCA
Source organism: Clostridiales bacterium (assembly GCA_017958365.1). GTDB lineage: Bacteria > Bacillota > Clostridia > Saccharofermentanales > Saccharofermentanaceae > Saccharofermentans. Next base: position 40,674 of record JAGDCV010000047.1, read on the forward strand.
TGCTTGAAGACATGTCGTTCAAGGACTTTGTCGATCTCGTCGAGAATGAATCCGGAATGATACAGGAGATAATCGATGAGCGTGAGACGAAGGGTGAACTTACGGACAGAGTCGAGAACCTGAAGGAGTTGCTCTCTGAAGCAAGTGAATTCGAGAAGAACCACAGGACCGTACCGGGACAGAAGGCTTCTTTGGCCGACGAGGACGATCTTTATCTTGATGATGAGATGAAGACTGCCGATACACTGCAGGGTCTTCTTTCCATCTACCTTGAGAATGCAGCATTGTATTCCGCGGGTGATGAATATAACGAAGGCGATGATTACGTAAGACTCATGACGATCCACAGTGCAAAAGGTCTTGAGTTCGGTGCAGTGTTCCTCATAGGTGCCGAGGACGGTATCTTCCCGGGGTATAAATCCATCTCTGACATGGTAGCGCTCGAAGAGGAAAGAAGACTCATGTATGTTGCGATAACCAGGGCCAAGAAGAATCTGTTTATCGTCGTAACAAGGCAGAGGATGCTGTTCGGTCAGACTCAGTGTCTGCCGCCTTCAAGGTTCCTCAAGGAGATAGATCCCGGACATCTTTATAAGATCGGCGGTGCACGTGAGGTTAAGCCTGCGGTATCCGAGGCTTCTTATTCATCTCCTGCCCGTGAGCAGGCGAAGAGAAGCATCGCGAGTGCGGTCAAGTCTTCCTTCACAAAGAAACCCAATAATCCTGACGGGCTTAAGTGGAATGAGATCAAAGAGGGAATGGAGGTCGTTCACGCAAGGTTCGGAGAAGGTGTTATCCTTAAAGTTGAACCCGTTGCGGGAGATGCGCTCATTACGGTTGATTTTGACGGAATGAAGAAGAATATGCTCGCGAATGCCGCGGGACTTAGAAGGAGGGTGTGACATGGAAAGCAGCCTTTTTGATATTTTCGGAGATGCACTGGGACAGATCCCTGCGGAGCCCCAGCTTATAAACAACTACAAAGACGTTAAAGAGATAGAGATAATCAGGAACGAGAGGGAGAAGAGCCTTTCTCCTTTTGCCATGAGGACGAAGAACTCACGAGGCAGAAGGTTTGACGACGAGCCCTGCACCATAAGAAGTCCTTATGAGAGGGACCTGGGAAGGATAATCTTCTCTCAGTCTTTCAGGAGACTTCGTCATAAGACACAGGTCTTCTTTAACCCCAATAACGATCACATCTGTTCAAGGATAGAGCATGTCATCTACGTTAATTACATCTCTACCATCATCGGACGCGCACTGAATCTTAATATCGATCTTATCCAGGCGATCGCGCTCGGTCATGACATCGGTCATTCGCCTTACGGCCACACGGGAGAGAGGGTGCTTAACTCATGCATCAAGAAAGTCGATCCCGGTCTTTACTTCGAGCATGAGGTCCACAGTCTCCGTGTGCTTGATGTCCTTGAGGAGCACCGTCCCGGAGAACACGGACTTAACCTTACGTTTGAGGTAAGAGACGGCATCGTATCACACTGCGGTGAGACTTACGATGAGTATAAGCTCACGCCTTACCGTGAGAAGACGGAGCAGGAGATATCCGATAAGCCCGAGAAGGACAGGACGAGGCCCTGTACTTTGGAAGGATGCGTCGTCAGGTTCGCGGATAAGATCGCATACGTCGGAAGAGACATCGAGGATGCAAGGAGAGCGGGCATCATCGGAGGTAATGAACTTGTAAGTTCGGAAGCAGCGAGAAGGCTCGGTTCAACCAATGCCGAGATAATCAATATCCTTGTCTGGGATATCGTTCACAACAGTCTTAACAAGGATGAGATCTGCATGTCGAAGGAGAACTTCGAGGCTATGAATGAGTATCTTAATTCGAACCTTAACAATATCTATAAGGCTCCGAAGATAGTTACTTATGAGAATAATATCAAGCTTCAGCTGGAAGCCATCTTTGATGCATTCATGGAATGTGTTGATGACATCGAGAAGTCTGCTCATTCAGAGAATGAGGCGATAAGGAGCTTTGCCAAGTTCTACATGAAGCATCCGGAGCCTGATTGTCCTCCGGTAAGGAAAGTTGTCGACTACATTGCAGGCATGACGGACACTTACGCCAATGCCTGCTTTGATGAACTGTACAGAGTTTAAGGGAGGAAAGACATGGATAACAAATACGGTTTCTACGCGCTCCTCGACAGGATGCAGTACATAAACCGCTGGGCCCTCATGAGGAACAGCCGTTATGAGAATATCAAGGAGCACAGCTTTGATGTTGCGGTCATCGCCGAATCTCTTGCTGTCATTCACAATAAACTGGTAAGTGAAGGCAAGGCTCAGATCAAAGTCGATCCGTTCGAGATACAGGCTTACGGTCTTTATCACGATTGTACAGAGATCATCACGGGAGACATGCCTACTCCGATCAAGTACAGGAATGATACGCTGAAGGCCGCTTACAGGGAAGTTGAGCATGAGGCCGCGGAGAGCCTTTCATCACAGCTCCCGGATTACATGCAGGAATACTACATGAATCTTCTGGCACCGGATTTCTCGGGTGAGGAGGGAGCCTTAAAGAAGAGGCTCGTTAAGTCGGCTGACAGGATAGCGGCTTACATCAAGTGCATCCGTGAGAAGCTTGCAGGTAATACGGAGTTTGACTCCGCAATGGCGACAATAAAGGAATCTATTGATAAGATAGATTTACCCGAGGTCAGTATATTCATGGAGAATTTCACTCCTTCGTTCGGACTGACACTCGATCAACTTAACACCTGATAAGGAGTAAAGTGTGGCGTCTAACGTTAAGCGGACAAAAGAATATCTGATCGCGGCGTGTGCTGTGCTCGCAGTCTTTGTCATCGCGATAATCATTGCCGGTGTTTCTCTTTCCGGAATGAGTATTCCTTACAATGAACCGACTTCAAAAGAGGAGGACATTGTAATACGTACGGCGGCACTAACCAATAATTCCGAGTCTGTTTACAGAGCCCTTTACCGAGTAGGTGCGGGCTTTATTACTGCAGGTGATTACACCATAAGATCACTTACAAGTTCTGATTATCTTGTTAACGGCAAGGATGACCGGGCTTTTGCTTCCGACCTTTCATCGATCATCAACGGACAGGAAGACTCCGAACAGATATCGACGATAGTCAATATGTTAAGCGACAGTTCAAGAATGTATGTCACCAATGAGATCTTACGCGAAGAAGATTCTTCCCTGAAGGCTTCGGCAAGGATCCCTGATGTTCCGGGAGACAGTTTCTCAGACTGCGTTCTTACATCCTCATTGGAGGGTGACGGCGGACTTACCATCGGTATCAGGAAGGTTGAAGGTTCATTCGTAACGACAGGTGATGAGATAAGAACCGATTTCTTCGTTGACGGAATGTTCTATCAGGGAAACATAACGATAAGCGAGGGTGAGGAAGGATCAAAGTCTTTCGTAATGTCATGGAACACCAACGGTATCTCATCGGGTGTTCACCAGGTGCTCATACTTCTGCGTTCTTCCGACGGAAGAGGCACCGTGCTTGCGGGCGGAGATATCTATGTTCCCGATACGATGAGGCTCGTTAATTACAACGTACAGCCGGGTTCGATATCCGAGGGCAGTAATGCATCATGGTATTCGCTCGATGCCGAGGACGGTAATGCCTATATCAACTTCGTAAATCTTTCGGGTGACATAAGGGTATCTATCTATAACGCTTATGGTGAGCTTGTCGGAACAAACGACCTTCCCGGCAAGGATCTTGAGATACTAAGGGCTTTAAGACAGGATGTTCAGGCGATCTCAGAAGAGACCGGTCTTACCGGTATTACGAATACCTTCTACATCCAGGTTGAAAGAGGTGCATTGAATGAGGATCACTTAGGATCCGTAAGCTACACGATGATCCAGAGCCGCGAAGTAGCCCAGTATAACGGAAGCTATGTTGCGGTAATCGATGATGTAGGTAATGTTCCTACGCCTCTGCCGACCGTCGGTAATGTATCCGAATATACGGGACGTGAGATCCGCATACAGGATATGAGCAATAACATAACGACTGCTTTCTATCAGGATCTTACATTCCTCCCGATAAACGGAGTGCTTGAGGATCTTACGATCGGTTCCACGGGAACGGGACTTCCAATGCAGTTTGTTCCTGAATTTGCTCCGAAGGTGGATAACTACGGATATATGTCACAGGATTCGATCGAAGCCATGACGATAAATGCGGTGGCGACCGAAGGCAACTTCGCGACCATAGATGTTTCTTTGACGACTTCAGCAGGAACCGAGAGTATTCCGCTCGGTGGCTCTTTCACTTTTGCAAACGGTGAGAATGAGCTTGATGTTACTGTCCATTCGTTCGACGGTGCGGTCAGAAGCTACAGACTCTTCGTTCTCGTTGGCGATGATGCGGGCACTTTCTGTGAAGATACGCTCTCGCAATTCCCCGTAAGTTACGGAAGCGGACTCTGGCTTTTGCATTCGCTTCATTCTGACTATATCTTTACTCCGTTTGATACGGGCATGTCGTTCAACACAGTTCTTGATTATGAGGACAGCGGTTCGAGAAGTCTTGCAAACATCAATTCGAATCCTTCATGGTGCAATTCCAACAGTCCCGAGTATGACGGCGGAGGATGGCATGCGGCTAACATACAGACCGTAAGCTATTTCCTTGATCCCCGTAATTATCTTGATCAGACGCATATCTTCTCCCTCGAAAGCCTTGCATTCAACCCGAGCATCCACAGCGTTGACGGAGTAAGGGCGATGATAGCAGGAAGCTTCATGGATACACCCGAGTATGACTATGCCCAGGCTATCTATAACGCAGGCCAGACTGCGGGAGTCTCACCGTATCTTCTCGCGAGCAGGATCATACAGGAGATGGGATATAACGGTGAGTCCGATCTTTGCAGAGGTGAGCTGCCGGGTTACGAAGGATACTATAACTTCTTCAACATAGGTTCAGTTCCCGATCCATCGATAGAGAACGGTGCACTTATCAATGGTGCAAGATATGCCATGTGGGGTTCCAACCCGGATGCCCAGACCATCGATGACGATGAGGCTGCATTGATGCTTCCCTGGGATAACATAGACGATGCCATCACGGGCGGTGCCTTATGGATTGCAAGAAGTTACATATCGGTAGGACAGAACACGCTTTACTTCCAGAAGTTTGACATCATAAGCAACAATGACGGTCTTTATGAGCACCAATACGCTCAGAATATCTCCATGGCTTACACGGAAGGTGTAAGATACTTTACGGCATACGCCTCTGGTAGTATGCTCGATGAACCGATAGAATTCGTCATCCCGGTCTATTCGGGAATGCCGGAGACATATGGAGAACTGCCTTGATCATGAGTAAGGGTATAAGAGGGGATTTGCTTAAATCATTGAAGAGAGCGGCTGCCATCCTGGTGGCTGCTTTGATATCCCTTTCCTATTTACCGGCGGCTGTATCAGCTGACGGATCGATCACGCTTTCGTTGGCAACGCAGACCCCTACAGTTAATCCGGGAGATATCGTAAACATCAACATCAATTGCGATAAGTTTGATTCGATCACCGAATACGGACCGGTTGAGGTCACATACGATCCCGAGCTGTTCGAGTTTGATCATCTCGTTGTTCCCGATGTATATCAGGGATATATGGTCGCTTCGGATTCCGATACTCCGGGATTGGTCACCGTGAGTCTGGCTTTTGTCCATGATACAAATGAGGATCCTGAATTAGGTGTAATACCTTTCTATTCCGATGTTCCTACCATGCTTTTCCAGGTGGCTTTAAGAGTCCGTTCCGATGCTTCGGGAACATCCATCGTGAGCATCGATTCGACGGGTACCTTTAAGAAGAGTGACGGATCACATGTCACGGCTTACACTGAAGCGGATCTGTCGATCGTTGTTGCACTGGGAGTATCAACGGATGCGACTTTGTCGGCACTGTCGATCGAGGGGGTAACGTTAACTCCTCCGTTTGATCCGCAGGTGTTCGAGTATTCCGCGACTGTCAGCCGAGACGTCGAGAGCGTTAATGTTAATGCGACGGCGAGTAACCTGCAGGCGATAATATCCGTGGACGGTAATGACTCGTTGGATACGGGTGAGAATGTTGTTTCCGTTCACGTTCTCGCACAGGACGGCATACGCTGGCATGAGTACAGGATCTATGTAAACAGACAGGAGAGTTATATCCCCGAAGGTTCGGGTTTTGTGGATTCGTCCGGCGTGACATATACATTCCTTACTTTCCCGACTAATTATGCTCTGCCTGACGGCTTCATGCAGACAACGAGATCCATCAACGGTTATACGGTTCCCGTCTTTGCCAAGGAAGGCATTCAAAGCGTTCTCGTATATATCTACAACGGTCAGGATGATCCTGCTTTCTACTTCTATAATCCGATTACGGGCGCAACGAGCGTATATGATCCTGATGCGACCGTCATATCGGTAGGTCAGGTCCTTACAACGAACGAAGTTCCTGAGGGCGTTGACATCCCTTCGGGATTTACTGCCGGTACAAAAGAGATTAACGGATTCGAGATGGCCGGATTCATTAATGCTGACGACGTATTCATCAATTACTTTACTGATGATGCGGGCAATTCCGGTTTTTACATGTATGACGAAGAGGCAGACCGTTTCTACCAGATGAAGACTGTTGAGCGTTCGGCAGAGCGCGTCTTCAGGGATCTGTTCTATGTATTCTTCATCGCGAGTGTACTGCAGTCGATATTCATCATCGTGATCATCTACGTCATCAGGAGAGTCATCAACAACAGAACGAATCCAAGGCCGAAGAGAGTTTGACGCATATGAAGGTCAAGGAGATTCTTTTTGGAAGCGACAGGCTGACGCCGAAGCAGGAGCAGATGCGCGAGATGGCATTATATCCTCTCGCAGGCATATTTACGGCTCTTGCCAACGGACTCTCGTTCATAATCATGAACATGATCCTATATAACCCGATCAATGTTGATATTTTGGGCCACAGTTACGACCTTTGCCTTATCATTAAGCAGTTCGTGTCCTGGGTGGCTACGATCATCACGGCATATACGACGAACAGGATATTCGTATTCAGATCCCACGGTAACTTCATTCTCGAACTGTTAGGTTTTGCAGCGGCAAGACTGTCGACATTTCTTCTTATCGAGATCGCCCTGTTCTCATGCATGGTCATGTGGATGGAGAATCATCTTGGTATACCCCAGGACAAACTGATCATTCTGATAGGATCGTTCGAGTTTACTTATATTTACATCGTGAAGGCGCTGAATAACATCGTGCTCGTCATATTCAACTTCGTTCTTAGCAAGTGGATAGTATTCAGGAGTTCTTCAAAGTATCAGGAGATGAAGGCGAGGGAGAAGAAGAATGTCACATAATGATGTTCCTGAGTTTTTGCAGGATGCTTTGAAATTCGGCATCAATCTCGGCCTTGAAAGAATGAATGAATTAGACAGGCTCATAGGAGACCCCCAGAAGGATCTTAAGGTGGTCCATGTTGCAGGTACCAACGGTAAAGGTTCCGTAGTTACGTTCTTAAGCTCATGTCTTGCCGAGTCCGGACTGAAGGTAGGTATCTATACGTCTCCTTTCCTTGAGAGATTCTCGGAAAGGATGAGGATCATTGACGGCAGGGAAGGTCTTGACCGCCTGCTTAAAGATGATACGGAAGGCGAGATCAATGAAGAGGACCTTAACAGGTTAAGCCGCAGGGTCGAAGAGGCCTGCGGTGAGATGGTAAGAAACGGATTCGAGCACCCTACTGAATTTGAACTCGTAACAGCCGTCTGCTACCTGTGGTTCAAGGAACAGAAAGTCGATGTTGCCGTTCTCGAGACAGGTCTTGGAGGAAGACTTGATTCGACGAATGTCTTTGACGATCCGCTTGTTACCGTCATAACTTCGATAGGACTCGATCACCAGGACCGCCTCGGAGATACGATAGACAAGATCGCGAAGGAGAAGGCCGGGATCTTTAAGAAAGGCGCTCCCGCATATGTGTCGGACCCTGACATGATGATCCTGCCCCCTGACCTTAAGGTTCAGGTCCGTTCTGCTTTGGACGAAGCTGCCAGTGAGAAGGATGTCAGCATCAATTATGTCGACGCCCTTGAAGACTGCGTAAGATTTACCGATGACGGCAAGATGGCCTTCGAGGCATTTGGAAAAGAATATGTGACGAGGCTTCTCGGAAGACACCAGGTCCTTAATGCTACCCTTGCCATAAGGGTGCTTAAGGATGTTTTCGAGCTTGATGAAGATGTTATCGGGGAAGGCATTTCCAAGGCAAGGTGGAAGGGAAGAGCCGAGCTTTTAAGCCTCGATCCTCCCGTTATCCTTGACGGAGGACACAATGTGCAGTGTGCGCAGAGCCTTGTTTCAACTCTTAAAGACATGTGCGGCGGACGTTTCCGCGACCTTAAATTCCGCGTGGTTATAGGGGTTATGAGCGATAAGAACGTCGAAGGCATGATAAAAACCCTCTATGATGCCGGGTTAGACCCCGTCGAGGTCTACGCCGTTAGGGTGGATAATGCAAGATCAATGGACCCGGAAGGTCTTTCTAATATTATTTATTTTGTGTATAATAACTCGATTAGGCCTATGGCATACGAGAATGCCCTCGAAGGCGTCACAAAAGCCTGCGAGAAGACGGCAGAGGACGGTATTCCGCTCCTTGTGACCGGTTCCTTGTATCTGATAGGCGAAGTGAGAGGTAAATTATGCACGATTACAGACAACTGGCTCTGATGCTTCGTCCCATAGAGGAGAAGGACATGATCCTCTATGACATGAGTGCAGAAGATAAGGTTTATGCGGTTAAGCAGTTCAATCGCGCACTTTTGAATTCACAAAGAGACGGTACTGACGTAGCTCAGATCATATTAAAGCCGCTTATCACGAAGTATCCTACATGGGGCGACACGGCTCTTGTTTACGGACTTTGTCTTGCAAGGGAGAAGAGCTTCAAAAGAGCTGCCGATGCCCTTGAGTATGCAGTAAACAACACGCTTGCATCCGAACAGCACCTGAACGTGGCTCAGGAAGCCATTAAGTATGTCCGTGCCGATGAGAAGGAACCGCCTGCCGAGCCCGTTGAGGGAAGAAGACGTAAGAAAGACATCTCGTCCATGATCGGTGAGGGTTCTTCGAAGCCCGCCGCAAGAACGGCAATGCAGGCTCCCATTCTGATGAGGGCTTCATCCGGAAGGGATGACTTCAAGATGGCATCCGAGAAAGAGCGCCGCGACGTAATGATGCGAAGTAGCTCCGGCGGCGATGAGATGAGTGACGACGTAAATGTCGAGAACGTAAGGACAGCTGCAGATAACTTAAGACTTACGGTCAGGATAGTGACGATCTTCCTGATCCTGGCAGCTTTGGCGGCACTGGTGTATTTCGTGATAATTCCCACTGCAGTCAGAGTCAGGAACAGCAGTGATACCGAAGCAAGACTTGACTATCTCATCAGCAAGCTCGATGAGAATAAGACAGATCCCGAGGTTGCAAACATAATCACGGATTACGCACAGAACTTCGGTGACGGAACAGCACAGACGGTGCCTTCCGAACAGACACAGATAACAACAACCGAGAGCGAGGTTATTGCACAATGAAGTACATAAGCACGAGAGGTTACGAAGAGAAGTACACGGCACAGGAAGCCATCATCAGAGGTATCGCACCCGACGGCGGATTGTTCGTGCCCGAGACTGTACCTCATCTTGACGATGAAGAGATAGAGAGAATGAAGACAATGCAGTTCTGCGAGATATCAGCGCATGTCCTCTCGAAATTCCTTGATGACTTCTCCGAGAGCGAGCTTCTCGAGTACACAAGACAGGCATACAGCGAAGAGAAGTGGGGCGAGAATCCCGTTCCTCTCGTTCAGCTTAATTCCTATAACGAGAGGGAGTATATCCTTGAGCTGTGGCACGGACCCACGTGCGCATTTAAGGATGTGGCTTTGCAGCTTCTTCCTCACCTCATGACGGCTTCCATCAGGAAGACCGGCGAGTCAAAGAAGATCTGCATCCTGACGGCTACGTCGGGAGATACGGGAAAGGCTGCACTTGAAGGCTTCAAGGATCTTCCCGGAACTGAGATCATCGTATTCTATCCCACAGGCGGCGTATCGGAGGCTCAGAAGCTTCAGATGGTAACGACGACCGGTTCCAATACTCACGTAATCGCAGTTAACGGCTGCTTTGACGATGCACAGACAGGCGTTAAGCAGATATTTGCCGACAAGGCTTTCAACGAGGAAGTATCAAACGGCGGTGTTAAGCTTTCTTCTGCCAATTCGATCAACTGGGGCCGTCTTGCTCCTCAGATCGCTTACTACGTTTATTCTTACGTTGAGCTTTTGAGAACCGAGAAGATCGAGAAGGGTGAGGCTATCAATATCGTTGTTCCGACAGGTAACTTCGGTAACATCCTTGCCGCATGGTATGCAAAGCAGATGGGTATTCCGGTACGCAAGCTTATCTGCGCTTCCAACAAGAACAAGGTACTGTGCGATTTCTTCTCATCCGGTAAGTACGACAGAAACAGAGAATTCTATAAGACTTCATCTCCTTCGATGGATATCCTTATCTCATCTAACCTCGAGAGACTGTTGTTCGAGATCACGGACAAGGATGCAAACCAGGTTACGGAGTGGATGAAGGCTCTTAACACGGAGGGTACATACAAGGTGGATCCTCAGACTTTGAAGAAGATGCAGATGCTTTTCGTAGGCGGTTTTGCTGATGAGACGGGAGTAACGAAGACGATACAGGAAGTCTACGACAGGACTGACCACGTTATCGATACTCATACTGCAGTCGGATTTAATATCTATAACCGTTACCATCAAAGATCGGGTGACGAGACGAAGACGGTATTTGCCTCCACGGCATCCCCGTTCAAGTTCTCACCTGCGGTCATGGATGCATTAAGAGGAGAGAACTACAGTGAAGGAAAGTCGATAGAAGAGGTCATAGCCGAATTGTCGGATGAGAGTGGTCTGCCGATCCCTGAGGCTATCAAGGATCTTTCTTCCAAGCCTGTACTTCACACGGACGTTATCGAGAAGGAAGACATGGAGCAGAAAGTCAGAAGCATCCTTCTTGCATGACGCATAACTACAGCTAAATAAAAATTTAAGATACGGGGGAAACGCAAATGCCCAAGAGAGATGACATCAACAAGATCCTTATTATCGGTTCAGGCCCGATCATTATCGGTCAGGCTTGTGAGTTCGACTATTCGGGAACTCAGGCCTGTAAGGCACTGAAGAAGCTAGGTTACGAGATCGTTCTCGTAAACAGCAATCCCGCTACGATCATGACCGACCCTGACGTTGCAGACAGGACTTATATCGAGCCTTTGAACGTTAACAGGATCGAGCAGATCATCATCAAGGAAAGACCCGATGCGCTTCTCCCTAATCTGGGCGGACAGTCGGGCCTTAATCTGTGTTCTGAGCTTGCCAAGGCCGGCGTTCTCGAGAAGTACGGCGTAGAGGTAATCGGCGTTCAGGTTGATGCCATCGAGCGAGGCGAGGATCGAATCGAGTTTAAGAACACAATGGATTCTCTGGGTATCGAGATGCCCAGATCTCATGAAGCTTATTCGGTGGAAGAGGCTGTAAAGATCGCTGAAGAGCTTCACTATCCCGTAGTTTTAAGACCCGCTTACACGATGGGCGGCGCAGGCGGCGGTCTCGTTTATAACGTTGACGAGTTGAAGGTCGTCTGTGAGAGAGGTCTTCAGGCTTCACTTATCCATCAGGTCCTCGTAGAGGAATCCATCGCAGGATGGGAAGAGCTTGAGCTCGAGGTAGTAAGAGATGCCAAGAATAACAAGATCACGGTCTGCTTCATCGAGAATATCGACCCTATCGGTGTTCACACAGGTGACTCTTTCTGTTCAGCTCCCATGCTCACCATCTCCGAAGAGGTACAGCAGAGACTTCAGGAGCAGTCCTATAAGATCGTTGAAGCGATCCAGGTAATCGGCGGATGTAACTGCCAGTTTGCTCACGATCCCGTATCTGACAGAACGGTTGTTATCGAGATCAACCCCAGAACTTCAAGATCTTCAGCTCTTGCTTCCAAGGCAACGGGTTTCCCGATCGCATTCGTATCAGCACTTCTTGCCTGCGGATTGTCACTCGATGAGATTCCCTGCGGTAAGTACGGAACACTCGATAAGTACGTACCTGACGGTGACTATGTAGTTATCAAGTTCGCAAGATGGGCATTCGAGAAGTTTAAGGGTGCATCAGACAAGCTCGGTACACAGATGCGTGCCGTAGGTGAGGTCATGAGCATCGGTAAGACATATAAGGAAGCTTTCCAGAAGGCCATAAGAAGTCTCGAGACCGGAAGATATGGATTAGGCTATGCCAAGGACTTTAATGAACTTTCAAAGGATGAGCTCCTTGCTAAGCTCGTTTATCCCACAAGCGAGAGACAGTTCATTATCTACGAGGCACTTCGTAAGGGTGCTACGATCGATGAGATCTACGACCTTACGAAGATCAAGCACTGGTTCCTCGAGCAGATGGTTGAATTGATCGAAGAAGAGAATCAGCTCATGGCAGGCAAGGGAAGCGTTCCTTCCAAGGAAGTCCTTTACAAGGCTAAGTGCGATGGCTTCTCCGATAAGTATCTATCCAAGATATTGGAAGTATCTGAGGACCAGATCAGAAATGCTCGTTATGAATACGGCATCAAGGAAGCATGGGAGGGTGTACACGTAAGCGGAACACAGGATGCTGCTTATTACTATTCTTCCTACAACATCAAGGAAGACAAGTCTCCTTCTTCAAACAACAAGAAGGTAATGATCTTAGGCGGCGGACCTAACAGGATCGGTCAGGGTATCGAGTTCGACTACTGCTGTGTACATGCAGCTCTTGCCCTTAAGAAGCTCGGCTTCGAATCCATCATCATCAACTGTAACCCTGAGACGGTTTCAACAGACTATGACACATCAGACAAGCTTTACTTCGAGCCTTTGACACTCGAGGATGTTCTTGCAATCTATGAGAAGGAGAAGCCTTTGGGTGTTATCGCATCATTCGGAGGCCAGACACCTTTGAATCTTGCTGCTGAACTTAAGAAGAACGGCGTCAATATCCTTGGCACATCTCCTGAGACGATCGATCTTGCAGAGGACAGAGACCTGTTCCGTGCAATGATGGATAAGCTTAATATCCCGATGCCCCAGGCCGGAATGGCTTCCACTGTTGAGGAAGCTTTGAAGATCGCTAACAAGATCGGATATCCCGTTATGGTAAGACCTTCTTACGTATTGGGCGGTCGCGGAATGGAAGTCGTTCATGATGATGATATGATGAAGATCTACATGGCTGCCGCAGAGGGTGTTACACCTGACAGACCTATCCTCATCGACAGATTCCTGCATCACGCAACAGAGTGTGAGGCAGATGCTATCTCTGACGGTAAGGAGTGCTTTGTTCCTGCAGTCATGGAGCATATCGAGCTTGCAGGTGTTCACTCCGGTGACTCTGCCTGCATGCTTCCTTCACAGAACCTTACGGATGAGCAGGTTGCAACCATAAGAGACTACACGAAGAAGATCGCTGTTGAGATGAACGTAGTAGGTCTCATGAACATGCAGTATGCCATCGAAGACGGTGTTGTCTATGTGCTCGAGGCTAATCCCCGTGCTTCAAGAACGGTACCGCTCGTATCCAAGGTAACCTCCGTAAACATGGTCAAGGTAGCAACAGACATCATGACAAGCTCCATCACAGGCAGACCTTCACCCGTTCCTTCACTTAAGAACAAGAAGATCAAGCACTGCGGAGTTAAGGAGGCAGTATTCCCGTTCAATATGTTCCAGGAGGTTGACCCTGTTCTCGGACCTGAGATGAGATCAACGGGTGAGGTCTTAGGTCTTTCCGAGGATGTCGGTGAAGCTTATTACAAGGCTCAGGAAGCAACACAGACAGTTCTTCCTACGGAAGGTACACTCCTTCTTTCAGTATGCGACAGGGACAAGATCGATCTTCTGTCCGTTGCACGTGACTTCAGCGAACTCGGATTCAAGATCTGTGCAACAGGCGGAACATACGACATGATCAATAATGACGGTATTCCCGTAACTAAGGTTAAGAAGCTTTACGAGGGAAGACCTAATATCTCCGATATGATCACGAACGGTGAGCTTGATCTCATCATCAATACACCTGCAGGTAAGACATCAGTTCATGATGACTCTTATATCCGTAAGGAAGCTATCAGACATAAGGTTCCTTACATGACGACTATGGCAGCTGCAAAGGCTTCTGCCGCAGGAATCAGGGCAATCAAGAACAACACACACATCGGTGTTAAGGCACTGCAGGATTATCACGCTGAGATAGAGGAATAATTTCCTCTTTACGGGAGTGAATTATGAGAAGAAGACTTCTGACAGACCTGAATCTTGTGATTTGCGTCATGTTAGGATGTCTTCTTATCTTTTTATTCTCGTTTAAACTCTCCGGAGGAAACGTCGAGACGTGGCAGGTTCCGTTCGAATCCGGCTGGACTTATGAAGACGGGACAGAAGTGGATTTCCATGACCTCGATCAGACGCCCGGGACTCATGTGATCTTGAGAACTGTTTCTCCTGATGATGTCCGCGGAACGGACCTATGCTTTGAAACGAGCAACATATTCTTCAACGTCTATGTGAACGATGAGCTCGTATATGAGTATCATCCCGGGATACCCCGCATCTGCGGTAGGTACTACGGAGAGTACATCCATACGGTCGATCTTGATGTCACGGATGAAGATTCGGTGCTTAAGATCGAGTATGATCCCTTGCAGGAATCACCGTGGACGACGTTCAGATATATGGAACTTCATGACGGAGCATCATATATCATCTCGCTTATCAGAAACAACATCGGAAGCTTCCTTACAAGCTTTGTCGCTCTGGTAATAGGTCTTACCATTCTGGTCGTCGGGTTTATCCTTAATATCGATAAGGACAGGATCGTCGAGACCGTATCATTGGGAACGACTGCTATAATACTTGCCGCATGGACATGTTCGGGTTCGAGGGTGCTTCAGATAATCACAGGTAATCCTGCCGTCATACGAGTGATGGATTATCTTGATCTTATCTGGCTGCCAATACCGGTTATATTATTCGTATCGTCGGTAACCGGCATGCTTAAGTCAAAGCTTACGATCGTTAATCTGGTTCTTGTCGGGATAAACACGTTGTTTACCATCACGTTTGTTCTTACCGGAATGGGTGACTACAACGATGTTTTGCTTGTAACGCATCTTATCATCGCGTTCGGTTCTGTCACTACCGTGTACATGATAGTAAATGCCATCAAGGAATCCTCCAAGCTTGATAAGAGCCTTAAGTCGATGCTTCTTGCATTTGCAGTTCTTATCGTTACGGGAGCGATAGATGCGGTAAGGTATTACACATTCTCTTCGAAGGATTCTGCCAGGTTTACAAGATATGGTCTTATAGTATTCCTAGTGATCCTGGCAAGTTATGAGCTTGGAGCAATCATAGATATCAACAGGAAGAGCGCTGAGACTGAAGTTAAGGACAGACTTGCTCATATCGACGGACTTACGGGACTTTACAACCGCCTTGCCTTTACCGAGAAGGAGGAGGCGATCCGTAACGCTGACAGCGGCACTTTCGTTGTGGTCCAGTTCGATATCAATTACCTTAAGATGGTAAACGACAACTATGGACATGCCGAAGGCGACAGATATATAATTTCCGCTGCGCGAATCATATCTGAAAGCTTCAGCGGATACGGTAAATGCTACCGTATAGGCGGAGACGAATTCCTTTCGATAATGGAAGGGGACAGGGCTGAAGCGGATTATGAGGCCGCGATCAAGGTTTTCGAGAGGCTTGTAAAGGAGTTTAACGAGTCCCAGAAGCCTCCCGTAAAGTTTCAGATCGCTTACGGAAGATCCGTTTATGTACCGGGCAGGGATAATCTCGCCGATACCGTGAAGTCTGCTGATAAGAGCATGTATGACTGCAAGAAAATATTGAAATCTGATATATGAAAGATAGAGAGGTTGGAGGTTAGTTATGTTGGAAACACTCTCAGGAATTAACGACGTTATTAATTCTTTTGTGTGGACAAAGATGGGAGTATGGCTTCTTATTTTTACGGGTATCGTAATGACGATACTCACGAGGGGATTCCAGTTTACCCATGTGGGACACTGGTGGAAGAAGACCATAGGTTCGTTGCTTCATAAGAATGTCATTTCTCATACTGAAGATAGGGCGACGATCTCGCAGTTCCAGGCGCTTTGCACGGCTCTGGCAGCAACTGTAGGCGTAGGTAATATTGCAGGTGTATCTGCTGCCATTATCTCGGGAGGCCCCGGTGCCGTATTCTGGATGTGGTTTGCTGCGATACTCGGTATGATGACCAACTATTCGGAAAATATCCTCGGTATCTATTTCAGACGTAAGAATCACGCGGATGAGTGGTCCGGCGGTGCCATGTACTATCTTGAAGACGGACTTGGCAAGTACAAGGGAATGAAGCATGTAGGACGTATCCTCGCCATTCTCTTTGCCATTTGCGCAGTCTTTGCTTCATTCGGTATCGGTAACATGGGTCAGGTCAACAAGATCGTTCTTAACTTCACGTCTTCGTTTGACATTAAGCCGCTGTCTTCAATAGTTTTATTCACATCTGACGAGACTGATGTCACCCTTTACATGCTCATTGCAGGTATCGTTATCATGTTCCTCGTTGGAACCGTTGTAATCGGAGGCCTTCAGAGAATCGCGAACGTTGCCGAGAAGATAGTTCCTGTCATGGTTTTATTGTTTGTCTTCGGTTCTCTTGTCATCATACTCAAGAATGTCATGATGGTGGGTCCTGCATTCGCATGCATCTTCAAGTATGCTTTCTCAGCTCCCGCTTTGTGGGGTGGTGTTACGGGTATCGGTTTTAAGACGATAATCACACAGGGATGTAAAAGAGGCGTGTTCTCGAATGAGGCAGGCCTCGGCTCGTCCGTTATGGTTCACAGTAATTCAAACGTTAAAGAGCCTGTTAAGCAGGGTCTGTGGGGTATCTTCGAGGTGTTCGCGGACACTATCATCGTTTGTACAATGACATCTCTTGTTATCCTTACCTCAGGTGTTATCGACCTCGAGACAGGTGCCATCGAGACAACGTCGGATGCTTTGCTCGTTGCAGATGCATTCAACACTGTATTCAAGGTCGACCTGTTTGATTTTGGACGCATGTTCGTTGCCCTTGCGATCCTCGTATTTGCATTTACGACTATCCTCGGATGGTCTCAGTACGGTTCAAAGGCTGTCGAGTATCTTGCAGGTGACAAAGCTCCCATCGCAACAAAGATCTATAAGATCGTCTTTGTTCTTCTTATCGTGTCCGGTTCCCTGATGACATCATCGATCGCATGGGATATCTCAGACACATTCAACGGACTCATGATGATCCCGAACCTTATCGGTGTTCTTGCCATGAGTCCGCTCGTTGTTAAGATCACGAACAACTATATAGCACGCCGCATTAAAGGCGATAAGAGCGTAAAACCCATTCTTTCCTATGATCCTAAGATCGAGGAGGAGAATGCAAAGGCTCTTGCCGAGGATCCTAACCTTGACTAAGACTGGAGGAAAACACAGTGCCGTTATTTGAGACAACATATATCGGAGTCTTTACCATCGTTCTTGCATTCATGTTCGGAACGGTGCTTGCGAGTTTTATTACCTGTACTGCAGGACGAATCCTTGCAGGAATGGATTGGATCAATGAGCACTCCAAGTGCGATACCTGCGGCCACCAGCTGGGCGCACTCGATCTTTTCCCGATTTTCTCGTATCTTTTGCTCGGAGGAAAGTGCCGTTACTGCGGTGCCAAGGTTCCGATAAGATGCCTCATCTCCGAGGTCCTTCTCGGAGTAGTATTCGTGATAGTCGTTCTGCTTCACGGAACCATCGATGTCGTTATGGCAAGAAATCTTCTTCTTGCAATGCTCATGATGGGACTCTCTTTCTGTGAGATCGACGGTAAGGTAATACATGAAGGTTTCATAACGGCCATGCTCGTTATCTGGATCGGTGCTTTGCCTTTTGTTCCCGACCTTAAGCTTTACATATCGGATAAGATCATCGCATGCACTTTGATCTGCGGATTGTTCATGATCGTCTCATATCTTCGTAAGTCCAAGGGTAAGGAGGGATTTAAGCCCGGATTCATTAAGCTCATGGCAGTTTACCTTCTTTATACCGGTCTTTACGCTGGTGTTGCTTTCCTTGCCGTGGGATTCATCCTTCACTCCTTCGTGAAGCCTTTCAAGAAGACGATCGTTCCCGCATTGTCCGTAACATGTCTTGTCTTCATGTGCTGCATGACAGACAGGATGGACACTTCCGTTATTTACGGGTATATTACGGCTCTTGCCGACTACATAAAAGTATTTTAATAAGAGGTATGTTTAATGGCTTTAACTGATGTTGAGCAGATAAAAAGAAGAAGAACGTTCGCGATCATATCGCACCCTGACGCGGGTAAGACAACAATGACCGAGAAGCTCCTTTTGTACGGAGGAGCAATTCACCTTGCAGGTTCCGTTAAGGCCCGTAAGGCAGCGCGTCACGCTACTTCAGACTGGATGGAGATCGAGAAGCAAAGAGGTATCTCGGTAACGTCATCCGTAATGCAGTTCGAGTATGACGGTTACTGCATCAATATCCTTGATACTCCAGGTCACCAGGACTTCTCTGAGGACACCTACAGAACTCTTTGCGCTGCGGATGCTGCAGTCATGCTCCTTGACGGTGCGAAGGGTGTCGAGGCACAGACGATCAAACTGTTTGAAGTCTGCCGTAAAAGAGGCATCCCGATCTTTACGTTCATCAATAAGATGGACCGTGCCGCGAAGAATCCGTTCGACCTTATCGATGAACTTGAGAAGGTCCTCGGCATAAGATCTACACCGGTAAACTGGCCCATTGGTACTGACGGTGACTTCGAAGGCGTTTATGAGAGAGCCTCGGGTGAAGTCCTTCTTTATGACGCTGAAAACCGTGACCACGGTGCTTCCATGGTTACGACTTCATCATCGGGTATCGATGATCCGACATTGAAGGATCACATGACATCCGCACACTATGAGCAGCTTCGCAATGACATCGAGCTTCTTGACATGGCAGGAGACGAGTTTGATCTCGAGCGTGTGCTTGCAGGTCAGCTGACTCCCGTATTCTTCGGATCGGCCATTACTAACTTCGGTGTGGAGACGTTCCTCAAGCACTTCCTTGAGATCGCGCCGATGCCGCAGCCTCATCACGTATCTGATGACCAGGGCGATGTTGATCCGACGGACTCCATGTTCTCCGGATTCGTATTCAAGATCCAGGCTAACATGGACCCCAACCACAGGGACCGCATGGCATTCCTTCGTATCTGCTCCGGTAAGTACGAGAAGAACATGACGGTTAATCACTTAAGACTCGGAAAGAAGATCACTCTTGCCCAGCCCCAGCAGTTCATGGCTCAGGACAGAAACATCGTTGAGGATGCATATGCAGGCGACATCATCGGTATCTTTGATCCCGGGCACTTCAGGATCGGCGACACACTTATCTCGACCAACAGAAAGTTCGAGTTTGACCCTATCCCAGTGTTCGCTCCGGAGAATTTCGCGAAGGTATTCCCGAAGGATTCCATGAAGAGAAAGCAGTTCCTGAAGGGAATAGAGCAGCTTTCCGAGGAAGGTGCGGTTCAGCTTTACAAGCAGCCTGACATCGGTACCGAGACTTTTGTCATGGGTGTCGTAGGTATCCTCCAGCTCGACGTTCTCGAGTACAGGTTAAAGACCGAGTACGGCGTTGATATTGTCCGCCAGCCTCTTTCTTATAACCTCGCAAGATGGGTCAAGTCTGACGCTGAAGGTGCGTTCGACTACAAGGATATAATACTTACATCCACGTCCATGATCGTTCTCGACCGCGATGACGAGCCTGTAGTCTTGTTCGAATCCGAGTGGGCGATAGACTGGGTAATACAGCATAATGAGAATAAGAAACTTCGATTCGAGAATATCCATTCGAAGTAACTTCATTAACATAAGACAAACGGAGGAAATTTGAATATGCAGCGCGGAGGCGGAGTATTATTACACATTTCATCATTACCGGGACCCTTTGGAATCGGAGTACTGGGAGAGGAAGCCGTTGCTTTTGCAAAGCAGCTTAGAAGCCAGGGCATGAAGTACTGGCAGGTATTGCCTCTGTCTTACCCCGGCATGGGTGACTCTCCTTACCAGAGCTTCTCTGCATTTGCGGGAAACTGGCTCTTCATTGACCCCAGAAGGCTCATGAAGAGAGGACTCCTTGCAGCAGATGATGTCGTTAAGGCGGAGTATAACGAGAACAAGTGGAGAATAAACTACGACTTCCTTAGGATCGACCGCGAGGAGCTCCTTCGAAAAGCTTTCGCGCGTGCAGACAAGAAGCTTCTTACTGAAGTGGAGAAGTTCCTTAAGGAGAATAAGTGGGCTGATGATGTTGCCATGTATCAGGCTGCCAAGGATAAGTTCTACCAGAGGGCTTGGTGGCAGTGGGATGATCAGGACCTCATCGATTACAAGCCCGAGGCCATTGCCATGTTAAGAAAGGAAGAGAACTATCTTTTCCACGGATTTGTCCAGTATATCTTCATCGAAGAGTGGACTGATATCAGAAGGCAGATCAATGAGTGCGGCATACAGATCATAGGTGACATGCCGATGTATGTTTCCGGCGATTCTGCGGACGTCTGGGCAGGAAGAGAACTGTTCAAGATGGCTACGGAAGCGCAGAAGAAGGAAGTCCGTAAGGAGTGGATCAAGGAGAATCCCGACAAGGATGTTGACAGGGATTACGAGGATATCGTATTTGCCTGCGGTGCGGGCGTACCTCCGGATTATTTCTCCGAGGACGGACAGCTCTGGGGTAATCCCATCTACGACTGGAAGAAGCATAAGGCAACAGGCTATGCGTGGTGGATGGACAGGCTTGCCGAGAACTTCAAGCTCTATGATGTCTTGAGGATCGATCACTTCAGGGCGTTCTCATCTTATTGGGAAGTTCCTGCAGGTGCCAAGACTGCCAAGACAGGTAAGTGGGTAGACGGCCCGAAGATGGATTTCTTTAAGGTATTCGATAAGACATTCGGTGACAGATCAAGACTCATTGCCGAGGACTTAGGTGAGATCACTCCCGATCTCGGTGAGTTCCTTGATGAAGTACAGCTTCCTCGTATGAAGATAATGCAGTTCGCATTTAACCCGAATGACAACAGTTCATATCTTCCTCATAACTATGAGCCTAACTGTGTTGCCTATACGGGAACTCACGATAACAATACTTTGCTCGGATGGCTCTGGGAAGCTCCCGAGAACGAGCGTGCAGAGTGTCTTAAGTATTGTAACTTCGAAGGCGATAACTGGGGTGACGGCGGCGTTATGTCAAAGTCCTGCCGTGCGATCATAAGAACTTTGTGGATGAGCCGTGCCAATACCGTTATCATCCCGATACAGGATATGTTAGGTTACGGCGGAGACACGAGAATGAACATCCCGGGTACCGCTAACGGAAACTGGGTGGTAAGATTCTCAAAGGAGGACTTTGAATCGATCGATAACGATTGGTACAGAGAACTCAACAGACTTTACAGAAGGTAATTAAATTGGACGAGTACATACTGGCTGTAGATCAGGGAACGACTTCAACCAAGGCATTTGCACTTGGTAAGGACGGGACGCTCATAAAGTCCCATCCCGTGAACATCACGCAGCATTATCCTGCGCCGGGCTTTGTCGAGCACGATGCAAAGGAGATATATGTATCCGTCCTTAAGACGATGGCTGATATCCTTATCTGGAATCCCATCATCAAGATAGACGGCCTCGCGATAACAAATCAGCGTGAGACCACCATCGCTTTCAACAAAGACACGGGAGAGCCATACTGCAATGCGATAGTCTGGCAGTGCAGAAGAACTGCCGATATCTGCAGAAGAGAAGAGTTTACTTCGGTTGAATCCGAGATTTCACATACGACAGGATTGAAACTCGATCCTTACTTCTCGGCCACGAAGATGAGATGGATCCTGGAGAACGCTCCCGGAACCGAGAAGGCGGCACTTTCGGGTGAATTGAGATTCGGTACCGTGGACGGCTACCTCGTCTATATGCTGACCGGAAAGAAGAATTTCTACAGCGATTACTCGAACTGCTCGAGAACGATGCTGTTCGATATCAATAAGCTCGAGTACTCTGACAGGCTCCTTCAGTTGTTTGACATACCGAGAACGGCTCTGGCTGAACCCAAACCTTCCTGTTTTGATTATGGACAGATCAACCTCGATCCTTCAGAATTGGCTGCGCTCGGCTTAAGCGATGACGAGATCAACGCACTTAAGAAACTGAACGGCGTCCATATCAATGCGGTTGCAGGTGATCAGGCTGCGGCATTGTTCGGTCAGACATGCTTCGAGAAAGGAACGGCCAAGACCACTTACGGCACAGGCTGCTTTACTCTCATGAACATAGGCCAGGAGCCGCAGTTCTCAGATAACGGACTTCTTACGTCCGCCGCATGGTCTTACAAGGGTGAGACGACTTATGCTCTCGAGGGAAGCGTTTTCCAGGGAGGATCGGTCATCACATGGCTTAAGGAAGGTCTTCAGATTATCGATGATCCTTCTGAATGCGACAGCATATGCAGATCCATACCCGATAACGGCGGTGTCTATCTTGTTCCCGCATTCTCCGGAATGGGAGCTCCTTACTGGGACCCTGACCTTCGCGGCACGATCACAGGCCTTACGGGCGGAACGGGAAGAGCTCATGTCGTAAGGGCTTCCGTTGAATCCATCGCATATCAGGTAACTGAACTTGTTGACCTCATGATGAAGGATACGGGAATAACCTCCACCCACATGAAAGTCGACGGCGGGGTCTGCGCGTGTGAATTCCTCATGCAGCTTCAGGCTGATCTTCTCGGCATAACGATAACCCGTGCAAGATCGGATGAGATGACTGCGACCGGCGTGGGAATGATGGCTGGATTAACATCAGGTTTCTTCGAATCTTTTGAAGAGCTTTCAGCCCTTTACAGAGCAAACCGAGTTTATAATCCCGGCAGGTCTTCTAAGGAATCCAATGAACTTTTGAATGAATACAGGAAAGCGGTTAAGGCTTCAATCGTAGTATCCGGGAGGAAGACCGGAGAATGAGTCAGCTTTACATAGTATTCTTCGAGATGGCAGTTGTACTTGCTATCGGTGTTGTTCTCGGAAAGAAAAAGGTAGTTGATGACAGAGGCCGCAAAGTCCTTAATGACTTGCTTCTTAAGGCGGTCCTGCCTTTTACCATCCTGTCTTCAAGCCAGTATGACTATTCTCTCGACATGCTCCGTTCGATTGGAGCCGTTGCGGCAGGAGCAGGTATCTATTATTTTCTTACATTGCTTACACTTCGTCTTATCGTCTGGAAGACAAAGATACAGGACAGCGAGAAGAGAGTCTTCATAACGACGTCGGTTTTTGCCAATACGGGTTTTGTCGGAATGCCTCTCATGTATTCACTGTTCGGTGATGCGGGTTTGCTTCTTGCCGCCATCTATAATCTCGTTTATAACGTATTTTTCTATACGTACGGCGTTCACTTATTGTCCGGAAAGAAGCCTTCCTTCATGGAATACATAAATCCGGTCTCCGTGTCATCGGTTGCCGCGATCATCCTGTTTGTCTTGCCGTGGAGAGCACCTGCGGCACTTGTAAATGCGATAGATCTTGTGGGCGACATGACATTCCCGTTGTCGATGATAATCATGGGTTCGACACTTGCGACCATCGACATGAAGAAACTGTTCTCGGATGCCAAGTCCTACGCAGTATGTTTTCTGCGCATGGTATTGTTCCCCGTGCTCATGACCTTGTGTATCATTCTTGCAAGAAGGTTTACCGTTATGCTTCCCGCGACGATAATCACTTTGATAATAATGACAGCTCTGCCTTCGGGGGCAATGAGCGTTATCTACTCGGAGCGCTACGATTGTGCTCCGAAGTTTGCTGCAAGAACGGTTACGTTGTCCATGGTATTCATGGTGATAACACTGCCTTTGGTGATCGCCGTATGTATCGGCTGGTTCCTTGCGGTATAAGAGGTGGGTATGGAGAAGGATCTGTTCATCAATGAAGAGATAAGAAATGATGAGCTTCTTAAGCTCATGCAGCAGATGCGTGCGGAAAAGACTCCTGAGAAGATGCTCGAAGTCCTGAAGCTTGCGGCTGCATCAGATTTTATCGTACCCGTTGATGTAACGGCTGACGGCAGATATGCTTTCCATGCCGTAGGCGATAAGAATGC
This sequence comes from Clostridiales bacterium, assembly GCA_017958365.1. Taxonomy (GTDB): domain Bacteria; phylum Bacillota; class Clostridia; order Saccharofermentanales; family Saccharofermentanaceae; genus Saccharofermentans. The sequence continues at coordinate 65,075 of JAGDCV010000047.1, forward strand.
CAGGCGTTTTGCCGTGGCATACTCCGATACGGGTTCTTTCGTGACATTGGAGAAGAATGAGGATCAGAAGGGAGTTAAGGCTTCTTTCGAGGACCTGATGGCGCTCGTTCTCGAGTCCGATCTTAAGTTTGACGGCGTTATCATCAATCCCGGATCATCCGAGGTGATCTTCGGAAGAGAGCTTCTCGAGTCGATAAATAAGCCGATGAAGGCTGAACCTGTTGACATGAAGGTGGTTAAGCCCGCCGAATATCCGCCGAGATTAGAGCAGATGATAAAAGAGTTTTGCAAAGATGAACCCCGAATCGGCAAAGTATATGTTAATCTTTTAATGACGTCCGATGATAAGGATATGAGATGGCTCTTCGGAATTGAGACTTCGGCTAAGGGCGAAGAGCAGGTATATATCTTTGACACGTTCGCCAGATTCATGAAACCATATCTTCAGGGAGTCGAGCCCATCGTGGCCAGTACCCTGGAGGAATATGTAAAACAGGCAATAAAGGAGGGGAAGCTGTTCTATGAAGACTCGCAGTGTTGAGGTAATGGCTGTTCTTATCCTTATATTCTTTGCCTTCATCCTCTTTATGATGTATCAGTACAGGCAGATCGATGTTGATCTCGGAGCGCAGAGAACCGAGAAGAGACATGAGGATCTTGTCGCGTCTTTCGATGAACTTGATTATCAGATCTACTGGATAGGAACTGTTCCCGAGCATCTTGAGGGGATCGCCGATCACATAAGCGTTCTTACCGCAGGTCAGGTGAGTGCCGATACAATGCCCGTAACACAGGGTATCGACGGCTTCACGGTCTATAACGAGGACGGCAACATCATCGAGCGCGTCGAGCAAAGAGACTATGCTGACAATATGATCATCGTCATCAATACAGATGAGGACCTTAACGATGATGCCCTTTCAGTCATTCAGAACTGTGCCGTAGGCAATCACGTTCCCGTTCTTCTCATAGGACAGAAGAGCATTGATGCCTTCAGACAGTACATGATCCTCGTTCACAAGGAATACACGGAGAATTCTTCCATGCTCTTTACGGTTCCGGCAACGGCAACCGACGATCCCATCGATCCGGAGATCGCTGCACAGGGCGGATATGCTTATGCAAATGCCTTGCTTGAATTCTTCAGGACATCATTCAATGCTCCGGTTTATGTCTATGTAACTCCGCCTGCGACGAGCCCGGCAACACAGGAGACTGAGGCGGAAACAGAGCCGGCCGAGACTTCGGAGGACGCCCTTGCCTATTGATGAATCCAAAGCGGCTTCGTTGATCAGAAGATACAACGAGCTATTAGCGACTGTCTCAGATCCAACCGTAATCTCAGATCAGAACAGATATCTTAAGCTGTCGAAGGAACTTGCGAAGATAACACCGCAGGCTGATGCCGCGAAGAGTTATTTTGCCGCGAAGGAAAGCATCGATGAAGCACTCGAGCTCATGAAGGACTCTGATGAGGAGATAAAAAAGCTTGCTTCGGAGCAGCTTAACGACAGCAAGAAAGATCTCGAGCAGTATGAAGAAGTCCTCATAGAGCTTCTTGCCGATAAGGATCCGCGTGACGAGAGATCCGTAATCATAGAGATAAGAGCAGGTGCGGGAGGAGAAGAAGCCGCATTATGCGCAGCCACCCTTTTCCGCATGTATCAGGGATATGCTTCCCGCAAGGGCTTTGACTTAAGTACGGTTGATTCGAATGAGACCGAGCTTGGCGGGTATAAGGAAATTGTCTTCGAGATAAAAGGCGACGGTGCTTTCTCAAGGTTCAAGTTCGAAAGCGGCGTTCACAGGATACAGCGTGTCCCGGTAACGGAGTCGGGCGGCAGGATACATACGTCTACTGCAACGGTAGCGGTGCTGCCGGAAGCAGATGCAACGGATGTTGTCATCAATCCCGATGATCTGAGGATCGATGTATACAGGTCTTCAGGTGCCGGCGGACAGCATATCAACAAGACTTCATCCGCGATCAGGATCACGCACATTCCCACGGGCCTTGTGGTTCAGTGTCAGGATGAAAGATCCCAGTTCGCGAACAGGGATAAGGCCATGGCAGTCCTGCAAAGCCGACTGTGGGCGATGGCAAAAGCGAGCGACAAGGATGCCGAGGATCAGAACAGGCGCGAGCAGGTCGGAACGGGAGACAGAGCCGAGAGGATAAGGACATATAATTATCACGACGGCAGAGTCACGGACCACAGGATCGGTCTGACTTTGTATAAACTTGATGATATCCTCGACGGAGATCTCGATGAGATAGTAAATGCACTCACGGTGGATCTTGCGACGAGAAAGGAACAGGAAAAGGATCAATGAGCAGGGAGAGGATCTACGATACAAGATTCGTAAAGAAAGGTGACAGGGAAGGCCTTAAGTTCGCGTCTTCGAAGATCGCGGAGGGCGAGGTCGTTGCTTTCCCGACAGAGACCGTTTACGGATTAGGTGCAGACGCTCTTAACGAGGCTGCCGTCAAGAAGATATTCGAGGCCAAGGGAAGACCCGGAGACAACCCCCTTATCGTTCATATCCGGGATAAGTCGCAGATAGATGAGCTCGTGTCAGAAATAACTCCCGTTGCAAGGATACTTATCGATAAGTTCATGCCGGGACCCATAACGGTCATCATGCCCAAGAGCGATAAGGTCCCCTACTGCGTAACGGCAGGCCTTGATACCGTCGGTGTCAGGATGCCTTCTCATCCTCTTTGCAATGAATTTCTCAAGATGTGCGGATGCCCGGTTGCGGCACCTTCTGCAAATCTGTCAGGAAGTCCTTCTCCCACGACGGCTTTGCATGTAATGAATGACATGGACGGATACATAAGTGCGATAGTAGACGGCGGCGAGTGCGAAGTCGGTCTTGAATCGACCGTAGTTGATGCTACCGGAGATGTACCCGTGATATTAAGACCCGGTGCAGTCACCAAGGAAATGATAGATGAGGCGGTAAAGATGGACAGCGATTACAAAGGACAGCTTGAAAGCGGACAGACTCCCGCTTCTCCCGGAATGAAGTACAGGCATTACGCTCCCACGGCTGACGTGGAGATCATTACTCTTCCCGTTACGGATGCTGACATTGATCCCGAGAGTGAGGACCTTGATGATGATCAGAAGCAGAAGCTCTTTGACATCGCTTCTCCCTTTATCTTAAGGTCGCAGGCAATCCTTAAGGTCAACCCCGCCGCAAGGATCGGTTTCTTTACCGGCAGGGAAGTTAAGGTTTTATTCTCAAAGATCGGGGACAAGATCCTTTCAAGTCACGTCAACTTCTATGTTTACGGTGCAAGCGGCGATGTCGAGGCTGCATCCCATTGCCTTTTCGACGGTTTGAGGCTTCTTGACAGGCAGGAGGTCGATGTCATTCTCGCGGCAGGATTCAAGGGCGACGGGCTTGAGGTTGCTTACATGAACCGTCTTGCGAAGGCAGCGGGGAAGACCGGCGGCGATGTGCCTTCACATGCATATGAGCAGATCAACAAGGGTGTTGCCGAGATATCTTTGGATGAGTTCGAGAATGTATTTACGGCTTCTTTGCTGTTCGTAAGCGAAGATGACAGGAATCTCGGTGCGATATGCGAAGGTATCCTGACGGATCTTATCAGGAAGAAAGGCCCTTTCTGTTCAGTCGATGACACGAAGATCGGTGCCGAGCTTTATGTTGAATCGGCAGGCTTATATGCAGAGGACGGAAGAGGTCCTGACGAGTATTCATGCGATGCTTTCTTTGAGGTCACGGGAGGAAACATCACGCATCACCTGTCAAAGCGCGCGGACGTGTCCGTGTTTGATGCCAACGATCTGATCCTGACGGTAAGCGACAGCCAGGCATTTGAAGTTCTTAATTCCTATCCGGAACTTGAGGGGAGAGTGTTCTCGTTAAGTTCATACATGGCTTCCAAGGGCCTTGTCATGAAGGGCGAGGGCGGACAGATAGCTTCTGTTGCCATCCCTGATCCCGAAGGACAGGAGTATGAGGTCTATAAGCATACGGTTGCTGCGCTTAAGGCGTGGATAGAGATACTTTTCCCTTACATCATCAAGGATCTGGGCGCTCAGAGATTCGCGTAAAAAATTGTAATAAACATTTGTTCTACAATTATGGACACGGTTCTTACCTCGGGGTATAATCAGACCATAATAGTTTTTTGACGAATTGACGCGAATAATGAAGACGACGCAGAATTACTTGACTTGATTGCTTTTACTGTGTTATTCTCTCCCTTGCTGTTTTTATATTAATGACAGCGAATCCTTGTTCGGCACAAAGATGCCGGACCAAATGACCATAAGGAGGTGAATAATATGGCAAATCAGTATCAGTTGGTAGCAGTTCTTAATCCTGCATCCGGTGAAGAGGCTGTAAACGCTCTTATCGAGAGCATTCAGGCAAAGATCGCACAGGCCGGAACTGTTGACTCACTTGACAATCTCGGTACAAAGAAGCTTGCTTACGAGATTGACGATGCTAAGGAAGGAACTTACATCAAGGTTCTTTTCACTGCAGAGGGTGAGTTCCCGAGAGAGCTTGAGCGTGTTCTCAAGATCACATCCGGTGTTCTTCGTTTCTTGGTTGTCCGCGTCGGTGAGTAAATCCCGATCACGGAGGAGAGAACATGAACAAAGTAATTTTAATCGGAAGACTTACAAAGGATCCTGAGGTAAAGAATACTGCTTCACAGGTAACTGTTTGCAGATTCTCGATTGCCGTCGACAGAAGATTCAAAGATCAGAACGGCCAGCGTCAGGCAGATTTCATCAACTGTGTTGCATGGAGACAGACAGCGAACTTCATCAGCTCTTATTTCCATAAGGGTTCAAAGATCGCAGTAGTCGGTAGCATCCAGACAAGAACATATGATGATGCCGGCGGTCAGAAGCGCTACGTTACTGAAGTAGTTGTTGATGAGGCAGAGTTTGCTGATTCATCCAATTCAGGTTCTAACGGTTCCCGTCAGAGCAATGAGGGCTACAATAACAACGCTTCAAGATCATCTTCATACTCTGCACCTGCTCCTAACAGTGCAGCTGCAAATGCACCTACGGCTCCTAACAGACAGATCACACCGGACGAGGACCAGGGCAGTTCATTCCCGGGCTCGGATGATGACATCAGTCTTCCGTTCCCTATCGATGAAGATACGGGAAATCTAATTTTCTAAAAGGAGAGAAAAAATGGCTGAGAACAATGAGAGAGCGCCTAAGGCTGCTCGTGAATTTGCCGGTGGTCCCATGAGACCCAGAAGAAACAGAAGAAAGACATGTACTTTCTGTGCCGATAAGGTTGAGCAGATCGATTTCCTCGATACAGCACGTCTTGGCAAGTACATCTCTGAGAGAGGCAAGATCCTCCCCAGAAGAATGACTGGTACATGTGCAAAGCACCAGAGAGAGCTCACAGTTGCAATCAAGAGAGCTCGCCAGGTTGCTCTTCTTCCTTACGATGCCGGCTGATAGCAAAGTAGGATAGGATAGTATATAATTATCGGGCATCATTTGATGCCCGATTTTCGTTTAAGAAGGCAGGGTGATCCTGCCTTGGGAGGTAAGTATGAAAGTCATTCTTTTACAGGATGTTAAAGGCCTTGGTAAAGAGGGAGATGTTGTTGAAGTAAGTGACGGATACGGCAGAAATTTCCTTCTTAAGAAGAAGCTTGCCAAGGAATCATCAGTTGCTAATCTTAATGAGGTGAAACTTAAGCAGGGCGCACGTGCAGAGCACGAGAAGAGAGCCTATGAGGCTGCCCTTGAACTTAAGGAGAAATTGGACGGCAAGACCTTTACATTGAAGATGAAGAGTGGCGAGGGCGGAAAGCTCTACGGAGCCGTAACGAACCAGGACGTTGCCGATGAACTTAAGAAGAACGGCTTTGAGATAGAGAAGAAGCAGGTCGTTATCGATTCTGCGATCAAGAATATCGGAACATGCGGCGTGAGAGTCAAGCTCCACCCTAAGGTTTCAGCAAGCATCAACGTTAATGTAGAGGCTCTTTAATGTCCGACAAAGATCTTGTGGACAATCTTGTTGAGCAGACTACGGGAACTGAAAGTATCCCTTACAGCGTAACGGAGGCGGAATGCTCCGTTCTTGCTCTTTGCATGCGTAATAAAGAGGCTGTAGGCGTCTGCGTAGGCAGAAGACTTGTACCTGAGGATTTTGCAGATAAGAGGCACGGAGTCATCTTCTCGGCTATCAGAGAGCTTTATGTAAGTAATGTTGATGTATCGAGAGTCTCCGTCTGTAAGGAACTTCGTACGAAGGAACTTATCGATAAGGCAGGAGGCGACAACTACGTATTTGACGTCGCCAACAAAGACTCGGTCATGTCTGCCCTTAATGACTATGTCACCGTCGTTACTTCAAACTGCCAGTCGAGGAAACTCATAAGCACACTTGAGAAGAACCTTACGGCTGCACGTAAGCAGCAGGGTGATATCAATACTCTGGTAGATACGACCGTAGGACAGCTTAATGCCCTTAAGGTCAATGAGAATGATGAGTCTTCATTCGAGCAGTTAGCTCCAATTCTTAAAAGAAACCTCGCCGAGATCATCAGGATCTCGAAGGAAGGTTCTGACAGAAAGACGGTCAAGACGGGATTTGCATATCTTGATAAGATAACAGGCGGCTTCAGGCCGGGAACGTTAAACATCATTGCTGCAAGACCTGCCATGGGTAAGACGGCTCTTGCACTTAACATCGCCAAGAACGTAGCGCAGATCTATTCCAAGAATGTTGCCATCTTCTCATTGGAGATGTCCAAAAGAGAGAATGCAAACAGACTTCTTGTCACCATGTCTCATACGAGCGCCGATGCGATCGTTAATGCACATACGACGAGGGAAGAGCAGGAAGAACTCGAGAGGACCGTTGAACAGATGGCTGAGCTCGGCATCTGGATCGACGATAAGACGGATACCAATCCCGTTGAGATAATGTCTAAGTGTAAGGATCTCCAGACCAAGATGGATCTGTCTTTGGTAATCATCGACCACCTGGGACTTATCACATATCCCGGAAGATATGAAGGTTCAAGACAAAATGAGGTTGCAGCGATCGCAAGATCGTTGAAGATCCTTGCGAAGGAACTTAATATTCCGGTCATTGCGCTGGCACAGCTTAACAGAGGCACGGAGAAGAGAGACCAGAGCGACGAAGACCGTATCCCCGGTCTTGCAGATATCAGAGAATCCGGTGCCATCGAGCAGGATGCCGACAGCGTAATCTTCATCCACAGACCTGACTACTATGTGAAGGGCAAGAAGGAGAAGAAGAGGATCGAGGATGCACAGCTGATCGTTGCCAAGAACAGACACGGCGCCACGGATACCGTATATGTTAAGTGGATGCCGGAGAGGACACTGTTCTTCGAGCTTGACAGGAAGAGCGACCCTGAAGATCCGCAGGCTTCTTCCTATACAAGAACGACTTCTTCCGATTCGGCTGCTTCTGATTATCACTTTGACGATAGTGATGTTCCGCCCGAAGAGGTGGAGACTGAATCCGTATATGATGATTACCCCGATAATCCTGAGAATGAGGATATGTTCGGGTCTGACACTCACGACGGATACCCCGAAGGTTTCTGATGCCGCTTACTGATTTCACGGCCAAGATCAAGGAATACTGCACCGGATCAGATCTGCTGTCCGGTGTTTCGTGTATTGTAACGGGTCTTTCGGGCGGTCCTGATTCCGTTGCACTTATCTGTTCCCTGGCTGAGATGAGGGATGATGCTAACGGATTTCCAAAGATAATGGCCGTGCATGTTAATCACGGATTAAGACCGTCTGCAGGGGAAGATGAAGCTCTGGCGGAACACCTGTGCGGGAAGCTCGGCGTAGAGTTTGTTTCCTATCACTTTGATGTCAGGGAAGAAGCATCAAAAATGGGAAGAGGCCTTGAAGAGACGGGCAGGATCCTAAGATATAAGGCATTTACCGAGGTTGCGGATCAGAAAGCCCTGTCACTTGGCGTTGACAGAAGTTCAATAAAGATAGCAACCGCTCACCACAAGGGAGACCTGACAGAGACATTCCTCATGAACCTGTTCAGAGGTTCAGGTCTTGATGGGCTTACGGCAATGAGTTCGGACAAGGCCCTGATAAGGCCTCTGATCTGCGTTACGAAGGATGAGATCCTCTCGTACCTTGAAAGCCTTAATGAGCCTTATGCCGTTGATGAGACTAATGAGCATAACGACTTCACCCGCAACAAGTGGCGTAACGAGATAATACCTTCCATCTCGGAGGTTTCCGTTAAAGACCCCGCGGAAGCCGTTCTCGATACTTATGGACTATTAAGGCAGGATGCGGATTATCTTACAAAGGTGTCAGAGGATTCCTACAGGTCCTGTGTCATTACAAAGGGAAAATACAGGTTTTTGAAGGCACAAGATGTATCCGGGCTTGATCCCGCGATAAGATCCAGGGTAATAAGGCTTTACTGGAAGGATCTGTTCGGGAACCTTACGGATTTTGAGACCAAGCATCTTGATATCGTCACGGAACTTATCGCCAATGAAAGCGGTACCAAGTATGCCGATCTTCCGTTCGGAAGGAAGGCGGTCGTGGTCAACGGTCTGCTCGGATTCTACGGTGATGAGGGCCCGTGTGGGCTGTCCTGTGCGATGGCAACTTACCTCGGATTTCCGGCCGGGGTGATGGACGGTTATGTCCTTATCAGAGCAGGAGAGCTTCAAAGCGGACCAAAAACCGTCAAATTAAGCGATTCTGGCGTATTTATTGAGGTTTCTGTCGTTGAGAATAGCGACTCGATAGTATATAATAATTTGTCGTGGATTGGCGCCTGTGATGAATTGGTTATCGGTGCCTGTCCGTCGGAAGGAATCTTCAGGAAGGCGGGAAGTTCCTGCCCATCCGACCTTAAGAAGATAATGTCGGATATGAAGGTGCCGAGGGATGCGAGGGGACATCTCATTGCCGTAAGTTCCGGGGACCGGATTCTGTTCATTCCCGGGATCGGTCATTCCGAAGGCTTTATCTCACCGAAGTCGCGTGAGATATGGAATAAGGAGAAAGGACATTCTGATATCATGACGCTCATGAAGGTCACGGTATCGGAGAAGGAGCAGGTTTGGACAAGTTCGAGACTATGATCTCAGAAGAAGAGATCATTCAGAAGGTTAAGGAATTAGGTGCTAAGATAAGCAGCGATTACGAGGGTGAATCCGTAGTCGTTATAGGCGTACTTACAGGTGCTTTTATTTTCACGGCGGATCTTGTCCGTGAGATCACCGTTCCTGTCGAGACGATCGACTTTGTTTCCATATCAAGCTACGAGGGAGATAAGTCCACGGGAAACTTCGTTTTCAAGAAGGATATCTCCTGTGATATTAAGGGCAAGAATGTCCTCGTTGTTGAGGATATTGTTGATACGGGCAGAACACTGAAGAAGCTTAAAGAACTTCTCATGATGAGAGAGCCCAAGACATTAAAGATCTGCACTGCTTTTGATAAGCCGTCAAGAAGAGTCAATGACCTTGTTCCGGATTATAACTGCATCACGGTTCCGGATGAGTTTATCGTAGGTTACGGTCTCGATTACGACGGTCGTTATCGTCAGTTTAAAGATATAAGGATAGTGAGGAAAGAGAATGAGTAATAACACAAATAAGCCCGCTTCACCGCAACCGGCTAACAGATCGCCCAGGTTCGGTTCAGCAATGGTATTCTATCTTGTCCTGATCGTTCTGCTGGTCGTCTTCTCCGCGATGATGTTCGGTGACAGGACGATGGGCAGAGACCAGACGACACTCTCGGATGTCATGGAGATAATCGAGAACCGTGATCTTACGGTCAATAAGGTAGATGTTAACGGAACATCGGTTACTATCGAATATAAGGATCTTTCAGGCCTTAATCAGACACTTACTCAGAGAGTTCCTTACGAATACGTCGATGACCTTATCGCAAAACTTGATGAATACAAGTCCCAGGGATACATCGATGACTATAACTACACAGAGCCCGTTGACTGGGCGACTATCATCAACGGCCTTTCCCTGATCGGTCTTGTTGTGGTTGCTGCGGTCATCTTTATCAACTTCAACCGTCAGACCAAGGACAGCAACAGTGTCTTCTCATTCGGTTCGAACAGGGCAAGACTTACGAACCCCAATGAGATCAAGGTAAAGTTTACCGATGTCGCAGGTTCGGTCGAGGAGAAGGAGGAACTCTCGGAGGTCGTTGACTTCCTTAAGAGCCCCAAGAAGTATAAGGAACTCGGTGCGAAGATCCCCAAGGGTGTTCTTCTTTACGGTCTTCCCGGAACAGGTAAGACTTTGCTTGCAAGAGCTGTTGCAGGTGAGGCCAATGTTCCTTTCTTCTATATCTCAGGTTCCGACTTCGTTGAGATGCTCGTAGGTGTCGGTGCTTCCCGTGTAAGAAGCCTCTTCAATGATGCCAAGAAGGCTGCTCCCGCAGTTATCTTCATCGATGAGATCGATGCCGTAGGCCGTAAGAGAGGCGCAGGTCTCGGAGGCGGTCAGGATGAGCGTGAGCAGACATTGAACCAGATCCTCGTTGAGATGGACGGTTTTGATGTTAATACGAATATCATCGTCATCGCGGCTACAAACCGTGTTGATGTTTTGGATCCCGCTTTGTTAAGACCCGGAAGATTCGACAGAAGAGTAATGGTAAATCCTCCGGATGCTGACGAGAGAGAAGCAATCCTCAAGATCCATGCCGTAGGAAAGCCCCTTGCAAAGGACGTAAGTCTTCGTGAGGTTGCTCTCTCGACAGTAGGATTCACCGGAGCCGATCTTGAGAATCTTCTTAATGAGGCTGCCTTGCTTGCTGCAAGACGCAACAAGAAGGAGATCACTCCTCTTGAGATCAACGACGCCACGTTCCGTGTAATGATGGGTCCCGAGAAGAATTCAAAGAAACTTACTGACAAGAACAAGAAGCTTACCGCCTATCACGAAGCAGGTCACGCTGTTGTTCTTCGTGCCACATCCGACTATGAGAAGGTTGACCGTGTTACGATCATTCCCTCAGGTCAGGCCGGCGGATTTACTGCGTTTAAGCCCATCGAGGATCTCGACTACTATACAGAGAAGATGCTCCTCGATAACATCAGGATGAGCCTTGGCGGACGTGCTGCCGAGGAGATCTTCTTAGGTGAGGTATCGACAGGTGCCGCATCCGACCTTCAGAACTGTAACAGAACGGCTACTGCCATGGTAAAGCGTTACGGTCTGTCCCCTAAGTTCAGAAATCTCGTTTTCGGTGACGAGAACGAAGAGATATTCGTAGGTCAGTCATTCGGACAGGTACAGAGCTACTCCGATGCAACTGCTTACGAGATCGATAAGGAAGTACAGAGGATCATCTCCGAGTGCTACGAGGATACCAAGAGGATCCTTGAGGAGAAGAAGGAGATCGTTGAAGGTCTTGCTCAGACTCTTATCGAGAAGTATAAGGTTGACGGACCTGAGTTCGAGGCAATCTACGAAGCTGAGGGTGACCTTGATCTTGCAGCCAAGATCTTCGAGGAGATGAAGGCTCAGGAACTTAAGGAGCAGCAGGAGAATGAAGCAAGGGAAAAGGCTTCCGAATCTTCTGAGGAGCCCGTTGATGCTGAGGGTGAAAAGGCTTCTGAAGAGGCAGAGGCAGCAGAGATTCCTGCTTCCGAGTCTGTTCTCGAGACTGCTTCCGAAGATGATGCAAAGGATTCCGAAGAGGAAAAGTAAAAGGTACTTATATGATCGAGCTTGAGCAGAAGATCTTAAATGAGGGGGAGATCCTCCCCGGCGGTATCCTTAAGGTAGGGGCCTTTCTTAATCAGCAGGTCGATACTGACTTTATGACTAAGATGAGTATCGAAGGCGCCAGGCTCTACGAAGGCAGGGGCATCACCAAGGTCCTTACGGTTGAAGCTTCAGGTATCACTTTGGCTTTTGCCGTAGCTCAGCAGCTCCACGTCCCGATGGTCTTCGCGAAGAAGTACGGGGCATCCAATATCTCCGGTGATCTTTACAAGGCTTCGGTCTATTCTTTCACACATAAACAGACGTTTGACATCGTCGTAAGCAAGAAATACCTTACGGCTGATGACAACGTTCTTATCTGCGATGACTTCCTTGCAAAGGGAAATGCACTTAACGGACTTATCCATATCGTAGAGCAGTCGGGAGCAAATCTTGAAGGCGCTCTCATCGCGATAGAGAAGTCATTTGAAGGCGGCGGAGACCTGTTGCGCGAAGAAGGCGTAAGACTGGAGTCTCTTGCCATCATTGATTCGATGGATGACGACGGCATAGTATTCCGTCATTGATATCTCAAGTTTGTTGCAGGGAAGGGGTTTATGAAGAAGGTTTTGTCTTTGATCTTAACGGCTTCAGTCGTATGTGCTGCTGTTCTGACAGGCTGCGCCGTTGAACCTGCCGCTTCCGAAGAAACACAAAAGCCACAGGCCCCGGGTACGGACATAGTCGTCGGTGCGATATATGTAGGAAGACGCACTGAGACCGATGGCTATACCAATATTCATAATCAGGCCATAACCGGAGTTATGAGAGAACTTGAGATCCCTGAAGATAATCTCATGATCGTCGACAACGTTGAGGAAAATGAGATCATAGAAGCTGTTGAGCAGCTCGCGGTCGAGGGATGCAATATCATATTCGGAATAAGCGAAGAGTATGATTTCCCCATGTCCGACGCAGCTGAGATGTTCCCCGAGATCATGTTCTGCAGCTTGGGCGGATTCTTATCCAATGACAAGAATCTTATCGATTTCTACGGCAGTGTCTACCAGGCTTCATATCTTGCCGGTATCAACGCAGGATATGAGTCTCTTGCGATCGGCAACAATGACATCGGTTATGTCTATACATGGGGCGATGAGGATACACAAAGCTATGCCTGTGTTAATGCTTTCGCATTAGGTGCCATGGCATCAAATCCCGATGCCGTCATTCACCTTGACATGGTTCACGTATGGGAAGACGATGAGCTTCTCGTAAATGCGAGCAATCATCTTGCTTCCTGCGGCTGCGGTGTCATCTACAGCCACAGGGATGTCTTCTCGGTAATCAACTGGAGCGTGTTCTACGAGACTGCATTAAAGGCTGCAATGAACTGCAGCGCCGCTTCCGATTTCTTTACCGAAATGGGCGGCAACTATTACGGTAATCTTACTGACGGTTTCATCAATACAGAACCCATTACGGCAGGTGCGTCTGCACAGGCTGTCGAGGCGATCGGCATCACCGAGTCTCTCATCGAATCAGGGCAGTGGGATGTCTTCTCAGGAACTGCGCTTCGCTTTACCGGGAACGAAGGATCCGTTACGGTCTCACAGGTCGCAACTGAACTTGAGGACAGTGAAGGAAACACCATCGTTGAAGCGGGCGCTCCGTCACTTACGGAGGCCATAATAAGAGTCTATATGAATTACTTCGTAGATGGAGTAATCGACGAGACTTAAGTCATTCCGCCTGTCTTAACTGCGTTATGTAGAAGATGCAGGCAGTCATTCTTGATAATTGAAGTATCAGGTGAATAGCAACGCCGATAATGGCCGGTACTTGCATCATCTCGACCAGACCCGATATAAAGACACATATTCCGATGATTACGTAACAGAATTTTACTACTTTGGATACGCCCTTCACGGATCCTGAACTTCCGGGATCGCTGTCAAGGGCAACGGAAAGAGCCATGATAACTGAATGAATGGCCATGTAATCCATCACATATTCGCTGATGGTGATGTAATCCGCGTAAGAGGTATCGACAAAGACCACTCTTAATATGGAAAGAATGATGCCTATGACGATGAACGTTATCGCCTTATTAAACTTCGGCTCATCCTTCGCGGCATTACGGACACCTGCTATGTTTATTATCAAGCCGAAGAAACTGCAAATCGCGATGAAGATGAGTAGAATAGCCGAGGATTCTATCGCTGTATGGTAAATGTCGGCTTCTGTGTAAACGGCATCGGATATGTAGGTAACTACGATGGTCACGATGGCAAACAGCGCCGTAGCTATCGCAAGGAACTGCGATATTACTATCTTTGACATGCCTCTTCTTACATTCACGTTTCTCATGGAAATATGATACATCAATAAGGCAGCCGCTGTCACAGACAGATTAGTCAAATCTGAAAGAAGGAGCGCTTCATTCTGACATATAAGTCCGATTTCTATAATCCATAAACACCTCTCATAAGTTATAATCAAAAAAGAGGTGTTGGCATGGCAACTGAAAGCAATAATTCTTCAGGCTTTGTCCTGTTATCGGATTATGTTCCGGGTATCATACAGGAGATACGCTATTTTTCCACGTTTAATTTCATAGGAGACCGTATTGACGGATACGAGGAACCCGTTGCTCTTCTGACGCTTGAGGCCGCGAGAGCCTTAAGGGAAGTCAGCAACCAGGCTGCCGTCAGGGGCTACCGCCTCAAGATATTTGACACCTACCGTCCCACGAGAGCCGTGCACAACTTTGTCATGTGGGGCATAGAGGACTTAGACCAGCGAATGAAGCCTTTCTTTTACCCCGGCCTTGAGAAGACAGAACTTTTCGAAAAGGGGTATATCGCCAAGATGTCGGGGCACAGCAGGGGAAGCACGGTAGACCTTACCCTGTTTGACATGACTTCCGGAAAGGATCTTGACATGGGAAGTCCGTTTGACTTCTTCGGCGAGAAGTCTCATCCCGATTATAAGGGGATAACACAGGAGCAGTACGAGAACAGGATGGAGCTTCAGAACCTCATGGTAAGCAACGGCTTTGAGCCCATCGACTGTGAGTGGTGGCACTTTACCTTGAAGAATGAGCCGTACCCTGATACGTACTTTGATTTTCCGGTAGCAGTTAATTCAGTAAAGAAATAAAAACGCTTTGGGGGGAAGCAAAAAAAGGAGGACACTCAAATGAGTATTGATCTTACCAAAATGCCGAAGCTTGGTTTTGGACTTATGCGTCTGCCCGAGAATGACGGAGTGATCGACATCGACCGTGTTTGCACCATGGTGGACAAATACATGGATGCAGGCATGAATTACTTCGATACAGCATATGTATATCACGGCGGTAAGTCCGAGGTCGCGGCTAAGGAAGCTCTTGTCAAAAGATATCCCCGCGACTCTTTCATGATCGCTACGAAGCTTCCCGCCTGGGAGATAAAGAAGGAGAGTGATATCGACCGCATCTTCAACGAGCAGTGTGAGCGTGCGGGAGTTGACTACTTTGATTTCTATCTTCTTCACTCGATCGAGGATGGTAATAACTACGATACTTACGTGAAGTACGATTGCTTCAAGTGGGGCGTTAAGATGAAGGAAGCAGGTAAGATCCGCCACTTCGGTTTCTCTTACCACGGAACACCCGAGCTTCTCGAGGAGATCCTCGATGCCCATCCCGAGACAGAGTTCGTTCAGATCCAGTACAACTATCTTGACAGAACGAATCCCGTGGTTCAGTCGCAGGCGCTTTACGATATCCTTTTAAGGCGCGATATCCCGATCATTATCATGGAGCCCGTAAGAGGCGGAATGCTTGCGAACATGGCGTCTGACATTGAAGCAAAGTTCAAGGCAGTTCAGCCTGATAAGTCCGTTGCCTCCTGGGCTTTGAGATTCGTAGGATCACTGCCGGGTGTCATGACCATCCTCTCGGGTATGTCCACGGAAGAGCAGATGGACGATAACATCGGAACATTTACGAACTTCGAGCAGATGACTGACGATGAGTTTAAACTTGTAAATGAAGTCACGGATGAGATCTTAAAGATACCTCAGATCGGCTGTACTTCATGTAAGTACTGTGTCGACGGCTGCCCGATGAACATCAGCATTCCCGATGTATTCAGAACAGTTAATACACTCCGTCGTTATCCGGATGACTGGCGTTCGAAGAATTACTATTCAGGTCTTGTCGGAAGATCGGGCAAGGCATCGGACTGTGTCGGCTGCGGTCAGTGTGAGAGTGTATGTCCCCAGCATCTGCCGATAATTGAGCTTCTTAAGGAAGCATCGGAAATGCTCGATAATTCAGCATCATAATTAAAGGAGAATCATAAATGGTTGACGTAAGCGGAAGATGGGCACTTGTAACGGGTGCCGCAAGAGGAATCGGAAGACTTGCAGCTTTGTTCCTCGCAGACAGAGGATGCAACATCATTGCACAGAGCAGAGATAACGAGCACACGAATGAGCTTGTTAAGGAACTTAATGCAAAGGGTGTTAAGAGTATTCAGGTGGAAGCGGAACTTTCAGATCTTGATTCCGTCGATGCCATGCTCAAGGCCATTGATGCCACCGGCGTAAAGGTGGACATTGTCCTTAACAATGCAGGCATGCAGATAGCATACCGTAAGGATTATTACACCACTCCCGATGAGGACTATACGGTAAGCTTCCTTATCAATACGATAGCTCCCATGAAGATCTGCTATCACTTCCTTCCCAAGATGATCGAGTCAGGTTTTGGAAGGATCGTAAATACCACAAGCGGTATCGCTCTTGAGCCTGAACAGGCCGGTTATTCCGCAAGTAAGGCTGCTCTTGATAAGGTAACTATCGACATCGGTTCCAAGCTTCAGGGCGGCAATGTCCTCATTAACCTCGCCGATCCGGGCTGGTGCAGAACTGACCTTGGAGGACCTGCAGCTCCCAATGCTCCCGAGAGTGCGATCCCGGGCGTAGTGGTAGGTGCTTTCGTTGATGACGGAAAGAACGGAAGGACATTCGGAGCCCATCTGTTCTATGATCAGACATTGGAAGAAGCAGTAAAGACAGCCGAAGCGATGGAAAGTCCATACTAAGACATAAAGAAAAAGTAAAGTTGGTTGATAACTATGATTATTCCGGGGTTGATTATGTTATATTAGCCTCGGAATAATTAATTAAGGAGGGGATAGTTATGCCACATCATTCAGGCGGTGGTTCACATCACGGCGGCTCTCACGGAGGATCAAGACACGGATCTTCCCGTTCAACCCGTTCTCATCACTACTTCAGAGGCGCAAGAAGATACAGACGCCGTTACAGGGACGGAAGAGAAGATTATTTCTATTCTAACGTTCCTCCGAGAAAGCAGGGACTTGGCGGCATCATCTTCATGATCCTGTTTGGCGGTATCTTCACGTCGTTTATGGGATTCGGATTCTCAAAAGCCGCTAAGGTGGAGAAGCTTGAAGCTTCGTACAGAACACCCTCGTCTTTTGTATACGACAATATCGATGTTATCGATAACGAGAGTGAACTTGAGGATGCCCTTGAGAGGTTCAATGATGAAACGGGTATCTGTCCGCTTGTATATACGGAATACACGCAGACATGTCTGGAACATAATCGCGACATCCCTGATTACACATTTGATCTTTACCTCAGGGAATGCGATGACGAACAGCACTTTGTCATCGTTTATGCCATCCCCGAGGATCAGGCGGATGCATACAGGGAAGGTCAGATCGACATTCCCGATTATGATTGGGAAGCAGTTCAGGGTGATGACACGGACGGATTGCTGACCGAGGGTATCTTCGATGTGTTCTCTGACAAGGTACAGAACAATCTTGAGGGTGCGATGGATCCCGGAGAGGCATTTGCAGATGCATTCGATCTTCTTACGGACCGGATTGAATCCAGGATCGAGAATCAGTCTTCAAGGCCTGCGGTAGCTTTGATTCCCGTCTTGATCATTGCAGCCTTTTTCCTGTTCATGCTGATACCGATGATCAAGAGATATATTGATGACAAGAACACGGTCTATGAGGAAGTGCCTCTTACCGAGGATGACAACAAACTGGCTTCTTCGTCTTCCGGTTCGGGTATGCCGGAAGTCCCGCCCGTCAGTGGTACGGCTACGGGATTGATATCCGTATTCATGATAATTTTCCTTGTACCGTTCATTGTCGTAGGTATTACTACATTGTCCCGAGGAATCGCTGCAGTTTCAAAAGGCGAATCGACAGGAATGTTCCTGCTTGCATTCGGAGCAATATGGACTACGGTAGTATGCGTATTCATTGTCGGAATGGTTAAGAGTATCCGCGGTGCGATGAGAAGAAGAGATACAAACGCGCCCCTTACTGCCGAATATCCTAAGGCGGAATATCCTAAGGCGGAATACCCTGAGGCTGAGTATCCCGAGCCCAAGGAGGAAGAGACATATAAATCGTCGTTTGGCTCCATGTTCGGTTCAGTAGGCAAAAGCAATGTCGATTATGACGATGATGACTACGATGACATGAGAAGAAAAGGATACGAGTAATCCGTTTTTACAATTCAATGTGACCTCAAGCTGCCTCCTCCCGTCTTAATTGATGAGAGGAGGTAGTGTATAATGTCAGAAAAACTTTAAGGGACCATAATAAGGGGAATGGAAGACCGGATCATAATAGATAAGTATTTCGCGAGGGATGAGCAGGCTATAGGCGATACCCGCGATAAGTACGGAAGGCTCCTGAGGAGCATAGCTTACGGTATCCTTAAAAGTCATGAGGATTCCGAGGAGTGCGAGAACGATACTTATCTTAAGACATGGAACACGATCCCGCCCACGCGTCCTTCTTCTTTACAGGCTTTCCTTGCAAAGATAACGCGTAATCTCTCTCTTGACCGCTACGACAAGATGCATGCGGCAAAGAGAGGATCGGGTGAGGTCCCGCTTATGATCGATGAGCTCGAGGAATGTATTCCGGATTCTGCCATGGCGGCTACGGATGACGAATCCGACAGCGATGAGCTCAAGAGGATACTTGATAAGTTCCTGGCAGGTCTTTCTCCGGATGCCCGTAAGGTTTTTATGAGACGCTACTTCTTCGGTGACTCCGTAAACGAGATCGCTGACAGATTCGGGTTCGGAAAGAGCAAGGTCAAGATGACGCTCTCAAGGACCAGGGACAGTCTGAAGGATCTTCTTCAGAAAGAAGGTTACCATGGATAAGAAAGTAAATGCATCACAGCTTCTTCGCAGCTTGAGCGAGGTTGATGATATCTATATCAACGAAGCGATGACCGAATTAAACGAGCCCGTAAAGCTCAAATCCGGTATGAACCGCGCTAAAGTCACGAGGATCATGGGTATCGTAGCGGCCGCCGCGGTCGTTCTTGTGACTTCATATCTGTTGTTAAGGTCATTCGGTAAAAACAGTAATACGATGCAGACGACTGATGCCCCCGTTGCTGAAGCGGAGATGGCGGCAGGTGATTTGAGAGAAAGAAACGGTTCTGCCTCATTTTCGGCTGAAGCTGCTTCAGGGGCAGAACCGGAAGAAGCTGAAGAAATGACGGACGGATTGACCTATGATGCGACTCCCGCGGAGAATCTCGAAGTTGATATGGTCGTTCCGTTTGATGTTGATATAACAAATCCCGTAGAGGAATATGACAGTCTTGACGAATTGAGTTCTGCTACCGGAGTCGATATCAGCGTTCCCGATCAGGTAGGTTCGAGCGTTGAACGAAGGTTCTTCGCATATGATCTTCGTATCATCGAGGTCAGGTATCTTGATGACGAAGGTAATGTCGTTTGTGCGATAAGGAAGGCTGAGGATCTGTATGTCGATATCTCCGGAGATAACGAGTGCGTAAGCGAGATCCTGAAGCTTGATCTTGAAGGTCTTGATAATGTAAGAGTCTATGGCGGAACAGACAGATTTACCGCTGCAAGATGGACATCTGACGGGAATTCCTACTCTATCGTATGCGAACCTTTAAGCGAGGCCGATATTACGGAGCTTATCCTCTCTGTTGATTAAGAAGCATTTAATACGCTAAGGCTTTGTGGTAAAATACGCGAGTGTTATGACTAAAGAAGAGAGGTATTTCTTATGAAGAAATTACTTACTGTTGCACTCGCAGCTACAATGCTCGCTTTGCCTCTTACGGCTTGTGATGCAGATACCGCCACAGAGGGTTCTGCTTCTTCGAACGGTAAGTTCGTTGTTGGTTTTGATGCTGAGTTCCCTCCTATGGGTTTCATAGCTGACGATGGCTCATATACAGGCTTTGACCTGGCTCTTGCGGCTGAGGTCGCTGACAGATTGGGCCTTGAGTTCGTAGCTCAGCCTATCGCATGGGATTCCAAGGACCAGGAACTTAATACGGGTAACATCGACTGTATCTGGAACGGATTTACCATCTCCGGCCGTGAGGACTCATATGCATGGACCGAGCCTTATATGGCTAACAACCAGGTAGTAGTGGTTAATGCGGATTCTCCCATTTCCTCACTCGCTGATCTTGCAGGTGCGGTAGTTGCAGTTCAGAAGGATTCTTCCGGACTTGCTGCTCTTGAAGACAATACGGAGCTTCTCAATTCTTTTGCAGAGCTCGTTCAGGTTGATGATTATCTCAATGCCATGATGGAGCTTGAGTCAGGTGCCGTTGATGCGATCGTTATGGATGAGATCGTAGCACGTTATCAGATCCAGGAGGCAGGAAGCAACTTCGTTGTTCTTGATGAGTCCGTTGCATCCGAGGAATACGGTGTCGGCTTTGCTCTTGGTAACGAAGAGTTAAGAGATCAGGTTCAGGAAGTTCTCGAGCAGATGGCGCAGGACGGAACTCTGGCTGAGATTTCAACCGAGTGGTTCGGTGAGGACATTACGACTATCGGTAAGTAATGGCTGATATCGCATCGACACTATCTCAACTTGCAGGCGGATTAAGATTCACTCTCGGGATCTTTTTCCTGACATTGCTTTTTTCCATACCCCTCGGGCTTCTGGTAGCCCGGGGGCGTATGTCTAAGAACAAGATCGTATCGGGGATAATACGCGTCTATATATCGATCATGCGCGGAACCCCGCTCATGCTCCAGCTTCTTCTTGTATACTTTGGTCCCTATTACATCTTTGCCGTTAAACTCTCGGATCTTGATGTGGGTCCTTTTAAGTACAGATTCGTAGCAACCATAATCGGTTTTTCCTTAAACTATGCTGCATACTTCGCAGAGATCTTCAGGGGCGGAATACAGTCCATGCCTGTAGGTCAGTACGAGGCATCGCAGATATTGGGCTTCACACGCATGCAGACTTACTTCAGGATCATCCTTCCGCAGGTCGTAAAGCGCGTGTTGCCGTCAGTTACCAATGAAGTCATCACACTCGTAAAGGATACGTCACTTGCACAGGTGCTTGCCGTAACCGAGATGTTCACAACGGCGAAGAACCTTGCTTCGGCACAGGTGTCCGTTATGCCCTTTATTGTTGCGGGTGTGTTCTACTATGTCATGAACGGTGTCATCGAGATCGTCATGAACCGTGCCGAGAAATCCATGAGCTACTATTCGTGAGGTGATTATGAACGTACTTGAGATGAAGAATATCCATAAATCGTTCGATGACCTTGAAGTGCTCAAGGGTATAGACCTCGAGGTCAAAAAGGGTGAGGTAGTAGGTATCATCGGCCCTTCAGGCGGCGGTAAGTCGACGCTTCTTCGCTGTGCAACCACGCTTGAGAGGATCGATAAGGGTAACATCTCGATCGCAGGCGAGACTCTCGTTAAGACTTCAAACAGCGGACTTACACAGTATACCGATAAGAAGACTATGCAGCAGATAAGAGGAAGGTTCGGACTTGTGTTCCAGAACTTTAATCTGTTTCCTCATTTCTCCGTAAGAAGAAACATAACCGAAGCTCTCATTCACGTTCACAAGAAGAGCCGTGAAGAGGCGGATTCGATATGTGATGATCTTCTTAAGAAACTCGGCATGGAAGACAAGGCGGATGCGTACCCGTGCAATCTGTCGGGAGGACAGCAGCAGCGTGTCTCCATAGCAAGGGCTCTTGCGGTCAATCCCGATATCCTTTTCTTTGATGAGCCGACTTCCGCTTTGGATCCTGAACTTACCTCGGGAATACTTAAGGTAATACGTGAACTTGCCGAGGAGCACATGACCATGGTCATCGTTACTCATGAGATGGTTTTCGCAAGGGATGTCGCGGATAAGCTCGTGTTCATGGACGGTGGAGTCATAGTCGAGCAGGGTAAGGATATCATCAGTAATCCCCAGAAAGAGCGTACCAGGGAGTTCCTCGCAGGATACTGATTTATTGACATAAAGGGAAACAAGTGTTTTAATAATTCAAAGCGCTGAAGGGAAAAAAGATGCGCGACACCTGTTAAAGAGAGCCGGCGGTTGGTGCGAGACGGTGCAGGAAGCGTAATGATAAGTCATCCCGGAGCTGTAAGGCTTAAAGCTTAGGCGAGTAGGTCTTATCGGGTTCTCCCGTTACAGAGAGAGGTGTTGATAGACACCGCCGAGTGAGGTCACCGACCTAAGAAGAGTGGTACCGCGGAAATTAAGTCTTTTCGTCTCTTCTTCGTGCAAGGACAATTGTGCGAAGAGGAGACTTTTTATTTTGTAGAAGAAGGAGAACGACATCATGAAACTGAGCGGAGCAGAAATCGTAGTTGAGACTCTGATCGAGCAGAAGGTCAAGACGATCTTCGGATACCCGGGCGGAACTGTCCTTGATATCTACGATCAGCTTTACAAGAAGAGCGACCGTATCACGCATGTCCTTACTGCCCACGAGCAGGGTGCCGCACATGCTGCTGACGGTTATGCGAGAGCAACGGGTGAGATCGGTGTCGTACTGGCAACGTCCGGCCCCGGTGCAACGAATCTTGTTACCGGCATAGCAACGGCACATCTTGATTCGGTACCGCTTCTTGCCATCACGGGTAACGTTGCAAATAACATGATAGGAAGAGATTGCTTCCAGGAGATCGATATCTCCGGTGTGACTTTGCCCATTACAAAGCATAACTTCATCGTTCACGATGTTGAGAGCCTTGCAGATACGTTAAGGGAAGCTATCAGGATCGCGAAGTCAGGCCGTCCGGGTCCTGTTCTCGTTGATATCCCCAAGGACATACAGCTTGCCAAGTGTGAGTTTACATATAAAGCACCGGTTGAGAAGGACGAGCCTGTTCCGACTCCCGATGATGCAGTTAAGGAAGCTGTTAAGATGATCGCCGAGTCGAGCAGACCTTATATCTACTTCGGAGGCGGAGCCGTAAGAGCAGGTGCGGGTGCCCTGATCTCAGAGCTTGCAGATAAGATCGATGCTGTTATCGGATGTTCTTTGATGGGATTGTCAGAGCTTCCCACGCAGCTTGACAGATTCCTCGGATTCCAGGGCATGCACGGTCACTACGCTTCATCAAAGGCTATGGCCAAGGCTGACCTTATCATCGCCATCGGAGTTAGGTTCTCTGACCGTTCAACGGGTGATGCACAGAAGTTCTCGGCAGGAGCACGTAAGATCCACATCGACATCGATGCAGCCGAGATCGATAAGAACGTTAAGGTTAACCTCGGAGCTTCCTGTGACATCTCTGATTTCCTAAGAAAGCTCATCGACGTTGTTGACTATAAGCGTAATCCCAACTGGATGACTAAGGTAGCAAAGCTTCGCGAGCAGGAAAGAGATCTTGCGATCGAGAACTTCCTTCCCGAGCAGGCTATCAACGTTATCTCCGACATAGTTGATGAAGACACGGAGATCGTCACGGATGTAGGACAGCACCAGATGTGGACGGCACAGTTCTTCGACTTTAAGAAGAAGAGAACGTGGATCTCATCGGGCGGACTCGGAACAATGGGCTTCGGCATGGGTGCTGCCATCGGAGCATCTTACGGAAGCGGAAAGAGGTCTGTTCTCATAACCGGTGACGGAAGCTTCGGCATGGATCTTACGGAACTTGCCACGGCCGTTACTTACAACGTACCTCTTACCATAGTTGTCATGAACAACAGCGTTCTCGGCATGGTCCGCCAGCTTCAGAACCTGTTCTATGATAAGGTTTATTCGAATACGATGCTCGACAGGAAGACTGACTTCGTTAAGCTTGCCGAGGCGTTCGGAGCCAAGGGCTTCAGAGCAGCTGATGCCGAAGAGTTCCGTGAAGTATTTGAAGAGGCATACAAGACAGAGGGCCCTGCGGTTATCGATCTTCTGATCGATAAGGACGAGATGGTTCTCCCCATGCTCCGCCCGGGCGGAACATTCGACCATCTGATTCTCGATAAGGAGGATAGAGCATGAACAAGAACAGTTATGTAATAGCCGCATTTGTTGAGAACAAGTCCGGTGTCCTCATGAGAGTAACAAGTATGTTTAACAGAAGAGGATTCAATATCGACACGCTGACGGTGGGTGAGACAGAATCGCCCGAGTATTCACGTATCACATTGACATTCTCAGGTGATCAGGATGATCTTCAGCAACTGGTAAGCCAGCTTAAGAAGCTTTATAATGTCAAGAAGGTTGAGGTCATCGGAGCTGAGATTGGCATTAGAAGAGAACTTCTTCTTATCAAGGTAAAGAACTCAGCCGAGACGAGAGCGGATCTTCGTGATGCTGTTGATGTATTCAAGGCAAAGATCGTCGATTATTCTGCTGAGGCCATGTGCCTTGAGGTAACGGGCGATTCGACCAAGATCGACAACTTTATCGACAATATGAAGCCCTTTGGGATCATAGAGATGTGCAGAACGGGTATCGTGGCTTTGGAGCGCGGTTCCGAGAGCATTTTAAGCAAGTAATTTAATATACGGAGGTATATATAAAATGGCAAACGATAACAGGATCTTTTACGAGAAGGACTGCGACATTACGAAGCTCGATGGCAAGACAGTTGCCATCATCGGTTACGGTTCACAGGGACACGCACATGCTTTGAATCTTAAGGATTCAGGCGTCAATGTCGTTGTAGGTCTTTATGAAGGTTCAAAGAGCAAGGCTAAGGCAGAGTCTCAGGGACTCAAGGTCCTCTCAGTTGAAGAGGCTACAAAGGCCGGTGACATCATCATGATCCTCATTCCTGATGAGAAGCAGGCTGCTTTGTACAAGAATTCTATCGAACCCAACCTTACGGCAGGTAAGACACTCGCTTTCGCACACGGCTTTAACATCCACTTCGGATGCATCACACCTAATCCTGATATCAACATCATCATGATCGCTCCTAAGGCTCCGGGACACACGGTTCGTTCCGAGTATCAGATCGGTAAGGGCACACCTTGCCTCATCGCTGTTGAGCAGGATGCTACAGGCGATGCATGGGATCTTGGTCTTGCTTATGCAGCAGGTATCGGCGGCGCAAGAGCAGGTGTTCTCGAGACAACATTCAGACAGGAGACAGAGACAGACCTGTTCGGTGAGCAGGCAGTTATCTGCGGCGGTGTTGCTGCATTGATGCAGGCAGGCTTCGAGACACTCGTAGAGGCCGGATACGATACCAGAAATGCTTACTTCGAGTGCGTGCATGAGATGAAGCTCATCGTTGACCTCATCTACCAGAGCGGATTTGCAGGAATGAGATATTCCATCTCCAATACAGCTGAGTACGGTGATTACGTGACAGGTCCCAAGATCATCACAGATGACACCAAGAAGGCTATGAAGAAGGTATTGACGGATATCCAGGACGGTTCATTTGCCAAGGAGTTCCTCCTCGACATGAGCGATGCAGGCAAGCAGGTTCACTTCAAGGCCATGAGAAAGCTCGCTTCCGAGCATCCCGCTGAGAAGGTGGGCGCTGAGATAAGAAAACTCTACAGCTGGTCTGACGAGGATAAACTCATCAATAATTGATATAATAAGTAGTTAGAGAAGCGATCCTCCCGAGGACTGCCCTCGGGAGGATTTTTATAAGAAAGGTTTTTAAGTCATGATCAAGGATACAATAGTAGATGGCTTTTCGAATGCGCCTCACAGGTCGCTTTATCACGCATTAGGTCTTACCAAGGAGGAGCAGCAGCGTCCTCTTATCGGCATCGTAAGTTCATATAACGAGATAGTTCCCGGACACATGAATATCGACAAGATCGTTGAAGCGGTCAAGCTCGGTGTTGCAATGGCCGGAGGAACTCCCATCGTTTTCCCGGCAATCGCTGTATGTGACGGTATCGCCATGGGTCACACGGGAATGAAGTATTCCCTCGTGACAAGGGATCTCATTGCCGATTCTACGGAGTCCATGGTTATGGCACACGGTTTTGACGGACTCGTCATGGTCCCCAACTGCGACAAGAACGTTCCCGGTCTTATCATGGCTGCGGCAAGACTTAATATCCCTACCGTATTCGTAAGCGGCGGCCCCATGCTCGCGGGAAGAGTTGAGGGTAAGAAGAGATCCCTGTCTGCCATGTTCGAGGCAACGGGTGCTTATGCTGCAGGTAAGATCGACGAAGCTAAGCTTGAGGAATTTGCAGAGAAGGTATGTCCCACATGCGGATCGTGCTCCGGTATGTATACGGCTAACTCGATGAACTGCTTAACTGAGGTTCTCGGTCTCGGCCTTAAGGGCAACGGAACCATTCCTGCCGTTTATTCTTCGAGGATAGAGCTTGCAAAGCACGCAGGCATGCAGGTAATGGAATGCGTTAAGAAAAACATCCGTCCGAGAGACATCCTCACCAGGGATGCCTTCGAGAATGCGTTGGCAGCAGACATGGCTATCGGATGTTCCACCAACTCCATGCTCCATCTGCCTGCCATCGCGAACGAGTGCGGAATCAAGATCGACCTTACTCACGTAAACGAGATCTCGGAGAGAACGCCGAATATCTGTCACCTGGCTCCTGCAGGCCCGACTTACATGGAGGACTTGAATGAGGCAGGAGGCATCTACGCCGTTCTTAAGGAGCTTCTTGATGCAGGCCTTATCAACGGTGACGTTATGACCGTTACCGGCAAGACCTTGAAGGAGAATGTTGCTTCAAGCGTTGTTGTTGATCCTGAAGTAATAAGACCTGTTGATGATCCGTTCACTAAGACAGGCGGACTTGCAATCTTAAAGGGTAATCTTGCTCCAGACGGATGCGTAGTAAAAAGATCTGCCGTTGCACCTGAAATGCTGGTTCACGAAGGACCTGCAAGATGCTTTAACAGTGAAGAGGATGCCATCAAGTTCATTTACGACGGCAAGGTTCAGGCCGGCGATGTTATCGTCATAAGATACGAAGGCCCTGCAGGCGGCCCCGGCATGCGCGAAATGCTCTCGCCCACGTCTGCCATTGCAGGTGCGGGACTTGATAAGGAAGTTGCGCTCATCACCGACGGAAGATTCTCGGGTGCAACGAGGGGAGCTTCCATCGGACACGTAAGTCCTGAGGCTGTATCGGGAGGCACTATCGCTTATGTTAGGGACGGAGACATAATCTCCATCAACATCCCCGAGTACAAGATCGAACTCAAGGTTTCCGATGAAGAACTTGCGAAGAGGAAAGAGACGATGCCCATCGAGCAGAAGAAGGATCTTACGGGATACCTCAAGCGTTATTCCCGGATGGTATCGTCAGCTGACAAGGGAGCGATAATCAACTACTGACATGAAGACTCAGGATAATAAATATGTCAGGATAATGGTCATAACCATCGTGCTGCTTATAGCAGTTACGGCGGCTTATGTCCTGTACATCAAGAATGCCTCCGATAACGTGAGGGTATTTGATGCAGATTCTGACGAAGTATCCATTGAAGTCTTTAATCCGGAGGGGAAGATCTGGGAGGATATGTACAGATACCCGGGTCATCCCTGCGGCGCCGAGTATTCGGTCAATGTTTATAACTACAGCAGATTAAGGCTTTCCGACTGGACGATAACCATAGTATTCGACGGACCGTTCGAGATCGATTCTTCCTGGAACGGAGTGTTTGAAGCTGATGAGAATACGCTGACCTTTACGCCTGAAGGAGAGCTCGTCTTCGTTGAGCCCGAGAACAGCAGGTATTTCGGAGCGGTACTGTATTCGAGGTACCTTCTTAATGTCGAGTCATTCGAGATAACAGGAAGGATGCCTCTTGATCCTTTCGCGATGCCGCTTACTTATATCATTGCTGTTCTCTATGTTCTGTGGATGCTCTACGTGGGTTCCCACATTCTTGCGAATGCGAGGATAGAAAGCCTTCTTAAGCAGCGTGCGCATGACCTTCAGATGATCGATCAGTCCATAAGGACCTTTACGTCTTTCATCGATGCTAAGGACAGTTATACGAGAAACCATTCATTAAGAGTTGCCATCTATGCGAAGGAGATCGGAAGAAGGATAGGTCTTGATGACGATAAGCTTCAGGATCTTTATTACGAGACTTTGCTTCACGATGTCGGCAAGATAGGCATTCCCGATGAGATCTTAAGAAACAAGGGAAGCCTTAATGATGAAGAGTATAAGACCATTAAGACTCATACCGGTAAGGGTAAGGAGATGCTTAAGGACTTTACTGCAGTATCGAACATCTTTGATGCCGCTTATTACCATCACGAGAGATTCGACGGTACAGGATATCCCGAAGGCCTTAAGGGTGAACAGATCCCGCTTTGTGCGAGGATAGCAAGCATAGCAGACGCTTACGATGCGATGTCTTCTGACCGCCGCTACAGGAAGTCGTTGAGCCGCGAGAAGACGATCGAAGAGTTTAAGGAGAACTCCGGTACACAGTTTGATCCCGAGCTTGTTCCCGTAATAATCTCGATGATAGAAGACGGATTTACCGACCGTGTTCTGGACGAGTACGGACAGGACGGCGAAGACTGATCTTTATATCAGCGAGTAAACGATATCGGGAAGATACGTCGACAGGAAGTCTGATAAGCACAGGACCACAAATCCCCAGAAGACAGGCGAAGAAGATACCTGAGCCATTATTGCGCCTCGTGAAGGTTCGTCCGGTGCACGGTAGATCTTAAGTCTTTTGTTGAACACGAAGAACAGGACTATGCCCGTAACTGCGATCAGGCCCAAAAGCATCAGCCATCCCGTGAGAATCAGGAGCAACAGTAAAGTCTGCGCATCGTAATTGCCGCTCTCCATGACTTCGCTGTCCATGACCACCGGATATATCTTTGAAAGCAATGACGTGGTGACGATGGAAGACGACATGTTTACAGCCATGTGAAGGAAGATGGTGTAACGTATCCTTCCCGTCCTTATGTATATGAAAGCGAACATGGCTCCTGCCAAAGCAGCAAAGAAGAACTGCTGGAAATTTCCGTGGAAAAGACCGAACATCACTCCCGATAACAGGATGCTTATAAACTCGCCGTACTTGATCGTACGGTCGATAAGGATCTTTCTGAACATAAGCTCCTCAAAGATGGGAGCGAGAACGCCTACTGTAAGAACTCTCTCGAAGAATGATGAGTTGAGCATCATCTCGGTTATTCCGGCGTTAGGATTTCCCTGGAAAGGAAGAGTCAGGATCATGTGGATAGGTGTTCCGATCAAAGATCCGGTAAGACACATTCCCGCGACTATGCAGACATACATAAGGAAGTTAACAAATCCGAGTTTCCTTTCCTCTATCTTCATCTTCGGTACCGGTCTAGCACTTAAGGCAAGAGCCGGGAATCCTATGATGTACATAGTGACGATGGTCATTATGAATGAAAAGGTTACGGAGTGCTCCGTGTACAGATCGAACAGGACCTCGGAACTTACTATCAGTCTTCTGAAGATATAAGGAACGACTGTGGTAAGTACGGCAAGTATGATGAATGCTCTCTCGATCGAGTTCACGCGTTCAGTCGCCGGGTCGTGCACCTTGTTAACGCATGCCGTTACTATGCCCGTGATAACAAAAACAGCACATATGATGAGAAAAACCACGGGAAGGTAATTAAGGATACCGCTTTCCGGAGATGTGACGATCATCACGTTATTTACGGTCCTTATCACGGTAAACAGTACCGCGAGTATAAGCAGAGTCCAGGGCAAGATCCTGTTGTTCTTTACGATTTCATCATTCATTTTCATATCCCCCATCCGGTTAAGGATTATACCAAAAAGTAAGAAATTCGTGAAATATGGTAACGTTCGGTTGATAGCATATATATCAAATGGGATAATGGACATGTTATGAGTGATGATAATAGCCGGTACAACTTCTACGGTTGGCAGGATGCCGATGTGCTTCCCGTTGACCCCAACTATGAGAAAGCAGGTACTCCCCGTGATCTTTATGACATCCTGTCGGGAATATGGCAGGCTGATACCTGCGCCCCGAGAATGCGTGACGAGTGGTCGGAGGAAAACAGGACTTTAGGTCAGTGTTCCATCACGGCTTTTCTCGTACAGGACATTTACGGCGGAGAGGTATACGGAATCTTAAGACCTGCGGGAAACTACCACTGCTATAATGTCGTTGACGGTAAGGTGTTTGACTTGACTTCAGAGCAGTTCGGGGAAGAGGTAAAGCTTTTATCATATGAGAATAATCCCGTTCAGTTAAGGCAGGATCATTTCTCGAAGCGTGAGAAGAGACTTCGTTATGAGCTTCTCCGTAACAGGCTTCAGGATGCATTGGGATCCTGGCGCAGGATGAGAAGATTCGCACAGCAGGTCTCATACGAGAAATGTTATGAGGTCCTTGAGAAGCAGTGGAGAGGCGTGCTGTCACTTCAGGGCGATAACGGTTATCCCCACGGCATCGTTCTCGATTACTTTTTCGACCCGGTGCTGGGCAGGATGTATTTCCACGGAGCTCGTGAAGGGTATAAGGTGGATCTTATCAGGAACAACCCGAAGGCATCCTTCTGCGTTTGGGATGAAGGCTTTAAGAAGGAAGGAGACTGGGCTCTTAACATCAACAGCATCATCTGCTACGGCACGTTAAGGTTCATCGACCCTTCGGAGGAAATCTTTCTAAAATCACTAAGAAATCTCGGGGGCAAGTATTATACTTCTGAGGGCCAGACTGAAGAAGAGATAAGGAAAGCAGGAAGCCGTGTGCTCATGACGGAGTTTACGATCGAGCGCATGACAGGAAAACTTGTTAATGAGTCGTGATCAATTATGAAACTTGAAGAACTGTTAAATTATGATGATATCGTGGTACAGTGCCACAACAATCCCGATGCAGATGCGATCGCATCCGGTTATGGTGTTTATTGTTATCTTAAGTCAAAGGGTAAGGATGTAAGGCTTGTATACGGAGGTTCTCCTCTGATAAGCAAGTCCAATATCTTATATCTGATCAAGGTCTACGATATCCCGATTGACCATGTTATGTCTTTTACGAGAAAACCTTCGCTTCTTCTGACATGTGACTGCCAGTACGGCAACGGCAATGTTCAGAAGTTTGAAGCGGAAACTATCGCTACGATAGATCACCATCAGATATCGGGAATGATACCCGATCTTTCCGATGTAAGACCCGGCATGGGAAGCTGCTCGACTATCGTTTGGGACCTTTTAAGGAAGGCTCAGTTCGAGATAGATGAGAAGCTTGCGACCATCCTGTACTACGGTCTTTACATGGATACCAATGCATTCGCGGACATGTCTCATCCTCTTGATAAGGATATGTATGATCTCCTGTTTGCACAGCAGGACAGGAACATAATGAAGAGACTTGTTAACATGAACATCACACTTGATGAAGCGAGGATCGCAGGTCAGGCGATCATGGGGATCGACTATGATGATGAGTTTAAATTCGCCATCGTTGAGGTAGCTCCCTGTGATCAGAATCTTCTGGGTCTTATAAGTGATTTCATTTTGACCGTAGATACTGTTGATGTAAGCGTCGTTTATTCGATAGTAGGAGACGGTGTCAGACTCTCGATACGAAGCTGCGAGAGCGAGGTCAAGGCGAATGAGCTTGCCAGATTCATCTCGACGAGCATCGGCTCGGGCGGAGGACATATCAATAAAGCGGGCGGATTCCTTGATAACGGGCAGATCGATGATGCGGTAAGAGAAGATGAGCTTAAAGCCGATAATCTTCGAAGCGATCTTGTAAAGACCATCATCGTCGGAAGACTTACAAAGTACTTCTCCGATACTACAGTCATCTACGCTGGTAAGTATGCACCGAACTTTGAGAACATGACTCTTTGTGAGAGACTGCCGAGAGTAATGGGATATGTTATTCCTTCACAGCTTGTGCCTGTCGGAACTTCGATCATCGTAAGAACCATAACGGATGATATCGATACGGTCGTTAATGAGGATACGGTCATCATGATAGGTACCAAGGGAAGGATATTCCTTACAGACCTTGAGCACTTTAATAAGACTTACATTCCGCAGGATTGCCTTTATACACCCAAGGTCGATTACTTCCCTACGATCCGTGTTAATGCGACAGGTGCGAGCGTAGGTCTTGAGCCGTTTACGTATTCGTGCATGATGCCGGGCGGAGACCGCGTATATGTCAGGAAGCTTAATAACGTGACCAAGGTCTTCGGCAAGATGACAACGACCTATACGAAGGGTGACCCGGGAGATTATCTTGCAATAAAAGAAAATGAGCCTGATGATGTATTCATCATCAACAGGGATAACTTCAAGAAGTTGTACCAGGAGATCTGATATAAGGAGTCATCATGTCTGAGCTTCTAAGAGAGATAGAATCCATAGCTTTGTTCAGAGGGGTCAGAAATAAGGAACCCTTAAGCAGCCTTTGCGATTTTCTTCTTAAGATGGAGCCTGATTACTCCGTGGAGGAGATGATCGACAGTTACGGGAATTTCTGCTCCAAGCTTTATGAGTTAAGGGCCGACTGTGATCTGTCGGCAGCCATCTGGGACGCTTTGGTGGATGACATGAATCCGTTCTTAAGATTCAGGATAGACCTTATCAACAATCCCGAATCCGCAACCAAGATGAGCAGACTGATGGAACTTACCGCACAAAGGGAACTCGACCTTCTTACGAGGATCGGTAATTACACGTCTTATGATTTTAAGAATGAGATGTACTACGACGGTTATCTTCCGGACTTCAGATCATCTCATATCGATTTTAAGAAGAGATACATGATGATGCTCGACTCGATCGAGACCGAAGGATACGGCGTCTATAAAAGATGCAATATCTTTAAGGTAAAGGACGGGAAGCTGTGCGTTGTTAAGCATCCTGATCCGATCAGGGCCGAGGACCTGTTTTGTTATGAAAGGCAAAGAGGGAAGGTAGTCGATAATACGAAGGCATTTTGTGAAGGAAGGCCTTTCGCTGATGTTCTTCTGTATGGCGATGCCGGTACAGGTAAGTCGTCTGCGGTAAAGTCTTCTGCAAGGATGTTCTTTGGTAAGGGCGTAAGACTCGTTGAACTTCCCAAGCAGGAGATAGAGAAGCTTCCCGATATCATCGAGGAATTAACCGAGATCCCGTTGAAGTTCATCATCTTCATAGACGACATCTCCTTTGATGCCGATGACGACAGGATAGGTTCTTTAAAGTCGGTCATTGAAGGCGCAGCATCGGGAGGCAGAAAGAATATCGTTATCTATGCCACGAGCAACAGGCGCCACATGATCAAGGAGACATTCTCGTCGCGTGCCAATGAGGTTCATGCTTCTGATACGATTGCGGAGCAGTTAAGTCTTTCCGAGAGATTCGGATTAAGAGTCCTGTTCGATAAACCTGACAAGGCGACGTATCTTGAGATAGTAAGGAATCTTCTTAAGCTTCGTAAGATCAAGATGAGTGAAGAGGATATGGCTTTGAAGGCCGAGCAGTTCGCCACAAGGAGCGGCGGCCGTTCTGCAAGGACCGCAAGACAGTTTGTGGATTCTTTGTGATTAGAACGTTCTTTCAAATGAAAACATTTTCATTTTCGTTTTGCGCACGATGCTTTTTGTTCACTTTTATTTAACACATTACCAAAAGATACTGTGCTAACATAAAACCATAAACAAAAACACTTACGAAAGGGGTGAGGCCGATGTACGAAGAACATTCATTTGCGGGACTAAGGTCTCGCAAGCAGATTACCTCCTAAGTATTTGGTTTTATTTCTAACTTATAGGCAATTTCAAATAATAAAAAAGGGAACTTCGATCGAAGTTCCCTTTCTTATTTGCTTTGTTGTTCTATCAGCTGAACATATCCGTGATGTTGTTAACAGCATCAGGATTAATGCCGAAGTAGATAGCATTACCGATCCAGATAAGGATACCGATGATTCCGAGAACCAATCCTGCTGTTGCCATACCGGACTTGTTACCCTGGCTCTTAGCAATGATTGAAAGGATCAAAGCTGCGATAGCGCAAGGTCCGCAGCAAACAACACCGATGATACCTGTTACCAATGAAGCGATAGCCTGACCTCTGCCAACGTTGTTGTTAGCAGGCTCATCATTGTTCCATGTGGGTGCGGGCTGCTGATAGTACTGATTGTTTTCCATTAATCTCTTCCCCCTTTTTGTGAAGTTCCACATAAATATATCATAAAGAAATGATATTACCAAGAATACGCGATTCTTAAGAAACCGAAGGTAATAAGCAGTCCCGCAAATACCGATAAGGCGATGACATTCCATCTGGGAAGATCTTTCTTTGCCTCTATATTGTAGATAACGAAGAGGATCTCGGATGCAAGCAGAGGCCATGTAACGAATAGAAACTGGTTATCCTTGAATGCGCTTTTGAAATCGAGTGCGATGAGGTCTATCGCCATGTGCGTGATCCCGCAAGAAGGGCAGGGGTATCCCGTAAACTGTTTAACGGGGCACGTGAATCCGAAGCCTGTCAGCCTGTTTACGATGTAATATACAAATCCTGCCGCCAGGATAATGAATACATCCCTGATAGTTTTTTTCCATACCGTACTCATGAACCGATTATAGTATAATCAATTGATCAATACACGGAGAATTGAAAGATGAAGTTTCTTGTAGTATCTGATATCCATGGTGACAGCTATTGGGCTGAACGTGTTATCAGGCTTATGCAAAGTGAGTGCGCCGACAGGCTTGTCATGTTGGGAGACATCCTTTACCACGGTCCGAGGAATGATCTTCCTGCTCATTACGAACCCAAGAGAGTAATTGAGATACTTAATGAATACAAAGATAAGATACTGGCAGTAAGAGGTAACTGTGAGGCCGAGGTCGATCAGATGGTCCTCGGATTTCCCGTTATGGCAGATTATATCTATGTCGTATCGGGAACGACACCGTTCTTCTTAACGCACGGCCATACTTATAATGAGGACAATCTTCCTGCACTTATCTCGGAAGGTACTGTCTTCATAAGCGGCCACACCCATATGACAAAAGACATTGTAAAAAACGGAATCAGATTCATGAATCCGGGTTCGCCTTCGATTCCCAAGGACGGCAGTAAGCCTTCCTACATCATTATCGAAGACGGACAGGCAACACTTAAGGAATTCAACTGATAGCGGAGGGAGCTATGGTAAAGAACGACGAGGGCATAGTAAGACTTAATCACCACATCCTTGAGCAGGTATGCAGACTTGCATGGGACGGCAATCTTGATCCCGAACATGAAGAGGAACTCGTATATAAGATCAGTCCCGGACCCAAGCCCGAATACCGCTGCTGCGTTTATAAGGAGCGTGAGATCAACCGTCAGAGGATACGTCTTGCCAAAGGTCTTTGTCCTACGGCTGAACCTGATAAGCAGCACCACAATGTAGTTCAGGTCATTAACCCTGCATGCGACTCCTGTCCTTTGCAGTCTTATGTAGTTACCGATAACTGCAGATTCTGTCTTGGAAAGGCCTGTCTTAATTCGTGTAAGTTTGATGCGATCTCCAAGGGTGAGCTCCGCATGAGGATCGATCCTTTCAAGTGTAAGGAGTGCGGTAAGTGCGCAAGTGCCTGCCCGTACGAAGCGATCATCCATCAGATACGCCCGTGCAAGAGAGCGTGTCCCGTCGGTGCCATTACATACGATGAATACGGCCTTTGCCTTATCGATGAGGAGAAGTGCATACACTGCGGCCACTGCATCCACAGCTGTCCGTTCGGCGCCATCGCTTCCAAGACATATCTTGTCGACATCATCAATGCGATCCGCGACGGCAAGGAAGTATACGCCATGGCGGCTCCTGCCACTGAAGGTCAGTTTGGCGCCGACATCACAATGGGTTCCATCAGAAAGACTCTCATGGACATGGGATTCAAGGACATGGTCGAAGTCGGCTTGGGCGGTGACATGACAGCTGCTTATGAAGCTCTTGAGTGGGCTGAAGCTCTCGCCGAAGGACGCAAGATGACGACATCGTGCTGCCCTGCATTTAAGTCCATGTTAAAAAAGCATTTCCCTGACCAGTATAAGGAGAACATGTCTCAGACCGTATCTCCCATGGTTGCCATAAGCCGCTACCTGAAGCTTTTGCATCCTGATTGCGTAACTGTCTTCGTAGGTCCCTGCATCGCTAAGAAAGCAGAAGCAAACGATAAGTCCGTTCCCGGCACGGCTGACTATGCTATAACATACGGCGAGCTTCGTGCTCTTGTCCGTTCGAAGGACATGGAGATCAAGCCTGTTTCCGACGAGTATCAGGAAGCATCTTCCTGGGGTAAGCGATTCGCTACGAGCGGCGGCGTTGCAAATGCAGTAATGGAGGTCATGCAGGAAAGAGGCATCGACACTTCCTCCATCAAGCTCGAACGCTGCGCAGGCGGTGACGAATGTCGAAAAGCTCTGCTTCTTCTCAAGGCAGGCCGCATCGATGCTGACTTCATCGAGGGCATGATCTGTCCCGGAGGCTGCGTCGGAGGTCCGTCAAAGCATAAGACCGAAGCGGAGATCACCAAGGCCCGTAACGAGCTTCTCGATAAGGCCGATGACAGGAGAGTCCTTAATAATCTCGAGAATTATCCCATGGATAAGTTCTCCATGTTCAGGGACGGTCACATGTGATGATAGACCGCGAACTTGTAAAAAGAGAATTCAAGGCATATGTGTCTGACTATGACATCAATGATGAGAAGATCAGACTCAAAGTCGTTCATACGTACAAGGTAGCTGAGAACTGCGAGCGCATTGCGTTAAGTATCGGTCTTCCTTCTGATGATGTTGATCTTGCATGGGTAATAGGCATGCTTCACGACATCGGAAGATTCGAGCAGTTAAGAAGGTTCCATACTTTCATCGATCAGGACTCGATAGACCATGCAAAGTTCGGAGCAGACCTTCTGTTTAATGAGGATCTGATCTCGCGTTTTGTAACAGACACATCCTGCTATCCCGTGATCGAGAGTGCCATCCGTTTTCATAACTATTTTATCCTGCCGGATGACATGGATGAAAGAACGCTGCTGTTTTCCAAGATAATAAGAGATGCGGATAAGACAGACATATTCAGAGTTGCAGTGGAGTTTTCCCCCGCGGTCGTTTACGATACTACCGATGAGGAGTTAAAGGATGCTGCCATTTCGGACGAGGTGCTTAAAGCAAGTCTTGATCACATAACAGTCAACAAGGATATACGTAAGTCGCCCGTCGATTACATAGTCAGCCACATAAGTCTCGTGTACGGTCTGTACTTTCCCGTAAGCCTTAAGATCGTTAAGGAGCAGGGGTATCTTCAGCAGGCGATGAGCTACAGGAATGATAATCCCGAGACGAATGCAAGATTTAAGTTGATTTCAGATGAAGTAAACAGGTATATTGATGAGTATGGAAGTTAAGAAGAAGGTTGAAGAAATAATCTCACAGATGACCCTCGAGGAGAAGGCCGCTCAGATGATCCAGGTTCCCGTCGCAATGGTGGGCATGGAGCAGGCAAAGGAGTGGGCGAGAAGAGGAGTCGGTTCCTTCCTTCATGCTTTGGGAGATGACGCGAGAGAACTTCAGAAAGTTGCAGTTAACGAGTCGCGTCTTAAGATCCCCGTTGTATTCGGAATAGATGCGATTCACGGTCACGGTCTTAACCGTAATGCAACCATCTTTCCTTCGCAGCTTTCAATGGCATCGACCTGGGACAGAGACCTCGTTGAGAAGATAGGTCACGCGACTGCAACCGAGGTTGCGACCGACGGACTTCACTGGACATTCTCTCCTGTGCTTTGTCTGGGAAGAGATCCCAGGTGGGGAAGGATAAGCGAGACTTTCGGTGAGGATAAATACCTTTCAGGCGAACTCGGTGCTTCGATGATAAAGGGGTATCAGGGAGATGATCTCTCGGCTGATGATTCCATACTTGCCTGTGCCAAGCATTTCATTGCATATGGCGAGGCGACCGGTGCACGTGATGCATACGATACACAGATTACATACCGTAAGATTAAGGATGAATTCCTGCCGCCATTTAAGAAGGCGGTGGAAGCAGGATGCGCTACATTCATGACGGCTTACGGTTCCGTTGACGGTACCCCCCTTACGGCTGACCGTAAGGCATTACATGACATATTAAGAGATGAACTCAAGTTTGACGGCTTCCTCATTACTGACTGGGATAATGTCAATGCTCTCATAAGAAGACAGAAGGTATGTGACAACATAGGTGATGCGTCCGCTCTTGCTGCAAAAGCGGGTAACGACATGATCATGTGTTCGACGGAATTCTATGAGGGCATCATAGAGCAGGTTAAGTCGGGTAAGGTCGATGAGGCTCAGCTTGATGAAGCCGTAAGGCATATTCTTACGATTAAGTTTAGAATGGGGCTTTTCGCAAAGCCTGATAAGAAAGGTGTGCCCGGAAGCATCGGATGCGAGGCCCACAGGGAACTGGCGCTTAAGGCTGCCCGTGAGAGCGTGACCGTACTTACCAATGACGGCGTGCTTCCCGTGCGTAAGAAGAAACTTCGCAAGGTTGTAGTCATAGGACCCAATGCTGACGACATCCGTGCCCAGTACGGAGACTGGACTTACTTTACTCACCCTGTTCCCGGAAAGTACACAGAGCCTCAGAGGCCGTATGTGACACTTCTTGAGGGAGTCAGAAATTCGCTGGAAGGAAGCGGCATCGATGTCGAGTACTCATACGGATGCAGTGTTAACGGAAGAAGCTACTACAAGGGGGATTACCCTGATACCGAAGCGTTCATGAAGCAGGTCTATGAGGACAACCGTCTTGATAATGACGGAACCAAGGAGATGCCTTACATCAATGAAGCTGCTTCGATCGCAAGAGGGGCTGATCTCATTATCCTTGCATTAGGTGATAACTATAACCAGATGGGTGAATATAACGACAGGGCGGAACTCAGGCTCTCAGGTATGCAGGAGGCACTCATCAGGATATTAAGCACGATGAAGATCCCGCTTATAACTGTCCTCATAACTTCGAAGCCTCTGGCTGTTCCCGAAGTTGTCAG
This sequence comes from Clostridiales bacterium, assembly GCA_017958365.1. Taxonomy (GTDB): domain Bacteria; phylum Bacillota; class Clostridia; order Saccharofermentanales; family Saccharofermentanaceae; genus Saccharofermentans. The sequence continues at coordinate 104,119 of JAGDCV010000047.1, forward strand.
GGACTCTGATGCCGTCATCTGCGCGTTTAACGGCGGTATGTACGGAGGCCAGGCCGTATCTGAGGTGATATTCGGTGATTTTAATCCCGAAGGAAGATTGCCGATCTCATTCCCCGTCGTTACAGGTCAGGTACCAGTTTACTATAACCAGTTACCGGGATGGCACGAGGGAAGATATGTGGATTGCCCTGCCGAGCCTTTATTCGCATTCGGCGAAGGCCTTTCTTATACATGGTATGAATATTCTGATATTAAGTTTGATGCTGATACGAAGACTGTATCCGTTAAGGTTACCAACACCGGTAAGGTTAAGGGAGTCGAGACGGTGCAGATCTACATAGACGATGTAGTAAGTTCCGTTATGACGGCTAATAAGAATCTTGCAGGGTTTGCCAAGGTGGAACTTGCGTCAGGGGAAAGTAAAACGGTATCGATAAAACTTGATGACGATGCTTTCTCCGTTGTTTTGCCTGATGAGACAAGAGTCATTGAGCCCGGTAAGTTCATTATCATGGCAGGTCACAGTTCGAAGGATGAGGACCTCATAAGGCTTGCTGTTGAACTTTAATAAGTCTTAATCTATTTTTCTTTACTTTCACTATCCGTTTGGGTATATTAAATTTGCTTTATACTTATGTAGGAGGATAGAAGTTATGAAGTTAAAGAGAGTTATGGCTTTGGCTCTTGCTACAGCTATGGTTGCTTCAGTAGCAGGATGTGCAAAGGTTAAGTCCATTTCAAACGACGATTTTAATTCTGCTTGCGATAAGCAGGGGGCAGAAGAGGTCGACTACGATGAAGTTGGAGATGATGAGGATCTGCTCGAGGACGGCTATTACACAGTTGTTGATGCAGATCAGATCGAAGAGATCATGAGCGATCCTTATGCATCCATGTACATGTCTCAGATTGATGTTCCGTTGGATTATGATGATATCGAGATCATGAGCCTTTTTGTCAAGGCTGAGGGTTTTGATGATCTTAGCGATATCGAAGATCCTGAGGATCTTGCTGATGCACAGTGCAATGTTGTTATCGGCATGCAGATCACACTGACAGAAGAAGATATGGTTTCTGATCTGTTTGACGGTATCGCAGATGCCCTGGACGATAACCTTGATTACGATGTAGCTGACTTCAGTAATTCTGAGTACTACACAGGCAAGAACGAGGGCTTCATTAAGATCAATGTTTCAGCACAGGATCTCGTAGCTGCTTTCCGTGAGTCTGACATTTACGGTTATCTGTCTGATATGGGTGAGGACATGGATGACCTCGAGGACGTTCTTGATAACCTGAACGGAAGCATCTGCATTGCCATATATGCTAAGGACAATAATGTTGTAATCGTTGCAGGTTTCTGCCTCGGAGAGGAACTGTCATTGCTCGATTCTTTCTGTTCCGATCTCGGCGTACAGAGCCCTTCAAAGGTTCCTTCAAATGCTGAGTTCTCTCAGGCTATCATTGATGCAGTTGATGATTCGCTTGGTTCTCTTATGGCTCTCAGCGCAGCATACACTGATAATTAATAACTTAAGACTATGAAGTTATGAAGCGGGTGAGAAATCACCCGCTTTTATTTTGCCTTTAATCGAAAATCTTTATAAAATGCCACACATTCAAATGATATAATGAGTAATATCAATCTTTAGAATTAACCTATATGAACGGGGGCTGTTAGATGCTTAGAAGATATTTAATGAAGTTGGTTGCTTCCTTTTTGGTAGCTGCAATCGTACCGACGGCACTTCTTTTTAATCCCACAGTACGCGCTGATGAAGGCGCAGATGCTGCTGCCATCATCAATTCTGCCATCGCTTCCGGTGCTCACAGATGTAATGTTGATGCTCCGAGAACAGGTAATGTATTTATCCAGTTGATGGGTTCGTTCGATGCTACAGGCAAGCAGACCATCATTGATCAGATAAACAGCTTCAGACTTGAAGCCTGCCAGAACGGTTACCCCGATCCGAGAAACAGAGGACGCGGTCTTACCATGGCTGATTATGTCCCGATCAGGTGGTCAAGCGGTCTTGAAGAGATGGCTATGCTTCGTGCAGCAGAGGCTTCCTATACTTTGCATCATATTAAGATCACTGGTGAGGATTGGGTAAATTCAAGTTACAGCGTGGCTTCCTTCGGTGAAGTTATCGCATGGGGCGGCGGAATCAATGCCGGTCTTTCAATGTGGTACAGCGAGAAGACTGCATGGGTAAGCGGTTCAGGTACAAATGAACACTACCAGCAGCTTATCAACCCCTCATATGCTTATTGCGCAGTATCAGCTTTCAATAATACGGCAGTCGGTGAGTTTACATCACAGGGCGGCCTTGATGAGTCTAAGGTCAATGTTGCCCAGTACAACTCACAGCTTGCTGAGATACAGGCATCATTTGTTACTAACGTAGTAGTTACAAGCCCCAGCGGTTCGTTCTATATCAATCAGCCGAGCCGTGCTATCGCAGTCGGAACAATAAGCGCTGCCGGCTACAGAAAGAGACATGACTACAGCAATGTCAGGATCATTCCTTCCACATTCTGGGGTAACGACGGTAATATCCTTACCATCGACGGAGCCGGTAATGCAACCGGTAAGGCTCCCGGAATGGTTGGCGTAAGCTGCAAGATCGGCGGAGTTACATATACTTCAAGTATCCGTGTAGTTGAAGGATCCGGAATAAGAGGATTTGCCGAGAGACTTTACTCTGTTGCGTTGAACAGAAGTCCTGATCAGGCTGGTCTTGATTACTGGTCACAGCGTCTTGCGGACAGAAATGTTACCGGAACACAGGCTGCATACGGATTCTTCTTCAGTGCAGAGTTCCAGAATGCAAATCTGTCTAACGAAGAGTTTATCCTGAGACTTTACAGGACATTCCTTAACAGAGATCCCGATAACGGCGGTTATGCTTACTGGCTCCAGAGAATGGCAGACGGTGACTCCAGATCTGATGTATTCTACGGATTCTCAGGTTCCGCTGAGTTTGCAAGTCTGTGTGCAGCTGCAGGCATCACACCCTAAGGTAAATGCCGCTTCTAATAATTCAGGATGATATAACCAGGCTCGAAGTCGATGCCATCGTTAACGCCGCCAACAGTTCACTGTTAGGCGGCGGTGGCGTTGATGGCGCCATTCACCGCGCAGCAGGTCCGAAGCTTCTTGAGGAGTGCAGGACTTTAAACGGATGCGACACGGGAGATGCCAAGATAACTTCGGGTTATGATCTTAAGGCCAAATATGTAATACATACCGTTGGACCCGTCTGGCACGGCGGTTCCATGGGGGAGAAGGAGCTTCTTACTTCCTGCTATGTGAGAAGCCTTTCCATAGCGAAGGAACGCGGATTAAGTTCAATCGCTTTCCCGATGATATCTGCGGGTGTTTACGGATATCCGTTTGATCAGGCTCTGGATGTGGCCGTAGACAGCATCGCGAACTTCCTTGATTCCTGTGAGGATGACATGACGGTATATCTTGTTATCTTCAGCAGAAGAGACTACAGGGTAGACGGGTCTTTAATGACAGGCGTTCTTGACTATATGAAGTCAAGGTACCCTGATAACCGTGAACGTGTTATGCTTGCTACTGGCTTCAAGGCCATGAACATGTGCTTGGAATCCGATTCCGCACCTGTTGAGGATTATGTCGATTCCCGTATCGATGAGAGTTTCACGCAGATGCTCCTTCGCAAGATAGATGAGAAGGGAATGACGGATGTCGAGTGTTATAAGAAAGCTAATGTCGACAGAAAACTGTTCTCGAAGATCAGAAGCAACGTCAATTATCATCCAAGGAAACGTACGGCGCTCGGGTTTGCAGTTGCGTTAAAGCTTTCTTTGGAAGAGACGGAAGCTTTGCTCATGAAAGCGGGATATGCGCTTTCAGATTCTAATAAGGGCGACCTTGTTGTAGAATACTTTATTACGAACGGTATCTGGGATATCAATAAGATAAACGAGGTCCTTTTCGCGATGGACCAGGAAATAATAGGAGAATACTAGGAGAGAACTTATGTCAAGAAGAATCAGGTTTATGGCACTAATGATGGCCTGCTCTTTCATGCTTTCTGCTTCTGCGTGTGATAATGGCAACACAAGAACGCGCGATACAGATGACGAACAGGAAGAGACAGTCGAAGAGACCGTCGTGGAGACCTCAGCGGAAGCATCTGAAACAACAGCAGAAGAAACAAGTGATGAAGATGCTCCTTCCGCTTCTTCGGATAACGATGAGGCGTTTGAGGCTTACATGAACTTCGTTGATTCGTTCGTGGAACAGTACGAGGGTGACGTGTATTTCAGATTCGAAAGAAACCATTCCGATGACGGTGACCGCTGGAATCTTCATGTATCGTATCCCTCTTCCGATATGACTGAAATATATGAATACCTTAACGGTGACATGAACTACATCGGAACACTTGACTATTATGATTCTCATGCGATGTCATACGGTTTGTTCCATGAGCTTCCCTGCATGATCGATTTCTTTGGTGATCAGTATGGTGATTCAATCGAAGATGCTGCTGATGGAAGGTACTTCGGTAACATGGAAGCAGCTTCCGCTGACGGAACTCAGATCCTGCTTGCCATCGGTGATCCGTTCATCTTGACGGAAGAAGAGTACAATGCGTTGCAAGTCGGTGATGTTCTTGATGTTCCGGCTCTGTATACCGGTGATGAACCCGGAATAACCGTAACGGATATCGTGGAGGAGAACGGTTCCAGAAATGTAATACTCGATGAAGATGGTGAGTACTATTTCATGCATGACTCTTACACCGGGGATTCTTCAGACTACATACTCATGACGGTAAGTGACAATCCTCTTTGGTTCAATCCCCGCATGATTATCGTTGATCTTGCAGATAACTGTGCCGTTACTGATATCTATGAGTATCTGTTCGATGACGATGATCTCATGGATTTCAGTGTCTGGTCACCTGAACCCGGTACAAGTCCTCTTGCTTCTTCTGCTTTCTGGTTCTACGAGAATAGACATTCCGATCCTGAGGAAGTGAACGGCTGGGTGCCTATCGGAGGTCTTGTATATCCGGTTGTCATCGAGAATGGTGAAGTTACAAGTATCAATATCGAGTGGAGATAAGAATTTACGGGGTCCTGATTCAGGACCCCGCATCTTTTTCCAATTGTTCGAAGCAACCGTCAGGTATCTTCATTTCGCATCCTAATGCATCGATAAGTGCCGTGCATGCTTCCGCTTTTATCAAGGATGAATACCATCTCTGTAAGATTCTTTCTCATTGTTTTGTCCTCCCTTATGTTTGTTGGCTTATGTATAGGAAATGAAGATGTGCCCGTGGTCGCCTTTGAGGCGACATTTTATCTTCCTTCGGGTGTATAATTAACGGATATGGGAATAGTTGAGTTGGTTTTGCTTGCGATAGGCATGTCCATGGATGTTTTTGCAGTATCTATCTGCAAGGGCATCGAGACAAAGAAGGCCACACTGAAGCAAGTGATGATTTGCGGCGTATGGTTTGGGTGTTTCCATTTCATAATGCCGATGACGGGTTATTTCCTGAGTTCTTTCTTCACAGTATTCATCAATAAGGTAGCGCCGTGGCTGGCATTCGGCCTTCTGGCTTTCTTAGGCGTCAAGATGATAAAGGAAGCTTTCTCTGGGGAAGAGGATGAGACTAAGCCCGGCTTTAACTTCAAGACTATGTTCCCTCTGGCGGTTGCCACATCCATAGATGCTCTGGCTGTCGGAGTTACGCTCGTTGCTGTTCCCGTACAGGTGATAGATGCCACAAACATAGTAAATACGGTATTTGGCTGTTTGCTGATCGCGCTGATCACATTCGTATTTGCCTGCATGGGTGTGCGTATCGGCAATTCGTTCGGAACAAGATACCAGGCCGGTGCCGAGGCTGCCGGCGGTTTTATCCTCATATTCATCGGACTTAAGGTCCTTCTCGAGCATCTCGGCGTCATCGACTTCATGAATAACAGCGATGTTCTGTTCGGACTTCTCGTGCCGTTTGCGGGATCGATCATCGGCTCCGCACTCGTATTCGTCGTAAAGAAGGAACTTCACGAGAGTATCAAACTTATCTTCACGGGCATGGCGGGAGGCATCATGATGGCCTGCTCCATGTGGACTCTTCTGTATCCTGCGATCCTTCAGGGGAAGGTATATACGGCTTCAATAGGCTTTATCATCGGTATCGGTTTCCAGTACATTCTTGATAAGGCTATACCACATACACATGTCTTTACCAAGGTCGATGAAGGCCCTGCAAGCAAGATCGGTCATTCGGGCAGGGTTATGCTCTCTGAGATGATCCACCATGTTCCTGAGGGAATGGCTGTAGGTGTTATTTTCGCCGGGGTGCTTAACGGATCGGGTGATGTTAAGGTGGCGGCTGCGGCTGCGGTTACGCTCGGCATCGCCATCCAGAATATCCCTGAGGGTGCTTTTGTTTCCTCTCCTTTGTGGTCAGGCGGAGAGGAGAAGGGCAAGTCCTTCCTCATGGGTGTCATCTCGGGTGTAGTTGAGCCTTTGCTCGGTATCGCGACCATCATCTTCGTTAACGCGCTTCCTGGGACACATTTGTTTATAATGGCTTTGACGGGTGGCGCCATCACATTCCTGGTGCTTGAGGAAACGATTCCCTCAATGCACACGGGAGACCATTCGGATAAGGGAACGATATCGTTCGCGGTATTCTTCTGTCTTATGATGATATTAACTTTCGCGGTGGGGGTATGACATGACTAACGTTTGCTGCAGTAACTGCTTTAATCCCAAGCGTGACACGTTCCACCGCTATATAAAGCAGAACGGCTATGTTTCCGACGATATGTGTCCTTACTGCAAGAGTACGGACGGCATCAAGATAGAGGCGAAATTGCTCGGGAAGTTCATAAAGACCGGTATCGACCGCGCCTACGATGTCTGTGATGATGAAGGCGGGGATAAGCTCTCGGTATTCGAGATCCTTAACGACCGGGTTATCCTCTTTGAATGGGAGAACCACAAGGAGCGCGAGCTCACTAAGGCTCTGTTTGAAGGGACTTCGGATGAGGACATCGATGCGGGAAGGTACCGCCTTAAGCTCGAGTCCAAAGGCGACGACGAGGAGCAGTACAGGATATGGCAGAACTTCGAGCACGACTGCAAGTACTTTAACCGCTTCTTTGACCTGACACCGAGAGGCGAGGGCAACAGCAACAAGCGTACCGAGATGCTCGAAAAGATATACGAGTCCTGCCTTAAGAACCTTAAGGAGGAGATCGAGCCCGGCACTGAGCTTTTCAGGGCGCGTGTCATTGATTCCAAACTCAAAAGAGGTAGGGACTACAACCTCGACGAGGTCTCGATAGGACCTGCGGACAAGATGAATTCCCAGGCGGGCCGAATGAATCCCGAGGGCATCAACTACTTCTACGTCGCGGAAGACGAGGCTACGGCCCTTAAAGAGGGACGGCTGAGGGCTAACGAGCGCGTTCTTATAGGAAGATTCAATACCATAAAGAAGCTAACGGTCATCGACTGGACCAAGGCAAACATATATGAGAAGGCGGTCGATATCTTCTCGCCCAAGTATTCTCCGTCGATGGCGGTCTACCAGGACTTCCTGAGGCGATTTGCCATTGAGGTCGGAAAGCCCAATGAAACTGCGAAGAATATCGAGTATGTTGCCACGCAGCTTGTTGCCGAATATGTTAGGGGACACGGCTTTGATGGTATAAAATACGACAGTGCGGTAGGTAACGGGTTTGATGTAGTATTCTTCTACGGCCCGGAAATCGAGAAAGAAAACAAGGATTTTAATACAATTCCCGATTATACTGATATCGCAAAGCTCACAGATGTGAGAGAATTTAAGATAAAGATCGAGTACTTCCTCGAACCATAAACCGGAGGACGGATATATATGAACGTAAAGTTAGAAGGCATAACGAAGGTTTTCCCGAACCGCGACAGGAAGGATAAGACCGGAGTCGTAGCAGTCAGAGATTTCAGCATCGATATCCCTGACGGAGAACTTGTATGTCTGTTGGGCCCCTCCGGCTGCGGAAAAAGTACGCTTCTTTACATGATCTGCGGACTCGAGAGCCCCACTGAAGGAAAGGTCTTCTTCGGTGAGACTGATGTTACGGATATCCCGTCCGAGAAGAGGGGAGTAGGTCTTGTTTTCCAAAACTATGCTTTGTATCCGCATCTTACGGTAAGACAGAACATAAGATTCCCGCTTGAGAATCTTAAGGGCTCGGACAAGCTTACCAGGGAAGACATGGAGGACAAGGTCCTTGAGGCTGCCAAGATAGTCCAGATCGACGGGCTTCTGGACAGAAAGCCCGGACAGTTAAGCGGCGGCCAGCAGCAAAGAGTTGCCATAGCAAGAGCTCTCGTTAAGATGCCGAAGGTCCTTCTGATGGATGAGCCTTTGTCCAACCTTGATGCAAGATTAAGGCTTCAGACGAGGGAAGAGATAAGAAGGATCCAGAGGCAGACGGGCATCACGACAATATTCGTAACTCACGATCAGGAAGAGGCAATGAGTATCTCTGACCGTATCGTCGTTATGAGGGATGGTGTTTTGCATCAGATCGGCCACCCCCAGGATGTCTATAATGATCCTGCAAACATGTTCGTGGCATGCTTCCTTGGAACTCCTGCGGTTAATGTATTCAACGGAGAGATTAAGCGTGGCGGGCTTTACATAGGCAATGAGAGGGTCATGGATGTTAACGGGGTTAAGGAAATGCCTGTCTGGGTCGGTGTAAGACCTGAAGGTTTCATTCCGGATCCTGAAGGAGCTTTTACCTGCGATCTTAACGGCGTCGATGTTCTCGGACGCGACATCAGCGTCGTATGTTCCCATAAGTCATGCGAGAGCGTTATCCGTACGATAGTAAGCGCGGAGAGCGAAGTTGACTGCGAGAGCAAAACGGTCAAGTTCAACCTCAAGCCGAACAAGACATACATCTTCGATAAAGAGTCGGAAGAGAGGATTCGTTTCTCATGAGTTCCAGGAAACAGTTAAGCGGCGTCAACAACGTCATGACGCAGGTAAGAGGCTGGCTTTATCTGTTGCCGGCACTCCTTTTCCTCATCGCGTTCATGGTCTATCCGTTGATAGATGTATTCGTTTATTCATATCAGGAAGGGTTTAACTCTGCCTCCCAGACTTCATTCGGAATCGGACTTTATAACTACAAGTACATCTTAAGAGACCCTTACTTCCTTAAGGCTGTTAAGAACACATTCATTCTCGTTATCATCACGGTTCCGGTATCAACGGGACTGTCACTTCTCATATCATTGGGATTAAGCTCGATACAGAAACTTAAGAACATGTTCCAGACGATATTCTTCCTGCCTTACGTAACCAATACGCTTGCGGTAGGTCTCGTCTTCATGATCCTGTTCAGAAAGACTCCTTATACCGACGGCCTCGTAAATCTTCTCATCGGCAAGTTCGGCATAAGCCCCATCGACTTTATAGACGGCCCTTACTGGGCGAAGATGTTGGTCTTAAGCATCTACGTTATCTGGATAGTCATGCCGTTTAAGATACTCATCCTTACATCGGCTCTGGCTTCGGTGCCCGAGGTTTACTATCAGTCGGCAAAGATCGACGGAACGTCATCATGGAGAGTGTTCTGGCGCATTACATTGCCAATGATATCTCCCATGATCTTCTATCTTGTCATCACGGGCTTCATCGGAGCTTTCAAGGCTTACTCTGATGCCGTTGCCATCTTCGGCGTCAACCTTAATGCAGCAGACATGAACACCATCGTAGGTTACGTATACGACATGCTCTACGGAGACGGCGGAGGGTATCCTTCGTACGCATCCGCCGCAGCCATCGTACTGTTCGCGATAGTTCTTACCATAACAGTCATCAACCTGATCGTCAGCCGCAAGGCAACGGACAATACTTAAGGAGGGAATATGAGATTTAAAAGACCTATCATATATTTCTTCCTGAGCATCTGGGCGATAATCGTTCTGTTCCCGTTCTATTGGATGGTCCTTACGAGTTTCAAGAGCTATGCATCCTATGCGGGTGAGAGGATACCTAAGTTCATCGCGACCAATCCGACGCTCGAGAACTACACTTCCGCGTTCACGGCGGTGCCTCTTGCGAAGTATTTCGCGAATACGCTTATCTTCACTCTCGTTACCACGGGACTTATGGTTGCGGTAATCATCTTTGCCGCATACGCTTTCGCGAGGATCAACTTCAGGGGAAGACACCTTATGTTTGTCATGTTCCTTGCCCTCATGATGATCCCGAACGAGCTTGTCATCATCACGAACTTCGTAACCATCACGGATCTCGGGATGCGCAACTCCTTTGCAGGTCTCATACTTCCTTCGGTAACGTCGGTATTCTACATCTACCTTCTCAAGGAGAACTTCGAGCAGGTACCGGATGAGCTTTACTACGCGGCGAAGGTCGACGGAACGTCTGACATCAAGTACCTGTTCAAGGTCATGGTGCCCATGTGCCGTCCCACGATAATTACCGTCATCATACTTAAAGTCATCGAGTGCTGGAATTCGTACGTCTGGCCCAGGCTCATCACGGATGACCCCAACTTCTTCCTCGTCAGCAACGGCATACAGGAAATACGCGAAAACGGCTTTGGACGTGATAACATCCCTGCGATGATGGCGGCAGTAGTTGCGGTATCGGTTCCGCTTATAGTTCTCTTCCTTATCTTCAGAAAGAAGATCATGGCAGGAGTCTCAAGGGAGGGTATAAAGGGATGATAAGATCACGCAAGGCTTTATCTTTGATGCTTTCCGCTTCGGTTCTCGTATCGTCTTTGTTCCTGAGTGCATGTCACGGACAGGTTCAGAGGGCGCAGTTCGAGGTCCCTGATGCATTCGATTCGATGCGTCAGTATGAGATCACGTTCTGGGCAAAGAATGATACCAATATTAACCAGACAAATATCTATAACCAGGCTATCGAGAACTTCGAGGCTTTGTATCCGAATATCCACGTCAATATCAGGCTTTATACGGACTACAACAAGATCTATAACGACGTGATCACGAATATCGCGACGGATACGACGCCGAATGTCTGTATCACGTATCCTGATCACATAGCAACTTATCTTACGGGTGAGAATACGGTGGTCCCCTTAGATTCACTGTTCGAAGATCCCAACTACGGCCTGGGAGGATCTTTGGTAAGATTTGATTCTCCTTCCCTGGATGAGATCGTTCCCGAGTTCCTTCAGGAGTGCGTCATAAACAACAATCACTACTGCATTCCTTACATGAGGTCCACGGAGGCTTTGTACATCAATAAGACTTACGTGGAAGCATTGGGATATGAGATCCCTGATATTGTTACATGGGATTTCATATGGGAAGTGAGCGAAGCTGCCATGGCCCGTAACAACGACGGTACTTATGCCATAAACGGACAGTCGATCATGATCCCTTTCATCTACAAGTCTTCGGATAACATGATGATCACGATGCTGCGTCAGCTCGATGCGGGCTATACCGACAGCATGGGCAATATCAGTCTGTTTAACAACACGACGACATCGCTCCTGCGCACCATCGCTGATGAGGTTGCACTCGGTACGTTCTCGACGTTTACAGTATCGGGTTACCCCGGTAACTTCCTTAATGCGGGCCAGTGCATATTTGCCGTTGATTCAACCGCCGGTGCCACATGGATGGGTTCCGATGCGCCTTTGATGGATATACATGAGAGTGAGGTCGTGGACTTCGAGACAGTCGTACGACCGGTTCCCCAGTTTGATACCAATAACCCTCAGATGATCTCACAGGGTCCTTCCATCTGTATCTTCAACAAGGAAGATCCGCAGGAGGTTCTGGCTTCATGGATGTTTGCCCAGTATCTTATCTCGAATGAAGTGCAGATAGCCTATGCCGGTACCGAAGGGTACGTTCCCGTAACCACGTGTGCACAGCAGTCTCAGGAGTATCAGGATTACCTTAATGATCCTTCACAGTATGACGTCAAGATAGCGGCAACGAACATGCTCCTTGATAATATCGACAATACTTTCGTGACAGCCGTATTTAACGGTTCAACTTCAGTCCGTAATGCCGCCGCCCAGCTCATTGACAGCACTGTCAAATCTGTAAGGCGACGCGAGACCATAGACAGCGACTACTTTGATGACCTCTATGCGGAAGTCACGGCGCTTTACCGCTTAGATCAGCTGTCAGGTGCCAAGGACAGCAAGACCGACTTAGGTCCGCTTCCTTCTGAGTCAAAGTTCCTTCTTATCCTGCTTGGTGTAGTTTGGATAGGAATAGGAGCGTATTTCGCGGCTGATTTGGTAAAAAAGCGGAAAAAGGCTTAAAAGTTGTTCCATACTACTTCAAATCAGATATAATTACCCTGAGGTTGCCGGAACGCATAACTATATCCGCGTCCGGTAAGAAAGAAGGGTAATATGAAGACATTTAAGAAGGTTTTGTCTCTTGCAGTTGTAGCTGCAATGGCACTTTCTGTTTTTGGCTGCGCTTCAAACGAGGCAGCTGAGACAGAAGCTAACGAGACTGAAGTGGCTGTTGATGCTGAGTACCTCTCATATGCTGAGTACGAGGCTGCAGCTCTCGACACAGAGGTTACTGTTCTTTGTACGGTAATGGCTACACAGTCCTGGTGGGAGGACAAGATCACAGTTTATGCTGCTGATCAGGATGGTGCTTATTTCATCTATGAGATGGCTTGCTCCGAAGAGGATGCAGCTAATCTTACTCCCGGAACTACTATCCTTGTAACAGGTTACAAGACAGAGTGGGAAGGCGAAGTTGAGATCTCTGATGCTACGTTTGAGTTCACAGAGACAGACGGCGTTGCAATCGCTGCGGTTGATCTTACAGCTGACTTTGCTGATGACGACGCATTGCTTGCTCATCAGAACCAGTACTTCTCTATGACTGGTCTTACAGTTGAGGCTATCGGTGATAACGGAGAGGCTTTCTTCTATAAGTGGGATAACTCCGGTACACAGGGTGATGACCTCTACTTTACAGTATCTGACGGTACGACAACACGTACATTCACAGTTGAGTCTTATCTTACAGGTTCTGACACAGATGTTTATCAGGCAGTTGAGGCTTTGAACGTTGGTGATACTATCAATGTTGAAGGTTACATGTACTGGTATCAGGGACCTAACCCTCACATCACATCAGTATCCGTCGGATAATAAAAGCTTAAGAGTATAAAGAAGACAATGAGACCGTCTCTTCGGAGGCGGTCTTTTTGTATCATTTAAAACACCGTGATGACCCTTCTTTGTAACATTGTTAACTTAAAATGAGATTAATTAAGTGAAAGCGAGGAAGTGTCAGCAATGGAAGAACAGTTAATCTCCAAGATTGAACTTCTTAAGGTTACAAAGATATCCTACGGAACCCTTTACAGATGGAAAAGACTGGGCCTCATTCCCGAGAGCTGGTTTATTCACAAGGCTACCGATATCGGACAGGCTACATACCTTCCCCGTGAGAAGGTCCTTACAAGGATCGCGAGGATCCAGGAGCTTAAGAGCGAGCTTACGGTAGAGCAGATGCAGGAGCTTTTCTCTGCTAACGTTAAGAGCTTCAAGATCCCTCTTAAGGATTTCTCTGACCTTAATATCGTATCCAAGCTTGCATTGACGGCATTCACGAGCATCTTCCCCATGAAGGAGAAGCTTGACTTCAACGATGTATTCTCAATGTATGTCGTAGATCACCTGATGAAGCTCTCTGGCTTCTATCTTGAGGATGCAAAGCAGGTATTAAGACTTCTGTGCAAGTACCTTTCGCGCGAGACATCCAAGGACTATCAGCTCCTTCTTCTGCGTAAGATGGGCGTGCCCATGACGGTTCTCGTTAAGGGCGACGAGGAGATCTTACTTGAGGACAACACCGAGATCATCGCATGTGCGAACCTCGTTGAGTTCGAGTCAGCACTCAAGAACAGACTCATAGCATAATGGCAAGCGGGTTCGAGAAGTTAATGCACCGTTTATCAGTCCTCGCGGAACCGATGAGGCTTGATATCCTTACGGTAATAAGTGCTTCGGGAACCTGCTGTGCTTCTGATATTCTTTCGCACTTCGATATCACGCAGCCGACTTTGTCCCATCACATGAGCGTTCTTATCGAGAACGAGATCGTAAGCGCCACCAAGAACGGCAGGTTCATGCAGTACAGCATCAACAAAAGCGCCGTGGAGGAACTTAAGACCGTGCTTGACGCCTTGTGTGAGGAGAAGAAGGCCGAACCCGTAGCGGTGCCCAAGCTTCAGGATGAAGACAAGACACGCAAGAAGAAAAAGAAGAGCGAAAAGAAGAAGAAAGACAAGAAAAAGAAGAAATAAGCGAACAATGCCCCGTATCTGGGGCATTTTATAATTATTAGCATAATATTTACTTTTATCTATTCAAAAAACTGTGCAATTAATCTAAAATATATTTATCCGGATGAGATTCGGAAAAAGAACACAACTGAAGGAGATCTTCTATATGATTAAGATTATCGCAGGTGAAAAGGGAACAGGTAAGACAGCTAAGCTTGTTGATGAGATCAACACAGCTTCAAGACAGGACAACAATATCGTCTGCATTGAGCGCGGCAACAGACTGGACCAGCTTCTTAAGCCCAATGTCAGACTCATAAATATGAAGGAATACCCCGTAGACGGATTTGATCAGCTTTTGGCATTTATCGGCGGTATCTGCTCTAAGGACTATGACCTTACTCACATCTACATCGACAGCATCTACAAGGTAGCTAATGATACAAGTGCTGAGGGCCTTGAGAACTTCATCACAAAGCTCGACGCATTCCTTAAGGACACACCGGTTACGGCAATGATCATCTTAAGCGGCAAGATCGATGAACTTCCCGCAGCAGTTAAGGCTTACGTCTGATTCCTGTAAAATTGAATAAACAGGCGGGTCCCGAGGGACCCGCTTTTATTTTGCCGTTATCTTGTTCTTGATAAACAGTTCGGTGTAACCGACAGCTATCGCAGGTATCAAAGCCATAAGGTAATAGTTGTGTATGAAATATATATGTCCCCATGAAAGAGCGATGGCTGCGATGTTATACAAAACAAGGCTTACATACATCTTTCTTCTTCCGTAGTACATGAAAAAGAATACATTATATACGGCGACCATGAGTATGACACCGATGCCTGAGAGGATGTTCAAGAATTTAAACGCGGGACTAAACGAATTGACTCCGTTTACAAGAAGTGCCGTACCGATGGCGATCACGACAGGTCCTATGGCCCATGTCATCCTGACGGTCTTCTCTTCGGTTTTATTCAAGAAGACCTTGACAGTTCTGGTTATGTAAACTGCAAGATAGAAAACGGCACTCGCGATCATCGCCATGATGGAGATGATCTCAAAAGGATTTGTTTCCCCGGTACCGAACAGGTCCAGGTTCTTCATCAAAACGAACATTGCCATAATAAAGCTCAGGATCAATATGATGCATGAGATCCATTCAATTTTCTGAATTCTTGACATGATGATCACCTCCTTGTAAAAGATATTTTACCAAACGATACGTTGATAATCAAACAAAATTTCATTTTGATATTTGCCTGAAGGTGCTCCATGTGCTAATATATACGCGTTCAGATTACTTTTATTAGTAAACGAGCTTCTTGGAGCTCGTTTTTCTTTTAGGAAAAACAGAACAGGAGTGAATATGGCAAAAAGGTCTAAGATCGCTCAGGAAGCTTACGACATAGCCAAGCCTGAGGCGGAAAAGATGGGGTTTGATCTTGTTGATGCCGAGTACAAGAAGGAAGGGCAGGGAATGTTCCTGAGGCTCTTCATCGACAGGAAAGGCGGCATATCGATCGACGATTGTGAAGCGTTCAGCAAAGTGATAGATCCTATCTTCGATGAGAAACTTAAATGCGA
Source organism: Clostridiales bacterium (assembly GCA_017958365.1). GTDB lineage: Bacteria > Bacillota > Clostridia > Saccharofermentanales > Saccharofermentanaceae > Saccharofermentans. Next base: position 120,040 of record JAGDCV010000047.1, read on the forward strand.
TGCCGATTTCTTTGAGGTCAGCTCCCCCGGTCTTACAAGACCTTTGGAGGAGATCTCTGACTACGTAAGGTATGAAGGTGAGCTTATCGACGTTAAACTGTTTACGGCAGAGAAGCTTGGCACCAAGAGCTTTACGGGAAAGATACTCGAGGCAAAGGACGACAAGGTCGTATTCGAGAAGGAAGACGGATCACAGGCGGAGCTTCTGCTTACTGACATTAGCAAAGCCGTAAGACACATAGTTTTTTAATATTTGGAGGTATATAAAATGGCAAAGAAAAAGGAGTCTGCACAGGAGCCCAGAGATAACGTGCTTGATGTTATCAAGCTTCTTGCAAGAGAGAGAGGAATTGACGAGGAAGAGCTCATCAAGGCTGTTGAAGACGGTATGGTCACAGCTTATAAGAGAGAGTTCTCCAGTGCCGGTATCATCGAGACAGTTGAGGCTGAGATCGATCGCGAGACCGGTGAGATCTATGTATACCAGTTGAAGGAAGTAGTTGACGAGGTTGAAGATCCCGTTAACGAGGTTTCCATCGAAGAGGCTAAGGCAGCCGATCCCGACGTTGAGCTCGGTGACTTCCTTGAGTACGGTCTTGATGCCGATAAGCTCGGAAGACTTGCTGCTACAGCTGCAAAGAGCGCAATCTCACAGAAGGTAAGAAGCGCTGAATATAAGAGGATCAACGATGAGTTCTCCGGCAAGATCGGTGAGCTTGCTTCAGGAATCATCGTAAGAAAGGACGCAAGAAACGTCTATGTTGATATCGATCACGCTGAGGCTGTTCTTCCCAGAAACGGCCAGATCAGAGGCGAGAGCTATGAGGTCAACAGGACAATGAAGTTCCTCGTATTAAGAGTTGAGGAGCACAACGACCGTCCTTCCATCACAGTTTCAAGAACGGCACCTGAGCTTGTTAAGAAGCTCTTTGAGCTTGAGATCCCCGAGGTTAAGTCCGGTGAGGTCATCATCCAGGGCGTTACAAGAGAGCCCGGTTCAAGATCCAAGGTTGCTGTTTACTCAAGAGATGAGAACATCGATGCTAAGGGTTCCTGCGTAGGACCCAGAGGTCAGAGAGTACAGACCATCATGAACGAGTTGGGCGGAGAGAAGATCGACATCATCGATTGGAACGAAGATCCCGCACTGTTCATCAGCGAAGCTTTGCAGCCTGCAAAGGCCATCAGAGTTGATACTGAGGTAACGACCAAGGAAGACGGTCATGTTGAGCGTTATGCCAAGGTTATCGTACCCGATCAGCAGTTCAATCTTGCTATCGGAAGAGCAGGTCAGAACGTAAGACTTGCTGCTCACCTCACAGGCTATAAGATCGACATTAAAAGAGAGTCTGATGACGCTACTGAGGCAACTCAGTCCGTTATCGATAAGTTCACTGTAGCTGAAGAAGAAAGCACAGACGGAGAACAGACTGAAGAATGACGACGGCCAGACCGAAGAAGCAGCCCCAGAGAATGTGTGTCAGCTGCAGGACCAGACGCGATAAGAGAGATCTTGTCCGTGTGACTCTCAAGGATGACGGCACATTGGTTGTAGATCCGACAGGTAAGATGCCCGGAAGAGGAGCCTATCTTTGCAAGGATGAGAACTGCATTAAGATGGAACTCAAGGCGCACCGTATCTCGAAGGGTCTGAAAGCAGAAGTCAATGCCGAGGAACTGAGTAAACTTGCCGGGGAGATTGCAAAACTTGACGGATGAGCTTAACACATTAAAGTTCCTGGGACTTGCGGCCAGAGCAGGAAAAGTGGTTTCCGGATTCGACCAGGTGACATCCTGTGTCAGAAGAGGGCAGGCACAGCTCCTGATAATAGCCACAGACATATCAAGGAATACGTTATCGAAGCTCCTTGATGTAGGACAGAAGGACAATGTTCAACTGCCCGATGCGTTCAGCTTCGGAACACAGTATGAACTCGGCAGGGCAATCGGCAAGCCTGACAGGGCGCTCATTGCCATAACGGACAAGGGGTTCGCGGATAAGCTTTCCGCAATGCTTCAATCGATGATTAACAAGGAGGATATTCATTAATGAGTGAGAATTCCGATAAGGATAATAAGTCACAGGTAAGCAAAGGAGTCTCCGGTACAAAGGAGCTCCGTGTAAGGCGTGTTCATAAGAAGAAGGCAGCTGAGCCTTCAGAGACACCCGTTGCCGAGACTTCGAAGGCTGCTGAAGTTGTAGCAGCTCCTGTTGAGGCTGCCGCCGAGACTAAGGAACCGGCTAAGGCTTCTAAGACAACCAAGACAACAAAAACTACTAAGGCCAAGGCAGAGCCCAAGGTTGAAGAGAAGAAGGAAGAGCCTAAGACGGAAGAGGCTAAGCCTGCTGCCAAGAAGAGAACTACAAAGAAGGCTGCTGAGCCCGCTTCAGAGGAAACGGCAGTTGAGGAGAAGCCCAAGGCAGCGAAAACAACCAAGTCCAATGCTGCGGCTAAGACTGAGGAAGAGCCTGAAGTAAAGCCTGAGCCTAAGGTGGAGGAAGAGCCCAAGAAGGAGCAGGAGCCTCCCAAGGCTGCCGAGCCCGCTGAGCCTTCCATCGACAGAACGAAGATATCTTCCGCTGTTGTTGCCATGCCTGAGACGGTAAGAACGTCAACTGTAATTCCCGAGAGAAGATACGGCAACAGAACAGGCGGCTATCAGGGCGGCGGCTACAGAGGCGGCGCTCAGGGCAGAGGTCCCAGGCCCCAGGGTCAGGGCGGCGGATTCAGATCCGGCGGTCCCGGAAGAGGTCCTGCAGGCGGATTTGCCAAGGATAAGGATGAAGAGGGCGGCAATGCACATCCCGCAGCAAGAAGACCCGCAAAGCCCAAGTCCGATGCACCCATGGAAGACATCAAGAAGAGCAGGACTTCCTATGCAGAGAAGTCTGCTTTCGACAAGAAGCACGACGACAGAGATCGTGAGAGACAGAACGGCAACGGTGACAGACGTCTTAAGAACAGAGGCGGACAGTATAACAACGGCCGTATTCAGGGTGACGAAGAGTATGATGATTATTCATACGGCAGAAAGAAAAAGAAGAAGAATTCTTATGAGGAAGCAAACATAGTCGAGCAGACTATAACTGATATCCAGATTCCTCCTTTCATCACTGTTAAGGAGTTTGCCGAGGGTATCGGCAAGAAGTCTTCCGAGGTCATCAAGGAGCTCATGGTAAAGCTCGGCGTAATGGCTACTATCAACCAGGAACTCGACTTCGATACTGCATGTCTGCTTGCTGACGGATTCGGCATCAATGCTACTTTGCTTGAAGAGAAGACAGAAGAGGATATCCTCTTTGATGACGATGACGATAAGATCACGGAGAACATGGAGACAAGACCTCCGGTAGTTGTTGTCATGGGTCACGTTGACCACGGTAAGACATCGTTGCTCGATAAGATCCGTGCATCTTCAGTTGCTGCAGGCGAGGCCGGCGGTATCACACAGAAGATCGGTGCTTATACGGTAAGAGTTAAGGGAAGACAGATCACTTTACTTGATACGCCCGGTCACGAAGCGTTCACGACGATGAGAGCACGTGGTGCCCAGGTAACGGATATCGCTATCCTTGTAGTTGCCGCAGACGATGGTGTCATGCCCCAGACGATCGAGGCTATCAACCATGCCAAGGCAGCTAACACGGAGATCGTTGTTGCCATCAACAAGATCGATAAGCCCGGTGCTAATCCCGATAAGGTTAAGCAGGAGCTTTCCAACTACGAATTGATCCCCGAGGAGTGGGGCGGATCCACTATCATGGTTCCCGTTTCCGCTAAGCAGGGTATCGGTATCGACGAGCTTCTCGAGAACGTTCTTCTCGTGGCTGACGTTAAGGAACTTAAGGCTGATCCCAAGAGACAGATGAAGGGAACGGTCATAGAGGCACAGCTTGATAAGAACAGAGGTCCTGTTGCTACCATCCTCGTACAGAGAGGTACATTGAAGCAGGGTGATGCAGTTGTCTGCGGAGCCATGATCGGTAACATCAGAGCCATGTACGACGATAAGGGTGAGCCCATCAAGAAGGCAGGCCCTTCCATCCCTGTTGAGATCTTAGGTCTTCCTGAAGTACCTGATGCAGGTGAGTCCATCTATGCCGTTAAGGATGAGAAGATGGCAAGACAGCTTGTTGAGAAGAGAAAGATCAAGCAGCGTGAGGAGCACATCAGAAAGAGCTCGAGAATGAGCCTTGAGACTCTCGCCGTTCAGATGGCTGAGGGTAACATCAAGGATCTTAACATCATCGTTAAGGCTGATATCCAGGGTTCCGTCGAGGCTGTTACACAGTCCTTCGAGAAGCTCTCCAACGATGAAGTACGTGTTAAGGTTATCCACGGTGCCGTTGGTGCGATCAACGAGTCCGATATCGTTCTTGCTGACGTAAGTAACGCAGTAATCATCGGATTTAACGTCCGTCCTAATGCCATCATCACTGAGAAGGCTAAGGAGGCAGGCGTTGAGATCAAGCTTTACGACGTCATCTACAAGGCTACGGAGGATATCGAGAAGGCCATGAAGGGTATGCTCGAGCCTACATTCGAAGAGGTCGTATTGGGCCACGCCGAGATCCGCGAACTGTTCAAGGTTTCAGGTGTCGGTACGATCGGAGGCTGCTATGTTACTGACGGTAAGATCATCAGAAACTGCGGCGTAAGGATCTTAAGAAACGATATCGTTATCCATACGGGTGAGCTTGCATCACTCCAGAGACTTAAGGATTCCGTTAAGGAAGTCGTCTCCGGTTTCGAGTGCGGTCTTTCCGTTGCAAACTACAATGACATTAAGGTAGGAGACGTCGTTGAGGCGTTCACCAGCCAAGAGGTAGAAAGAGATGCGTAGAAATAGAGCTGAGATCGTTGGCGATGAGATGAGGAAGGTGATGCAGGACATCATCAGCAACGAGGTAAAAGATCCCCGTGTTCCTCTGCTTACGTCGGTCACGCAGGTCAAGATGACCCGTGACCTGTCTCATGCCACAGTCTTTATCTCTGTGTTCGGTAACGATCACGATAAGAAGGAAGCACTCGATGCCATCGACGGCGCGAAAGGTTTCATCCGCTATGAGATGTGTAAGAGGATCAACCTGAGACTTGCACCCGAGCTTCACTTCAAGCTTGATAACACACTTGAGGAAGCCGCAAGAATGGATGCATTGATCGATAAGACCCTTGCTGATGATAAGGCTATCAGAGAAGAACTCGGCATAGCCGATGAGGATCCTTCCGACGGGGAGTAACCTAATGAAAGACTTGTATTTTGAAGGTTCGCTCAAGATCGCAAAGCTGATTACGGACAGGGCCGCTGCTCTTAAGAAGAGCGGCGGTGCTGTTCTTGTTTTTCCGCACAAAAGCGTTGACGGAGACTGCGTAGGTTCTTCGTGCGCGGTTGCGAGCATCTTCAGAAACTTAGGTGCGAATGCATGGGTTGCAATGCCCGAGGAGATTCCCGATAACATGGGTTTTCTCGGCGTCGACGATCTTCTTTTCTACCCGGAAGAGAATTTCCTTGAAGGTGACCTTCTTATAAACGGCAGCCGTTATGAGACGGCTTTCTCTACGGACTGCACCGAGGGAAGAAGGATGGGAACTAACGAGAAGATCTTCGAGTACTATCCCGATTCTCTTGATATCGATCACCACGAGGTGACACATCTTCAGAATGATCTTAAGTGGATCGAACCCGGTGCATCTTCTGCATGTGAGATGGTCTACTATGTTGCATGCCAGGTCGCATCACTTACGGGAAAGGATATCAAAGACATAATCGACCTTCGTGCCGCCAAGTGCCTTATGGCTGGTATAGTTACGGATACCGGAAGGTTTACTTATACGAATACCAAGCCTGAGACTCTTGAAGCAGCAGGAACTTTAATGGAGTTAGGCGGAAACATCACTGAGGTTTGTTATCAGCTGTTCGATCTGAAGACTCCGCAGGAGTTCTCGATATCAACGGCAGCCTGTTCAGTTGCCAAATTCTATAACGACGGCAAGCTTGCGATAACAAAGGTTACCGAGTCCATGTTCAAGGAGCACGGAGCGAACCTTGAGGACATCTCTGATGTCGTATCGAGACTTCGTGATGTAGGCGGTGTTGAATTTGCCTGTGTCTTAAGAGAGGCAGGCGAGGGCATCATAAGAGGAAACTTAAGATCCAAGTCGTATTTTGACTGCTCTGTCTTCGCAGAGAAGTACGGCGGCGGAGGACATAAGCGCGCTTCGGGATTCACGATCAGCGGAAGGCAGATCGACGAGCTCGAAGAACAGATAGTAAGAGAGGCTTCCAAGCTTCTATGATCCCTGACGGCATAATCCTGCTTGATAAGAAGGAGGGCATCACATCGATGGCTTCTGATAATTTTATCAAGCGTACGTTAAGCACAAAGAAGGTGGGACACAGCGGAACATTAGATCCGTTCGCGACCGGTCTTCTTCCTGTTTTTACGGGACGCGCTTTGAAGGTTATGCGTTATACCGATAACTACGATAAGGCATACGACTGTACTGCAGTCTTCGGTGTCAGTACGGACACCATGGACCGTGACGGTGAAGTAACGGGGACGACCGTACTTAAGGGTTCGAAGGAAGAGTTCGATGCCATACGCGATGCATTCGATAAGCTTTCAAAGATAACGGAACAGGTGCCACCGTCCTACAGCGCCAAGAAGATAGACGGCCGCAAGGCTTACGATCTTGCAAGACAGGGAGTGGAAGTTGAACTTCCGTCTCATCCCGTACGCATCTATTCTCTTGATGTTAATGACATGAGGTTTGAAGAGGGAAAGATATATGCCGATATCTCCGTGTCATGTTCGAAGGGAACATACATAAGAACTCTTTGTGATGATGCAGGAAAGATAACAGGCTTTCATGCGCATGCGGCGTCCTTAAGAAGGACGAAGGCAGGCCCGTTTGACATAAAGGATGCTCATACTGAAGAGAAGATCTCTAAGATGGTGTCAGCGGAGGATTATTCTTTCATTCTTCCCCGCGAGACCTGTCTTACGGATCTTATACATAAAGAATTAACTTCTGACGAGTTTAATGAGATAAGACTCGGTAAGAAGATATCCTCATCAGGATTTGGCGATGTCGGTGAAGGCGTGCGCATAGCAGCCTTTTACGAAGACCGGGTAGCCGCCGTCATCTATAAAGACGGAGACATAATGAGGATAGAAAGGATGCTTGCAGTTGATTAAGGGAACTGACGTTTTTTATCTTGATACACTTCCTTACCTTCATGGAGGCCGTGCGGTAGCACTCGGTTTTTTTGACGGTATTCATACGGGTCACCTTGACATCATAAGGAAGACCGTGAAGACAGCCGTGCTTGAGGGAATGACTTCTACGGTGCAGACCTTCATTAACTTCGGTAAGAGTGAGGAAGGTGTTCTTACATCGATAGAGGAGAAGAAGGAGATACTGTCGGCTTTAGGCGTGGACGAGATGCTCGTTCTCGACTTTAATGCCGTTAAGAATATGTCGCCTGAGGTCTTTTGTGATGAGATCCTCAACATGAAGATGAGTGCACGCGCGCTTTTCGCAGGGGAGGATTACAGATTCGGCAAGGATGCTTCAGGTGATGTTAATGCTCTTAAGGCGTTCACTGACAGGACAGGTGCCGACCTTACTGTCTTTAAGGATAAGCTTTACGGTGAGGAGCAAAGACGCATCTCATCCACATGGCTTCGCGAGTGCCTGGACGAGGGTAAGCCTGACCTTTACCGCGAGCTTTGCGGTGGAAGGCCTTTCTCATATTCCGGAATGGTTGTAATGGGAAATCAGCTTGGAAGACAGCTCGGTTTCCCCACGGCCAACATCGAGGTGCCGGAGCAGAAGATAAAGGTAAAAAGAGGCGTGTATGTATCGCGCGTCATGCTTGGCAGCAACAAACTTTACGGTGTCACCAACGTCGGCGTTAAGCCCACTGTCGATGATGCTTCGAATGTTCTGGCCGAGACTTACATATATAATTTTGACGATGATATCTATGGGGCGAGGATCAAGGTCGAGCTTCTGGATTTCCTGAGGCCCGAGCAGAAATTCGATTCCGTTGAGGCCCTTAAGGAAGCCGTGGAAGAAGATAAGCTTACGGCAAAGACAATACTCGCGAAAAGCGGTATAATCGTCTGAGCAAATATGAGGTGCAAGTATGAATTTTGATGAAGTTAAGTTCCCTTATCTGGGATTCTCCGTAAATGTGGATCCGGTAGCTTTCAGCATCGGAAGCTTCGATATCTATTGGTACGGAATAATTATCGGTCTTGCCATCCTTCTTTGCGGCTTCCTTGCCGTTAAGCAGGCTAAGTCACAAAGATTCAGCGAGGATCTCGTTTACGATATCCTTCTGTCAGGTCTTCCCGGTGCGCTTATCGGCGCAAGGCTTTACTACGTAGCTTTTGAATGGGATTACTATTCACAGGACATCAGACGCATATTCAATATCCATTCCGGCGGACTTGCCGTATACGGCGGAGTCATCGGTGCCGTCATTGCAGTCTATATCATGTGCAGGATCAAGAAGCTTCCTTTCGTTACGGTTCTTGATTATGCGATCGTCTATATACCTTTGGGTCAGGCTATCGGCCGCTGGGGCAACTTCTTTAACCAGGAGGCCTTCGGTACGACCACGAACCTTCCCTGGGGAATGACATCACAGAGGATCTACAACTACATCGCGGAGAACTGTACTAATCTTGATCCGTCGATGCCCGTTCATCCCACGTTCCTTTATGAGTCTTTGTTTAACTTCTTCCTGTTCGGTTTCCTTCTTTATGTAAGAAACTACAGCGAGCATAAGTTCGAGACGACATCTGCCTACATGTTCTGCTACGGCTTTATCAGATTCCTGATCGAGGGTCTTCGTACGGATGCTCTTTACATCGGTTCAACCGGAATCAGGGCATCACAGCTTTTGTCTTTGGTCATCATCATCATAGGTCTTGTTTTGACTCTCGTATCACATTGGAAAGAAATGAGAAGAACGGCTCTGCCTGCATCTGCTTTCGCATACTTAAGAAACGATTCTAATAAGGATAAGCAGAAGAAGGAAGAGAATACGGACGGAAACAAGGAAGCGTAAACATGCCCGGCAAATCCGGTATAGAAAGACTTCGCAATACGCAGTATTTCCGTAAGGTCGACTACTATCTCATAGTACCGATCTTTCTTATCACGGTCATAGGTCTTTATGTACTTAACCAGGTTCTTAAGGACGGTTATGAAGCATACCCTAACAATCTTTACAGACAGATAGGCGCTGCGGTCATAGGAATGGTCATCACGGCTTTCCTTTGCGCAATGGATACGCAGATCCTGCGAGTGTTCGGCTGGGTTGTTTACGGAGTGTCGTTATTCCTTCTGATACTGGTTCCGATAGACGGTTACGATCTGTCGTGGAAGTGGGGAGCCGACTCGTGGCTGAACCTTCCTGTCATCGGTAACGTACAGCCCTCCGAGCTCATGAAGATCGGTCTTGCGATGGCGGCCGGTGACATATTCGAACGAATACATCAAAAGCAGGTAACGGTATTGAAGGGAATAGGTCTTCTTGCCTTGACCTACGGACCTCCCATGCTGCTAATATTAAGCCAGCCTGACTTCGGTACGGGAATGGTTATCGTAGCTTCATTCGTCTGTATCGTATTTGTTCTCGGTCTTAAGTACAGATATTTCCTTCTTGCGACTTCCGGCATCATCGTTATCGGACTTCCTCTGGTATGGAATTTCTATCTTAAGGATTACCAGAAGAAGAGGATCCTTCCTCTTATCTTCGAAGGAACCGACCCTAAAGGTGAGTGGAACCTTATCCAGTCCAAAGCGGCGATCGCATCCGGCGGTCTTACAGGTAACCATACGGGAGTCATCGTAACGGTTCCCGTTAAGGAGAGTGACTTTATCTACTCGGCCACATCGGAGCATCTGGGATTTATCGGAACAACGGCGCTTATCGTGCTTGCGTTCTTTTTCCTGTGCCGCTGTCTTTATGTTGCGGCTAAGGCATCGCGTCCCGCATATTCGTACATGATCGTAGGACTTACGGCATCATTTGCTTTTCACTACATCGAGAACATGGGCATGGCAGTAGGACTTCTTCCCATCACGGGCATCCCGCTTCCTTTTGTAAGCTATGGAGGCACGGCCATGCTCGTCAACTTCATATCGTTCGGAATCATACTTAATATCTCCATGGAGCTTAAGTCCAATTAATCAAAGGGCTTATGTCGCCATGGAATTATTTTTAATTCAGTATTGCACAATGTATAATACTGTGCTATATTCATAACCGTAGGTTGAATCCGCGCAAATTTGAGAACAGGGGGATAGATATGAACAACCAGTTCAAAAAAGGTGTACTTGATTTGTGCGTGCTTACCATCCTGAAGAAAGGTGACAGCTACGGCTATGACGTAGCTGACACTCTTTCAGGAAAAATACAGGTCTCAGACGGAACAGTTTATCCGATCTTACGCAAGTTGGCATCTGACGGACTTGTAAGCACATATCTCAAGGAGTCACAGAACGGTCCGCCGCGGAAGTATTACCACCTGACTGAGCAGGGAGCCCAAAGGCTTGAGGCAGATAAGAAAGAGTGGGATGTCTTTACCAAAGCGGTAAAAGAAATTTTGGAGGATGAGGATAAATGACAAAGAAGGAATATCTGGACAAGCTCACAGTTGAGCTCGGCTCGATGTCTTATAACGATGTCAAAGATATCTTGGCCGATATCGAGGATCATTTTACGGTAGGAATCTCGGCGGGCAAGACAGAAGAGGATATAGCTAATGATCTTGGCGATCCCAAGGCTCTTGCTGCTGATTACAAAGAGGGAATGGATCTTCCGAAGATACTTGAGAAGAAGATCGTCAAGCAGAGCAAGCCCAAGGCACCGGAGCCTACATCGGCAACAGTCTGCTTCTGCGTTCTCATAACGGTGTTCGTAGCGATACCTACTTTCTTCTCATTACTCGCAGTCGTACTTACGATAGTTCTCGCAGAGTTGGGAGTAGCGCTCGCAGGTTTGGGCCTTCTTGCATCCTTCTGGACGTTCGGACCGTTTAAGGTAACAGGTCTTCTCGGAGGTCTTGCCCTGATCGCACTTGCGGTATTCGGATATGCTTTAAGCTACTTTGCTGTTAAGTACTTTGTCCTTGGTACCAAGTGGTATATCAGGTTTATGAAGAAGACATGGCACGAAGGGATCTGAGGGAGGTAAGACAAAATGAAGAAATCTGAAATAAGACTCATTATCACGGGAATTGCTTCTTTGGTTGTCTCTATCCTCTTCGGTATTGCAACAGTGATCGCATTCCTCATTAACGCAAGTACCGGAATCGCTGAGAATAAAGAGAACATTCAGAACGGATTCGAGAGCATCGGACAGACTATCGAGAGTATGACAAGTGATTTTAACGAAGTCGTCGAAGGTGTCAATTCAGGTATCGAGGAATTGGAACAGGCAAATATTGAGCTTTCTTAACGTTCAATTCTAACAAGGTTTACTGTTTGTTAACGCACAATAAAAGAATGCTTTATCGCCGGTATTCTATAATGGGACAGAACAAAAAACTGTCCCATTTTTGTTGGGGGAAACGAGGGAATATTTGTTATGAGGTCATTTGATTTTACGATAACAGATGAAGTCGGTATCGATGCTAATCCTGCAGTTTCAATCGGTAAACTTGCGAAAGAATTTCCAGACAGTGTAGTTGTATTAAGAAACGGAGATAAGGAGGCTCAGGCTACCATGCTCATGGCCCTCATAGACCTTTGCGTCAAGTGCGGAGACCGCATAACGGTAGAGGTCAAGGGAGGCGATGAAGAGCAGACAGCGAATGCTTTCGAGGCCTTCTTTAAAGAAAACCTATAAGAGTACTAATTTGATGTGTTATTGTGGCCGTGTTTAACGCGGCCTTTTTTGTGTTATAATTCTTTGAGATTTTACTAGGATAGAGGTAGATCATGGATAATCAAATGATGTTGAAGACCACGGGTCTTTGTAAAAGTTATGGAAAAAAGGAAGTCCTCAGCAATATTGATATCACCATCAATAAAGGGGATATTTATGGTCTTGTAGGAAGAAACGGTGCAGGTAAGACAACTATCATGCGTATCCTGACCGGACTTCAGATGCCTACGAGCGGAAGCATCGAATACGGCTTTGATAACAAAAGATTAGGATCGATAGGTTCTCTTGTTGAACTGCCGTCGATCTATTCGAATAAGTCTGCCGAGGAGAACATCAAGTATCAGTATCTGAACCTCGGACTTAAGTTTGATGATTCGATCTACAAGACACTTGAATTCGTAGGTCTTCATACAACAGGAAAGAAGCCTGTAAGCAAGTTCTCACTCGGTATGCGCCAGAGACTCGGAATCGCCATGGCTATCGTCGGTGATCCGGATCTGCTTATTCTTGACGAGCCCATTAACGGACTTGATCCTCAGGGTATCATCGGCGTACGTAATCTCCTTATCAAGCTTAACAGGGAGAAGGGAATGACCATCGTCATCTCGAGCCACATTCTTTCCGAGCTCTCGAAGCTTGCAACCAGATACGGCTTCATTGACGGCGGAAGGATCATCCGTGAAGCAACTGAATCTGATGTCGAGCACACAAGCGAGAAGATTATGCTCCTTTCTGCCGATAACTTCGAGGTGCTTTGCCAGAAGCTTGTTGAAGAGGGGTATAAGGCAGAGGTTGTATCGCATCCCGGAAAGATCACTTTGCACGGTGATGCCAATATTGCTGATATCGCTATTTTCGCGAAGACTAACGGTTTCAATATAACTGACATCAAGACAGATGATTCTGATCTTGAGAATTTCTATGTAGGTCTTGTAGGAGGTAAGCAGAATGGTTGAGCTTCTGAAATTTGAGTATTACAGGATCTTTAAGAGTGTTTTCTGGTGGGTCATGGCTGCAGCAGCAGCGATCATTCCGGTCCTTACCGTAGTAAGTGTTATGTCAGTTCTTAGGATGATCACCGGAGACAGTTTTGATTATAGTGATATCGACCTTACAAATGCTAACATCAGATTCGGAAACTGGTATGTTATCTCGTACTTTTATGAGCGTATTCCTTTGATCATTGCTTTGTTCGTTCCTTTGTTCTTAGGAAGAGACTATAAGGACGGATTTATCAGAAATAAGCTTACTGCAGGTCACACAAGATTCGAGGTGTTTACATCTGCTGTTATCACGCAGGTTTCTGTAACGGCAGTTTTGAGCATTATCTATATCCTGTTTGCAATTATCTCTTTGTTGTTATGCCCGCTCGAGCTTAATCTCCATAAAGGTGAGATGCTTGTCAGGGCACTTACATTGATATTGTCTTTATGTGCTACTACCATCCTGTTCACGTCTTTGTCATTCATGATCAAGAGCCGTGCGGCAGCAGTAGTTCTTACTATCGTATTTGTATTCTCAACAAACATATTCGCCATGCTTGCTACAAACTACTCATACAACCACCGTATCATCCACGAATACGGGGAGTTGTATAACGAGGCAGCAGAAAAGCTGTCATATGATAATGTGGAAGAATTCGATGAAGATTCTTACTTCAATGTCGGATGGTATATAGGTCACCCGATATTCGTTCTTACGAATGCAGGTCTTGGAGACGAATTGTTACCGAGTGTTGGCATCACTTCGATAATGATGGATGAGGATGCGTTTTCATATACGAATTACGTATACCGTAAAGGTTTCACAAATCATATCTTATCCGCTCTCTTTACCAATAATTACATGACTTACATTATCGACAGTAAGGATGTCAACAAGATCGACGGTGTAGAAGTGAAGGTAAGTCAGGTTGAACTTGAGTACAACATTAAGTCGGTCTGCTGGGGCGCTATCTTCTACGGATGCGGATATGCGATATTCAGAAAGAAGAACATTTTCTGATTATCTGTTGACACATTAAAAATCCGTGATATTATAAATAATGCACTTTAATGCCGTACTATGCCCTTTTGAAGGTTTTGCACGGTGCGCCCAAGGTGTATTAATGGAAGATGAAGGCGGGTTTTAATGGCTATTATTCAAGGCATGTGCAGGAACTGCGGCTCTCTCATCATGTTTGATGAAAGAGATGACAAATGTGAGTGTGTTTTCTGCCATTGCGTTTTCCCTTCTGCTGAAGCGATCGAGATAATGAACGCACCTGAAGGAAGAACGTTTGCAAACGAGAAATTTGAGCCGTCAACAGACGGAACCAAGCATAATGCTACCAGGGTGTTCTCTACTGACAGTCTCGAGAAGCAGATTGCAAGAGACGAGATAAAGAAGGCAAACAATCCTGAACAGAAGAAGAACGAGTATGAAGTACAGGCATCGGATGTTAAGGCACCGAAGCCGCTTCTCATCGGTCTTATCTCAGGAATCATTGTTGTTGCTGCCGTTATTCTCCTGGTTACATATCCTATGTACAAGACAAGAACAACACTTCGCAATGATATAGAAACATCTATAGAATCTGTTTTCGACGGAGTTATCGTTGTTGACACAACATCGGACGAAGAGGGTAAGTACTTCAAAGGCTTTAGTGTCTTTGGTCAGACTTGCCAGTACATGAATGCAATTACGATGGATGAAGTCAGCGAGGAAGAAGCGGAAACGATCTTCGATAATTATTGTGCCTTAAGGGCAGAGAAGTTAGGGCTTGACGGTTCTGATATTTACGCAGGTGTGCAGTTGAAGATCTACTGCAACGGCGGATACTTTACCGTCACAGGAAACGGCGGCGACGTGAATGCTGAATTCACGGCAGATGCAGAGATTACGGAGGACTAAGACTACGGCTACCACAAAGAAGAAGGCACCGGCTAAGAAGGCTGCTGCCAAGACGACAAAGACCTCAACAAAGAAGACAACAACTAAGGCACCTGCAAAGAAAGCGCCCGCTAAGAAGGCAACTCCTGCGAAGAAGGCAGCTCCTGCTAAGAAAGCGGCTCCTGCAAAGAAGGCTGCTCCCGCTAAGAAGGCGGCTCCTGCTAAGAAGGCTGCTCCTGCCAAGAAGGCTGCTCCTGCAAAGAAGGCTGCTCCTGCAAAGAAGGCAGCACCCGCTAAGAAGGCAGCACCTGCAAAGAAGGCGGCACCCGCCAAGAAGGCAGCTCCTGCCAAGAAGGCTGCACCTGCAAAGAAAGCAGCACCTGCAAAGAAGGCGGCACCTGCTAAGAAGGCGGCACCTGCTAAGAAGGCGGCACCTGCTAAGAAGGCAGCACCTGCAAAGAA
>JAGDCV010000048.1 GCA_017958365.1 Clostridiales bacterium
ACCTTCTTGCCGCGCTTCTTGCCAAGGGCCTTCCTGGACACATCACCGATCTTAACGAGCGGTGTGGATTTGAGCACGGGATAGTAAAGGTAATCACGGAGCCATGAGCCCAGCGTGATGTGCCAGCGTCTCCAGTATTCTCTTATCGATCTCGACAGATAAGGACTGTTGAAGTTCTCGTTAAGCTCGATCCCGAGCAGATGCGATGTGCCGAGCACGATATCAATGCATCCGGAGAAGTCGGTATACAACTGGATCGCGAAGCAAAATACTCCGATAACGGTATAAAGACCCGTGTAAGTTATATGGTCGCCGTAAGCAGCATTAACGATCACGGCAATACGGTCTGCGATAACAAGCTTCTTGAAGAAACCCCACGCGATCCTTATCGCACTTTCCTTCAGGCGCTGTATCGAGAACTTTGCAGTCTCTGCCTTGTCAAGTTCGGCAGACAGTCCAGCATATGAATTCATCGGGCCGGATGTGATATACGGGAAGTACGTCGCGAAGAGAAGATACCTTCCGATGTTCCTCTCAGGCTTTACCCTGTCCCATGTGCAGTCGAGAACATATCCCACCATCTGAAGCGTATAGAAGGACATGCCGACCGGAACAAGATACAGCATGAATTCCCTGACACCTTCGGATGCTCCGAAGAATGCATTGAGATCCTCTGCCATCAGATCCATGACGCCGTAGAACTTGACGGCACACATTATCGCCAGATTGAATACGACCGTGATTATGCAGGCGAGGTTACGCTGCCACGTCTTCCCCTGACGTCCTGCAAAAAGGCCTCCGGCATAAGTGGTAAATGCCGCCAGCAGTACAAAGAACAATGTATAGAATCCGCAGAACGCGCAGAAAGCAATGCTCGCGGCAAGCAGCCACCATCTTCTCGCCTTAACCGGGAGAAGATAGTAGATTATCGTCGCCGCGAGGATAAACGCGAGATAAGGTGCGGATACCAGTGACATTCGTGATTATCCGAGGTGAGCCATGATCTTGTCGACCATCTCGCCGACATTCTTCATTCCGGTGGTCTCACCCATCGTGAACTTGATCTCAAAAGAACGCTCGATCGCTACGAGGAGATTGATATGCTCAAGGGAATCCCAGTCTTCGATGTCTGCAGCGGTAGTCTCGTCGGTTACCACGATATCCTCGTCATCGAATACATCACGGAACACCTCGTTAAGCTTTGCAAAAACTTCTTCTCTAGTCATATCTTTCCTCCGTTAATTCACTTTGATCGCAATATTCCTGCTCTCATAAGGCTTCGATAAGTCGAGTTCCCAGAAGGAGTTTCCTTCCTCATCCTCGGATACTTTGTCAAAGCCCTGATCTTTATAGAACTCTCTCACCATTTTATTCTTAGCCGTCGGATAATAACAGCCTTTGATCTTTGTTATGCCTCTGGCTTTGCATTCACTGACGAATTCATCCATCATCGCGTATTCCATGCCGCGCTTCAACACCCTGCAGCTCATGAGCCAGAGATCCATCACGAACACCTTCGCTCCGCCATCGTCTTCTTCATGACCGAAGCTGACCGCGACAACGCCGTTGTCACCGAACTTGTCTTCGAGCCTGCCGTAGCGGGTAATGTATCTGGGATCTGCGGCGAAAGCCTCTATCTCCGCTCTGCTGCAACGCTTCGTCGTAAGGTTGAACTGGTTGCTCTTGTTGGTGAGCTCGGCGATCCTCTCCATATAGACGGGAGCGAACGGTCCGATCTCAGCCTGCATCTCGAGAGACTTCAG
>JAGDCV010000049.1 GCA_017958365.1 Clostridiales bacterium
CACCATCGCCAACATCAATGCGTTCGCGATAGGCGCGTCGCTTACTGACCCCGAGGCGAAGATCCACCTTACGTGGACATGCCTTAAGGGCGAGCACTGGCGCGAGTACATAAGCGAAAATGACATCAGAGTCGTCTCGGGACCTGACCTTATCAGGCCGAAGAACGAGGATAACGAATACGGGCTGTATACTGTCGGTGATGGCGGTGAGACTGAGCGTATCGCGTATCCTGTCTGGAACTGGGGCAAGTACTATGAACTGATCGTGCAGACGGTTCTTAGCGGCGCCTGGGATGCGGAGAGCGCGGATGCCAAGAACAGCGCCATCAATTACTGGTGGGGCATGAGTACGGGTGTCATTGACATCTACCAAAGCGATGCCATCGCGCATGAGACGCTGAAGCTTATCTCCATGATGCGTAAGGGAATTACGGCGGACATTATCAATCCGTTCGAGGGAGAGCTTTACTCGCAGGAGGGGCTTATAAAGAGTGCGTTGAGCCCGAGGCTTGATAATGAGCAGATAATCAACATGGACTGGCTGTGCAGTAATGTTGCCGGTGCGATCCCGACATTCGACGAGCTCACCGAACCCGCAAAAAAAGCCGTCCTTGCGAACGGCTTGCCGATAATCTGATTATCTGCTTTTCTTTACTGATTACTTAATCTCGTAGTCGAGCTTGAGTGAGAACTCGAAGCCGTTTGTTCTGACGACGCCTTCGGTGTAGTCGTAGTCGTGGAAGAGCGATACGTTGTGACCCATAAGGCCTGAAGGACCGATTACCGATGTTCCGTACATGTCATCTGCGCTGAATGCATCGATGTCGTCGCTGCTGAATCTGAAGCCCGTCTCGTTAAGAGCATTTGCTGTCTCGGCACAGTCCGTGAATCTGCAGTCGACGCCGTTAAACAGGACCTCGGGCTTCTCGATGTTACTGTTGGCGTACTCGGCATAAGTTCCTGCATCGTATTTGAACTGATAAACCTTGCACTCGGATAGATCAAGATTGGAAGAGCCGTCGTTATAGACGTTGAATGCCACGTCACAGGGAATGCCGCCCTCACTTATCAGGTAGTAGTTCGTCTGGTCCATGATCATGGAGTCGATCACAGGGTAATCAGACTCGCTTAGGATCTCACTCTGGTGATTGATGGAAGAGATGCTGAATCCTGCATCGATGAAGTCCTGAACCTTACAGTCGAGCATAAACTCCTTGCCGTCGATGCTGATCTTCATCTCGGGATCCATGCCTGCGCATCCTGCGAAGATCATGGACACGATCATCGCAAGGATAATTGCTGCTGAATAGACTTTCTTTGTTCTCATACTTAAACCCCCTCAAGTATTCATATATCCACTATTGTAGTTTACTTAGGGGGTTATTTCTATCCTTACATGAAGCAGTATTCGACATCCGTTCTGGTGATAAGTATGGTGTCGGTGTTTATTATCTCCTTAAGCCTCGTGCCGATACGTTTGATCTCGTCCTCGCTAACGCCGATTATTATGATCCTCATGCTGGTCTCGGTGGTATACCCCTTGTTATGCGTATAGCCTCCGAGCTGCGTCAGAAGCGAGAAGCTGATCTTCTTCTCCGTGCATATCTCGACTAATATCTGCTTAAAGTCATCAATGTTAAGGATCTCTTCGTAACTGTCCTTATCTTTGATGCCTATGAATATCTCGTATTTGATGCCCTGTTCAAAACCTGCTTTGTCTGCCATGGTCTACCTCAAACAAATACGGCATTAACAGGATTCTTGATTATAAGAGAGCATTCCTGATTCATGTACATGGAAAGGCTTCGCGCAAACTTAATGATGTCAAAACCCGGATCCCCGATAATGTTGATGCACAGAGCATTCTCGGTTATGTATTTACCTTTCTCATAGCTGTAGCCGCCTCTGGCGCGAAGAAGAGTGAAGTCGATCTTCTTGCGCGTGAAGAACTCAGTTACCATGTCGATAAACTCCTGTTCCATGACTGTTGTGTCGTTTGACTGATAGTCATGAACACCTATGAAGATCTGATACTCTATGCTACTGTCCATACACCAACATTATATATCTTCTTAAGCGTCCTCCGATATCAGATCAAGGCTGCTTCCGAGTCTTGCAATCGTGGCGAACTCGCCGGGGTTGTAATCATCCTTGCCTAACATAACGACTATGTTTTGGTCCTCGAGTCCTTTTACCACGTATCCCTTATCGTTCTTGCCGATTATCTGACCTGAGAAGAACTCGTAGTCGCGGTTCTTTATGGCCTTGAATGTCGAGATCAGGTTGTAAACTGCAAATGCCGGGTATGCGAGGATTCCCAGTATCAGAACGCTTATTAAGAAACGATGAAAGAAGTATATGATCAAAGCCGAGAAGCCGATTACCAATGCACATGCCACTATCGAGATCGGGATGAGTCCTATCGCCGTGGACTTACTCCTCTTAAGATATCTCTCCTGCAGTTCCTCACTTACCGTCACCGGAGCAAAGAGCTGCTTACCCATACCGTCTTTTACTGCAAACTTTACGTCAGAAGCCATTTTTCTCACACCTCAAATTGATATAAATATCCGTGGGTTTAAGCCGCGGACATCACATTATATCGCAATTGTTTTTCTTATCCCAATGCGTTGCCGTGCGTGAAGAAAAGCATCAGGAATTCTGCGAACAGGGCAACTACGCCTCCGACTATGGTCATGATGATGTAGACGATGAATCTCTTCCTGTACTTGAGGTTCTGCGGCTCCTTCGTCTTCGGAAGGTAAACCAGCAACAGTATTAAATCTATGAAAGACGGTATCTTGAAAGCCGTGTTCAAAATAAGCAGTAAAAGCAGGGTGAACGGGATGATAAGACCGAACTGATCCTGTACGAGTGTGATCCAGAACAGGAACGAACACGGAATGCCTCCGAGCAATATCGACAGCGATACGATCGAGTAAACATTCAACCCCCTAAGACTACCATTACCATTACTCATGAGTTTCTCTCCGTTCTTTTACTATTGGAAGTATAACGCGAATAACAGTTCTACGCGATCCCCCGTTATCCTATCTTCTCATTTCCTGCAGGCTTTGCGGTAGTGTACAAAGCACACTGCAAGAAGGATGATGCTTAACGCGAGGTAAAGGACCGGGACGAAGTCGTATGCCTTCAGGTAATGGCCGCTCCAGCCGATGAGTCTGAACTCATAAAGCATCCTCGGGCTGATGAATGTCATCGGGGCCATCGAGACCGCCTGTGACAGGACGCGCATGCTCTCGGGTATGAACAGCCCTGCCGCGAATGCACCGATGTTAACTGCCGTCAGGATGCCGATGACGCCTGTCTCATTACGGATCAACTCCGACAGCGCGATGGACGCAACGGCGGTCAACAACGTCGAGGCAAACAGAAGCAACGCTATTCTCTTGATAAGATCCGCCTGCGTGATCGCCACTGCAGCGAACGGACACTGCAGCTGGACCATGGCGCCGAAGCCGTCTGTTCCCCATACTGCGAGAGTTACTGCTGCAAATACCGCGGCTGTGATGAGCATGCTTATAAGTGCGAAGATTATGCCTGCGGATATCTTGGCGAAGAAGAGTTTCCTGTTGCCGTACCTCGAGCTTCTGATGAGCTTATCGGTTCTCGCCCTGTACTCGCCCGCGAACACGCCCGAGAGGCAGACGGTGGTGTAGAACACGCCGAGCAGGGCCATGTTCGAGAGCCCGTTTGCCATCGCGACCGGAGCATTCACATTTTCGATTACGAACGGCACCTGCACGTTCTGCGCTTCATTCTCCCAGTAGCTTCTCTCGCCATCGGTGACGCAGGACAGATCCATCGCCTCGGTCATCATCTGATCGCGCTTGCCGTAGAGTACATCGGAGTCGATCGAGGACAGCGTGACGTTCTCGCCCACGGTCTCGATCACGAGCGACGCCGCATCCTCATAAGCGATGTCTTCGGTGTTCCACACAAGCCCGTATTCGTCAGAAGATCTTTGTGATAATTCCTGAAGTAAAGTGTCGTCTAATGCGCGCCCGTCAAGTGCCGTGCGTTCTGCGCTCTTCTTTGCCGCAACGCGGTTGGAGCTTCTTCCCTCTTCGTTAAGGCCCATCGTCACGCCCGCCACGAGCATGATGACGAATGCGATCATCATTATCTTGTTCGTAATCAGTTTCTTAAGTTCGTATCTTAATAACGTACTAAACATTCGACTTCTCCTCCTTCTCGAGCATGGAGAAATAGAAGGACTCGAGCTCGGCACCGTCGCCGTTCCAGTCGCCCTGCCATATCAGCTTGCCGCTTTGCATCACAAGAAGCCTGTCCGCGATGTGCTCAAGGTCCGATGTGATGTGCGTCGACAGCAGCACTATGCTTTCCTTTCCGATATCCGAGATAAGGCTTCTGAACCTCGCACGCTCCCTCGGGTCGAGACCTGCCGTCGGCTCATCGACGACGAGCACGCGCGGATCGTTAAGGAGCGCCTGTGCTATCCCGACGCGCTGCTTCATGCCGCCTGAGAAAGTCTTTATCTTCTTGTTGCGCTCGTCCTTAAGGCCGACAACCTCCAGAAGCTCCTCGCTCTTCCTTCTCGCCGTCTTCCTGTTAAGACCTTTAAGAGCAGCGAAATACATCAGAAAATCCATCG
>JAGDCV010000003.1 GCA_017958365.1 Clostridiales bacterium
GCACGGCGCAGATCGACTACGGCATGGCAAAGGCCGCTCTTAACATGGCGACCATGAACATCTGGAATACGATCAGGGATGAGAAGAAGGTGAATATCTTCTGCGTGCATCCGGGCTGGATCAGGACCGACGGCAGGGCGGACAATCCCGCACCGCTTTCATCCTACGAAGCCGCAGGGATACTGCAGGAGTTGTTCGAGAACAGACGCGAAGACTTTGAGGGGCACAGGTTCATAACAAACGAGGGAGAAGATTATCCATTCTAGGAGGCAAACATGAACGAGACTTTGGAAGTGCTTGAGACAAGAAGAAGCTGCAGAAAGTTTAAGCCCGACATGATCCCCGACGAGGACATAGAAGCGATCGTCAGGGCGGGTACGTATTCTGCAACGGGCATGGGCAAGCAAAGCCCCATCATCATCGCAGTCACAAACAAGATCATAAGAGATGAGATCGCTGATGAGAACAGAAAGA
Organism: Clostridiales bacterium; assembly: GCA_017958365.1. Lineage (GTDB taxonomy): Bacteria > Bacillota > Clostridia > Saccharofermentanales > Saccharofermentanaceae > Saccharofermentans. The sequence continues at coordinate 475 of JAGDCV010000003.1, forward strand.
TCGGCGGCTGGCAGGAAGGCTTCGACCCCTTCTACGGCGCACCCGTCATCCTCATCGTTCTTGCAAAGAAGGACGTCGCAACCCACGTCTATGACGGCTCACTCGTCATGGGCAACCTCATGAATGCGGCACACAGCCTCGGCATCGCCAAAATCTGGATCCACCGTGCGAAAGAGGAATTCGAGTCCGAGTTCGGAAAGAAGATCCTCGATAAACTCGGCATCACGGACGAGTACGAGGGCATCGGCCACTGCGCATTAGGTTACGCAGACGGCCCCGTGAACGACGCGGCACCGCGTAAAGACAATTACGTCTACTACCTCTGATCACAAACGAAAAAAAGGAGTGCCGACCGGCACTCCTTTTAACATGCATTAATCAACCGGTCAGTTAACCGAAGAAACCATCTCGGTAACTGCCTCCTGCTCAAGACCGTAAGTCTCGTAAACATCGCCCTGGCCTCTTATCATGAAGCAGTAGCTGCAGCCGTCCTTTGCCCATGTAGCGAGCATAGCGCTGCCTTCCTCGTTACCATAGCAGTTTACAGTAAGGCCGTCGACATCCTGTGTCCACTCGTACTCGTAGTCTGTGAAGTCTCCCGAGATGTCGCCGCCCTGTTCTGACAGACCCTTGCGGACCATGAGATTAGCAGAACCGATGGAACCCGTTGCCTCGGCAATCTCATTCATGTAGGAATAGCCGAACCAGTGGATCTCACCCTGTGAAGTCTCGCTTCCGTCCTCAGGGAGAGTGAATTCTCCGACACCGGAACCCTCGGCAGCCTCGCCGACAGTCTCAACCTCAGTCCAGGGGTTGCCCACGCCCGAGATAAACTCTGTCTCGGTGAGCCTTCCTTCAGTAGTATCTATCATCTCCTGTGCGCCGTCACATGCAGCAAGTGAGAACATCACAGCGGCAGCAACAACCAATGCAAAAAATCTCTTCATGTTTAATCTCCAATCTGATCAATACTGATTGGGTTGATTATATTAATAAAAAGAAGAGCAAACAGGCGTAAAAATGAGTGAAATCAAAGCGTCTTTCGCCGGTTAACGCGGACGCCCGGACGTATCACGATAAGGGCGCCGATCATGAGAAGCACAGTTACGAACATGGATATCGGATACGACATCATGATGACGTCAAAAGAGCGGTGACGCGGGAAGACGTAGAAAATCCACACAAGTCTCGTCGCGCAGATGCCGATGACCGATAAAGCCGCAGGCGGGAGCGTCTTGCCGTAGCCGTTAAGATAACTTGCGATGACGGCCTCGGGCAGCGTGAAGATATATGACATGAAGATGTATACCAGGCGGATGTAGCCTATCGATATAACCTCAGCATCGGGATTAAACAGCCCGAGTATCTGATTTCCGAATATGAGTATCAGGGCAACGACAGTACCCGTCACTGCATAGTCGATGAGGATGCAGGTAAGAAGGGCGCGGCGGCAGCGGTCGATCTTGCCGGCACCGTAATTCTGGCCGACGAATGTCGTACACGTCTGCGCGAAGGAATTCAGGATATAGTACACGAAGATCTCGAGGTTGTAAGCGGCACTCGACGCGGCCATGACCGTTCCGCCTAAGCTGTTTATCGCAGCCTGGATGATGATGTTCGCGACACTGAAGATGCCGCTTTGGATACCCGCGGGAATGCCGAGCACAAGGATCTTGCGGATTACCTTGCGGCTGATGACTCCCGCGCGGATGTCGATGGGCGAGTTCTTCCCGAGAAGCTTCATGAGCAAAAGCACGGAACTTGAAAGGTTCGACACGACCGTGGCGATCGCGACTCCATCAACCCCCATCTTCATGTAGTAAACGAAAACAAAATTCAAACACACATTAAGCACACCCGACAGCGTGAGTACGATAAGCGGCGTGCGTGAATCGGAAAGACCCCTGAATATCGCGGCCTCGAAGTTATAAAGAAGGATGACCGGCATGCCTGCAAAATAGATGCGAAGGTACAAAAGAGCCATGGGATAAATCTCAGAAGGAACCTTCATCGCCGTTACTATGGAAGGCGCTAATAACTCACCGAACAAGGTGACAAACACACCGCCCGATAAGGCGATCAGTATGGAAGTCTTTGCAGCATCCTGTGCGCGCTTTTTGTCCTGCTTGCCGACTGCATTCGCGATCACGACATTCGATCCTATCGAGATGCCGACGAATAAGTTGACCACGAGATTGATGATCGAGCTGTTTGCTCCGACGGCAGCCATCGCGTCACGTCCGACGAACTGTCCGACGACAGCCACATCAGCTGCATTAAACAACTGCTGCAGTATGCCTATTACGGCAAGCGGCAGGGCGAAGGTGATTATCTTCGTGAACATCGACCCCGTCGTCAGATTCTTCACGTAAAGTTTGTTGTTATCCATAGAAGACATACGATAATAAATACGACTGTTCTGTTATTAAGTCAATGATGTTTATTGTATAATTGATGTCAGATGTTCCTATGGAGGATTTTTTGCTATGGCCGAGAAGAAGACTGACAGAAGGACCGAGAAGACAAGAAGAGCTTTAAGAGACGCGCTCGCTGACTTCCTTGCTACCAAGGAGCTTCGTAAGATAACAGTTCAGGAGATCGCTGATAAGGCCGATGTCAACAGAGGTACTTTCTATAAGCATTATCTCGATGTATATGATCTTTACGACCAGATGGAAAACGAGGTCCTGATCGAGTTAGGTCAGATAATCCTCGGAGAGGATGAGCCGGGCGGCAAGGCTGCCTTAAGAAGACTCATCGACTATATCGACGATAACCGTTCAGTCTTCAAGATGATATTCAGCCCCTATAACACGGGCTGCCTGCGCGATAAGTTCAATAAGATCGTCATAGGTTTGTACCAGCAGGTAAGGTCAGAGAAGCATAACCTCGACATCAAGAACAAGGAACTCGAGTACATGAGCCACTACCACTCCTGCGGCTGCATCGCGATCATCGAGAAGTGGGTCAATGCCAACTACGTCGAGACCAAGGACTTCATCATCAAGACCATTGTCGATCTCGATGCATCCAACGATAAGAATCTGAAGGAGAGATTCGGCAAGAAGTAATTATCCGGACTAAGAGGGGAATAAGGGTAATGGGAAGATCTATATTTCAAATCGTTAAGGCAACGGGTAAGCAGAAGCAGCTTCTTGACAGGTTCAGGGATGCCATTGGCCCCGCGATCGCGGAAGACAAGGACGTCCCTTTCGCAGATAATGACGTAACGTATGCATTTAAGCTTCAGAACGAGAGGCTTAGGAAGAAAGGCATTCAGACTGAATACGAAGTATATGAGCGCGGCGGCATCGAAGAATTCACGATGGGCCGCGACTGGAGCGACCGCCACTTCCACAGCACGATGTGTTTCAAAAGCTGCGGCGTTAAGCGCAAGTTCTCCAAAGACGGAAAGAAGCTTTACGGCGATAATCGAAAGTACACTCTCTACGAGACCTTGACCGAACTTGTGTCAGGCGAGAGTCCCGCAGATGAGGCGCACTGCTGTCCTTCATGCGGCGCGGTGGCAAAGATCTCCGAACTTACGAACGGCTGCCCCTACTGCGGCACCGTCTATAAGATGGATGACCTGTTCCCTAACATCTCCTCGTACTATTTTCTTGAGGATGCGGGAAGAGACAGCGGCGAGCTTAAAAGAAAGATCGCAATGTTCATGGGAATAGCA